>CAZIGG010000174.1:2373-5526 GCA_964538575.1 uncultured Roseivirgaceae bacterium
ATGTCGCGGAAGTAAGATTCTTCATATGTTAAGTGAACAACAAAGTCCCGGGTTGAAATCAGCGCAAGCGCAATATAAAACCAAAACCAGTAGGATTTCAGGTATTGTCGCAAGGGTTACTACTTAATGGTGATTGAAACGTTATCATTCCTTATCTCCTTTTGGGCTTAGACCTTGTATCAAAGAAGTTGAGCAAAATAATCTCATGCTCTGTTACCCGATAAAAAAGTCGATTGTGCTTAGTGAGTACAAAGCCTCTGATCTTCTTTTCAACATTTTCCAACGTACCGAGCTGTGGTTGCTCTGCTAAAAGATCAATAATGCTATACGTCCTTTGAACAAAATTTTCTGTTACACGATGACCCCAGTCTTCTTCTAGAAACTGGATTATTTTATTAAACTTGTCATTAGCTCGTTTTGTCCAGACTATTTCTTTAGCCATTTTTCATGCTGTTTCCTAACTTGTTCATAACTAACAAGGTTTGAAGCCTCGAAACTCTCTTCGTAAGACAATAAAAGTTCAGCTTTAGCTTCTGCGCTGAGCTCATTCCAAAGTTCCCCTGATTGACTTTTTATAAGTTTCTGAATAAGGGCTAAATACCCTTTTAGCGTCTTTTCATCTTCGATTTTATCAATCAGATTGTGGAATTCATCACGAGCTTTCATTTTATAAATATAATAAAATTATAAAATCAAACAGTAAGCTTCTTCAACCGCTCCACAATCTCAAACACCGCAGGGCACACCTGCGTGTTCTTGTGTGTTAGTTCCATGATCTGAACCATCTTCTTCCGATTGGTATGCGGATATTCGCGGCAGGCTTTTGGCCGGGCTTCATATACGCTACAATAGTTATCATATCCTAAAAAAGGACAAGGAGAAGATTTGAGAACCTGATCTCCGTCTTCATCAACCTTCAGGTATTTATCTACAAAATCAACCGCTTTAATGCGAAGCTCTTTCGCTAAACGCTCAATGTCGGTATCATAAAAAATCGGGCTGGTGGTTTTACAGCAGTTGGCGCAGGTGAGACAATCCATTTCTTCAAAAACCTCTTCATGTAAAGTATGGAATGCATCATCTATCTTCCGGGGGTCTTTCTTTTTCAGGGATAGCAGAAATTTCTTATTCCGTTCTACCTCTGTTTTCGACTGCTTGCTAAACCCTTGAAAATCCATCACGTAAATTTACGATTTACGATTTTAGAATTACGAATTAGTTTTGAGACAACAGAAAAATCGTAATTCGGAAATCGTCATTGGTGCTCCCATGCACTTCGGTAAAACCCTTTCTGCTGAACATATTCCAGCAACGCGGTGTAAAATTCATGTGTGCCGAGCGTTGCGCTGTCACCAATCATGATTAATTTCTTCTTTGCACGTGTCATGGCCACATTCGTTCTCCGGATGTCTCCCAGAAAACCTATTTCACCTTTATCGTTGCTGCGCACAAAGCTGATGGCGATGATGTCGCGCTCCTGGCCCTGGAAAGCATCCACGGTATTAATGTTAATGAAAGAATGGATAGCCGACAGTTCTTCAGAAGTTTCTGCCAACTTAGTCAATCGCTCCACCTGAGCGCTGTAGGGAGTGATTATACCCAGTGTATACAACCAGTTTTCTGTTCCGGCAGTTTGTATCAGCTTTTCAAGCTGCCGGATTAATACTTCAGCTTCCTCCTCATTGTACCGGCTTAATGTTTCCGGATCCTGAGTTTCGTTGTAGCCACAGCCGGCTGTATCGATAAAATCAATGGCAGGTAAATTATTTACCGTATGATGTTTAACGGATTCATCCGCAATCAAGCCGCCATGATAAAAATAATCGGATGAGAACTGCATGATGTGTTCGTTCATGCGGTACTGTACCTGGAGCATAGAAGCACTTTGCGGATGGCGTTCAATGCATTTTTCAAACAAGGTTTTGGCTAAACCTTCACGCGCTGCTTCAACCGATTTGATGGTGGGCGGCAATTGCTGGTGATCGCCTGCCAGCACAACCCGTTGCGCCCGAAGAATGGGTATCCAGCATGCAGGTTCCAGCGCCTGCGCAGCTTCGTCAATAAAAACAGTTTTGTATCGCTTGCCGCGAAGCATCGGATGTGATGAACCAACCAACGTACAGGCAACTACAGCACTTGTGTTCAGGATGTCGTTAATGATGTAAAACTCCAGCACATCCGCATCAACTTTCAGGGCTTTTGCTTCCTGCCTTAACAAATTACGTTCCTGCCGTTCGGCATATCCGAAATTACGCTTGAACTTAAATGCCTGGCTCCGCACCTGCTCCATTTTCTTGCGTAATGCACGCAATTCTTTAAAATGATCATGCATGGCGATACGGGCATCGAGTGTTTTACTTAAAGACTGTTCCGTTACGCGGGCCGGATGGCCGATGCGCACAACATTCAAACCTTGTTCAGATAATTTTTCTACTAACAGATCAACCGCTGCATTACTAGGCGCACAAACCAAAACCTGCTTTTCAATTTTAACGGTTTGCCTGATCGCCTGAACCAGCGTTGTTGTTTTCCCGGTACCGGGCGGACCGTGAATGATGGCGACATCGTGAGCTTCCATTACTTTTTGCAGCGCTTGTTGCTGACTTTCATTTAAATTGGTTACAGGTTGCAAGTTTCCGGTTTCCGAACTTGTAACCGGTAATCTGTAACCAAGCAACGTATCTCTTAATTCGGCAACTCTTGAATCCTCAGCTTTGATCACCGCTTTCATGGCTCCTTCCATTTCGCGGTAAGCCATTTCATCGAACATCAGGTCAACGCCCAGCAAATTATCGTCAATCCAATCCGGCAGGTCATCACCATTAACGGTAATCACCATCAGGTTGTCGCGCACATAATTGATTACGCCACCGATGTAATGCTTATCGGGTGAGCCTTTTGCATTGCTGAACACACTTACCATCTTCCCGCTCTGAAAAACATGCGGCTGATCGAGGTGATTGGTTCGTTCGACTTCTATAATTAAACGTTCGCCCGTGCCGATGTAATCACGCTTCAGCGTTACCGGGTACCAGCATTTTCCTTCTTTGGTTTTGCGGTGCAGCGGAACCAACAACACTTTCTGACGGTATTGCTCGAGGTCGGCCTGGCGTTCCAGCTTCAGGAGTTCCCAGGTTTTATGCAGTTGTTCGT
>CAZIGG010000175.1:0-5497 GCA_964538575.1 uncultured Roseivirgaceae bacterium
ATGTCGATCTTCGAAAGTAAATCATGCACTTCTTTTGATTTCGGGTCAAGCTCAAACAGGCTCATTTGATTGATCGCTTTTGGCAACTCCTGCATGCGTTGCTTCGGCTCGTTCCTGTGCTTTTCCTTTTCGAGAAAATGCAAAATATCATTTGCGCGCAGCACAACTTTATTCGGCATACCGGCCAGTTGCGCTACGTGAATGCCAAAGCTGTGTTCGCTGCCGCCCGGCTTAAGCGTGCGCATGAAAATGATTTTATCACCCGCCTCTTTTACGCTTACGTTAAAGTTTTTCACGCGCACGTGATCTTCGGCAAGCTGGTTCAGTTCGTGATAGTGCGTAGCGAACAGTGTTTTCGGACGGAAATCTTTATGATTATGTAAATACTCCACGATTGACCACGCAATGGAAACGCCATCGTAGGTGCTGGTTCCGCGGCCAATCTCATCCATTAAAATCAGACTTCGGTCACTTAAATTATTAAGAATGCTGGCTGTCTCCGTCATCTCCACCATGAAGGTTGATTCACCTTTTGACAAGTTATCGGACGCGCCCACGCGTGTAAACACTTTATCGACAATCCCGATGGATGCGGCTTCAGCCGGAACAAAGCTCCCGATCTGCGCCATGAGCGTGATCAGTGCAACTTGTCTGAGCAGCGCGGACTTACCGGCCATGTTCGGGCCCGTAATGATCATGATCTGCTGCGTTGAGGGATCGAGGTGAACATCGTTGGGTACATAGTGATCGCCCGCAGCCAGTTGTTTTTCAATGACCGGGTGTCTTCCTGCTTTTATGGTAATGGCTTTGCCTTCGCTGATCTCGGGCTTCGTATATTTATTTTTTCGCGCAATAACCGCGAACGATAACAGGCAGTCCATGTTTGCAATCACCCGCGCATTCACCTGAATGGGTATCACAAACTCCGAAGCATGGCGCACCAGCTCCAGGAAAAGTTTCTGCTCGATTACGTTGAGCTTATCCTCTGCCGTCAGGATTTTTTCCTCGTAAACTTTAAGCTCTTCCGTAATGTAGCGTTCGGCATTCACCAGCGTTTGCTTGCGGATCCAGTCGGCCGGGACTTTGTCTTTATTCGCGTTGCTTACTTCGAGGTAATAGCCGAAGACTTTATTATACGAGATCTTTAACGAATTAATTCCCGTGCGTTCAATCTCCCGTTTCTGCACCTGCAAAAGATAATCCTTTCCGGAAAAGGCAATGGCGCGAAGCTCATCAAGCTCGGCATTCACCCCTTCTTTAATAATACCGCCCTGGTGAATGAGCATGGGCGCCTCCTCGCTTAATTCCTTTTCGATTTTATCGACCAGAAATTCACATAAATTCAATTGATCGCCCAACTTGCGTAGAGACGCAAGATTTTGCGTCTCTACGAGACGCTTTACGGGAGCTACACGCTGCAATGATTTTTTTAATTGCAATAATTCCCGGGGATTGATCCGGCCAGCTGCGACTTTTGAGATCAACCGTTCCAGGTCGGCCATATGGCGGAAGTTGTCGAGAATTGTTTCCGCCAGGTCAGCATCCTGGTAAAATGTATCAACGATGCTGAGCCGTTCTTCAATCGCTTCCTTTTCTTTTAACGGAAGCACCATCCACTTTCGTAACTGCCGCGAGCCCATCGCGGTAACCGTTTGGTCAAGGATATCGATCAACGGCACACCGCCATCGCTGTTGGGTGCGGCAAGCTCAAGGTTGCGGATGGTGAATCGATCCAGCCAGACGTACTTCTCTTCATCGATGCGTGAAATGGAGGCGATGTGTTGCGTGTCTTTATGCTCAGTGGCTTCGAGGTAATGCAGGATGGCACCGGCTGCAACAATGGCTTCGGTTAAATTTTCCAATCCAAAACCTTTGAGGTTTGCTGTTTTAAACTGGTTGATCAGGCGTTCGTGTGCAAAATCATAGGCATATACCCAGTCATCGAGTGCGAACGTTGCATGCAGCTCACCAAACTGTGTTTCCAGCTTTTCGCGGTTCGCTTTACTGAAGATGATCTCAGCCGGAGCAAAGCTTTGAATGAGCTTATAGACATAATTTTCCGTTCCCTGTGCAGCATAGAATTCGCCTGTACTGATATCCAGAAATGAAACGCCAATAAACTGTTTGCTGATGTGTACCGAGGCCAGAAAGTTATTGTGCTTCTTTTCGAGCACATTATCATTGAATGAAACTCCGGGTGTTACCAGTTCGGTTACACCGCGTTTCACAATGCCTTTTACAAATCGTGGATCTTCCAACTGATCGCAAATCGCCACGCGATGACCTGCGCGTATAAGTTTGGGCAAATATGTATCCAGCGAATGGTGCGGAAACCCCGCCAGCTCAATTTCAGAAGCTGAGCCGCTGCCGCGCTTGGTTAGCGTGATGTCGAGCACACGGGCAGCTTTAATCGCATCCTCGCCAAAGGTTTCATAGAAATCGCCCACGCGGAAAAGCAGCAGCGCACCGGGGTACTTCGCCTTGATGGCGTTGTACTGTTTCATTAAAGGGGTTTCCATTGCACCTGCTCCGGCCATAGCCGGCAAATATAAAAAAGTCTGCGGGGGTTAAGCCGTCCGGATCATGAGTAATTAACAACTCCCTGATCCGCAAAATTCAAACGCCAGGCCCGGCTTGAAAAGCTGAATTAAGATCTAATGGTTTCTTCAGAGGAAATCTCCGTAGCATGAAGCTTGTCGTTCATCATGTGAATGGTGTCGTCAAGCTCCTGCATGCTCTGCGACAGCATGTCGCGTACCGTTTTTTCTTCTTCCGGATCAATGGGAAGATTTAACAGGTTCAGCAGTCCGCGTATGCGGCACACGGCCGCGCGCAGCACATGCGCGTGAAAGAATGCATAATCCGTCAGGCGGACATTTTGCTGCAGCAGTTCCAAGGTGCGCTCGTGTACCCGCGTTTCCAGTTCATTGTTCGTGAGCTCAAGTTTCAGCCGCGCTTCAGAGAGCTGCCTGTTTTGATTAACTATCGTGTCGTGCTGCTTTTGCTGGAGGTCAAAGAATTTTCCGTTAATCCTGAAAATATAAATGAGTACGAGGTTAAAAAAGATCGTAAAGAAGAACGGATAAATATGAAGCCGGAAATTGGTCGTGTACGTTAAAATCGTTTCTGCGACACCGTTCTGATCAAACCATGATACGAAATCAAAGGAGAATACGGTAATGAGCATCGAGAAACCCAGAAAGAACACATAAACAGCTTTTTCCCTTCGAAAGGAAAACATGAGCAACACCATGGTGGAGGAAATGATCCCAAACATCGGGTGAAGGAAATACCCGTACACGGTTGCCGGCCGCCATGCCGGAAATGCGGTAATGAACAATGTCCACGACAAAAAGAAAACCAGCCGGGCTGCGAGAAACCAGCGAATGTGATTTAACAGAATACCTCCTATAGAAACGCAGAATAGTAAAATGGGAATCGCAGCGCGAAAAGAAGGAATTCCCTGCGTCCAGTATGCTCTTGCGTTGAGGCATAAGGTGATCAGCAGAATCATCGAAATGATAATGAAGACAACATTCGAGGCCGTTACGCGCGCGCGCAGGTTCGGGTCGAGCGTATCGTCTATGCCTGCATTAAAAAGATTCTTTACTTTCACCTTTTGTGGGGATCGGATATTAAAAATGGGGGCAAAAATGAACAAAGCCGCCAACAAAATAAAATCGGCTAAATGATTATTTGTTTTTTGTAATTCTTACCATCAATGCGTTACCAATAAACCAAAGGCAATTCATGAAAACGGCTTTAAGAAATTCGGGGGTGCGCCTCCTTCTTGCAATTATATTCTTTTCAGGCACGCTTCACGCGCAGGAAAAAAAATCTGAAAAAGCTTTACTCTGGAAGATCTCCGGCAACGGATTACAGGAGCCTTCTTATCTTTTTGGAACCTACCATTTGTTAGGGGCGGAATTTTTAACAGAAGTTCCTGAAACAGAACAACCGCTTGCAAAAGCGAAAGGTGTTGTGGTGGAACTTGTGCTTGACTCCGGCAAGATGATGAGCGTCATGATGTCGAAGGGCATCATGCAGGATAAAAAAATATCAACCCTTTTGTCTCCGGAAGATTTTCAACGGGTTGATTCTGCATTACAGGCTTTGTCGGGGTATAGCTTGAAAATGTTCGACTTGTTTAAGCCCGCGCAGGCTTCCATGATGATTGGATTGTTGCAGGCGCAAACACTCAACGCAGAACTCCTCAGGAAATATGAGGGTGTTCCGTTAGACGTATACATTGCAGGTTCAGCCAAAAAGACGGGTAAAACGGTTACTGCATTAGAAACAATGGAGCAGCAGTTTGACATGCTGTACAATCATTTTTCAGTAGAAGAGCAGGCGAAACAACTGGTTGAAGCCGTGGATCAAATTGACTTCACGGCAAAAGCTTCAGTCGAAATGCTTGAACAGTATCTGCAAAAAGACCTTAGCGGCCTGGGACGCATGATGGAGTCGATGCCGGAAGACCTTACCGGGAACATGGACTATATGCTGAAGGACCGAAACATGAACTGGGTAAAAATATTACCGGAGCTTATGAAGTCAGGGTCACAATTCATTGCTGTCGGTGCAGGCCACCTGCCGGGTTCCGATGGATTGATCTCATTGCTGAGAAAAGAAGGGTACACGGTTACACCTGTTACAAAATGAAAAAGTTAAAGCTCGAAGAACTGGGTCGGATTTCCGTTAGCGAATTCAAGGAAGCTGAAAAGTTGCCCGTGTGCATCCTGCTCGATAATGTGCGCAGCTTACATAATGTAGGTTCAGCCTTTCGGACGGCCGATGCATTTCGTGTCGAAAAGATTTTTCTCACCGGCATCACGGGCACGCCCCCCCATCGGGAAATTCAAAAATCAGCGTTGGGCGCAACGGAATCAGTGGTGTGGGAGTATGCGGAAAACTCAGCGGAAGCCATTAAAAAAATAAAAGCTTCCGGATATGAAATCATTATTATTGAACAAACTACGGCAAGCAGGCCGGTTCATGAATTCACGCCTGCTTCCGGAAAAAAATACTGTCTTGTATTCGGCAATGAGGTTGAAGGAGTAAGTGATGAGGTTATCGCGCTGGGTGATCAGGCGCTTGAAGTCCCGCAATCCGGGACAAAGCATTCGTTAAACATTTCCGTTTGCCTGGGAATTGTAGCCTGGGAATTTTTCAGAAAGCTTAATCTTTAACTATTTATAACTATGAAATCAAAAAATAATTCGATTGCCATTGGTGTTTCGCTTGGGGCCGGCATTGGCATTGCAATGGGTGCTGCTTTCAGGAACATTGGCCTGGGCCTTGCACTTGGAGTTGCCATTGGCACCGCCCTTGGAGCCGGCATGTATCAGAGGGGTAAAAAAGAGGAAGGCAACCCAAAATAAGTTGCCTTCCGTGAATTTATTTCTTCGTGGTTTCCATGGGCAGGCTTTCAAGTCTGCTCCACTCCTGCATTGAGCCATCATACAGCTTCATATTATAGCCCAGCACTCTTCCGGCT
>CAZIGG010000176.1:0-5447 GCA_964538575.1 uncultured Roseivirgaceae bacterium
TGTTTTATTTTATTTCCATCATAGCCCGCGATTTTAAACCGCGGGCTATGATGATGTCCAATATGTTATAAAATGGTTTTAACCATTTTCATTCGGTATCGTCATTTGAAAATCCATATAATTTCAGGAACTCGTCATATTCCTGCCGGGATGTCTTTTTTGTATGGTGCTGTTTTTGATTTCTGATATAAACAAAAACCTTTTCTAATACAGATTCGCTCACCGAATAAGCGGCATATCCCGTTTGCCATGCAAATTTTTCAGCGATAATGTTTTGTTCATTAATGTAATGCGATGTACTGCCTTTTACCTGCTTGATTACGTCAGCTATTGATTTTTGCGGGCTTAATAAGAAAAGACAATGCACATGGTCAGGCATGCCATTGATTATTCTTACGGGGCAACCCATTTCAATAAATTGTCCGCGCATATAATCATGAATCTGTCTTTCTGATTTTGTTGCAATCAGGGGCATCCTGTTTTTGGTTGCCCAGATGGCATGAATCCATATTTTGTTAAACGAATGCGGCATAATGTTTTATCGCTCGTTATTGAAACCGTTAAAACGGTTTCGTTGTGTTCGTTTGTGTTTCCATAGCCCAGGGTTTAAACCCTGGGCTATGGAAACACATGACATATTTGCAAAATGGTTTTAACCATTTTGTATTTTTTAATGCAAATCCCCCTTCACCTCTGCGCCCGAACCGCCCCGTAATAAATCAAGGTCGCAGCCGAGATGCGCCTGCTGGACATGATCAATGTAAAATTTAACATAGCCCCGCGCTGTTGCGGGAGCAGGAGCGACCCATTTTGCTTTTCGCTTCAGCAATTCTTCATCGCTCACCTCGAGGTGCAGCTTTCTCTTTTCAATATCCAGCTCGATCATATCGCCATCGTTAACCAAGGCGAGCGTGCCTCCGATAGCGGATTCAGGCGAAATGTGAAGCACGACCGTTCCACCTGCGGTTCCGCTCATGCGTCCGTCTGAAATGCGTATCATATCGCGAATGCCTTTTTGCAGGAGCTTTTCAGGAAGATCAACATTCCCTACTTCGGGCATACCGGGATAACCTACCGGCCCGACACTCTTTAATACAATTACGCAGGTTTCATCTATATCGAGGTTGGGGTCGTCAATGCGGGCGTGGTAATCGTCCATGCTTTCAAACACTACCGCACGACCACGATGCTTCATCAGTTCTTTTGAAGCAGCCGAAGGCTTGATGATCGCCCCATTTTCGCAAAGGTTTCCTTTCAGCACGGCAATGCCAGCTTCGTGTTGCAGCGGGTTATCCGCAGAGGCAATTACTTCGCGGTTGTAGCAGGGCGGGTTTACGTTATTATCACCGATGCTTTTTCCGTTTACAGTTATCGCGTCTGTATGCAAATATTTTTTCAATTCATGGATTACCACAGGCAGGCCACCGGCATAATAAAAATCTTCCATCAGGTATTTGCCGGAAGGTTTCAGGTTGGCCAGCAACGGAATTTTACTTCCTATTTTATCAAAATCTTCAAGATTCAGTTCCACACCGATACGTCCCGCGATAGCGAGCATGTGAATCAGAAAATTGGTAGAGCCGCCCACACCGGCATTGATGACAGTGGCATTTTCAAAGGCCTGGCGTGTGAGAATTTTCGAGAGCTTTAAATCTTCTTTTACCATTTCAACAATTCTTCGTCCTGACAGATGCGCCATCACTTTTTTACGCGCATCCACCGCGGGGATTGCCGCTGCACCGGGCAGCGTTAATCCCAATGCTTCCACCATGCAGGCCATGGTTGAAGCCGTACCCATCGACATGCAATGTCCCTGGCTGCGGGCAGAGCCGACTTCGGCTTCGTGAATATCTTCATCGGTATAATTTTCTACCGACCGCTTTTCCTTTATCATCCAATTGAATGAGCCTGAACCGATGCACTCTCCGCGAAAGCGTCCGTTTAACATCGGGCCGCCCGGCACAACAATCGTGGGCAGGTCAACGCTGCATGCGCCCATCACGGTGGAGGGTGTGGTTTTATCACAACCCGTAAGCAGTACAACACCATCGATCGGGTTGGCGCGGATGGATTCTTCCACGTCCATGCTGGCTAAGTTTCTGAACAACATGGTGGTGGGGCGCATGATGGTTTCGCCAAGCGAGGTAACCGGAAACTCTAACGGAAAACCTCCTGCTTCGCGCACGCCTCTTTTCACGATCTCGGCAAAGTCGCGCAGGTGCCCGTTGCAGGGCGTAAGCTCCGACCAGGTGTTGCAAATACCGATTACCGGTTTTCCTTTGAAATAATCATCCGGGTAGCCCTGGTTGCGCAGCCATGAACGGTGCACAAATCCCATTTTGTCGGACTTGCCGAACCAATCGTAGCTTCTGAGTTTTTTAGTCATAGTTCAAAATGTTTGGTTGACCCGTCAGACCGCTCCTGTGATTTCGCAAACAAGCGGTCAGACGGGTTGATGATCAGTTTTTTAGTTATAGTTCAAAAATCGTTTAGTAGTCATTTATCAATTCCAAATTTATTTGTACCTGTACAACGTCAGCTTTTGTATTCCGAAATCGCCTGTGGCAAAACGCAGATGCCTGCCCTGGTGGCTTTGATCACCGTTCATCGTGCGGCCGGGTGTCCACTTACCGTTAATGTATTCTCCTTCTTCGATGTTCAGGATTCCTACTCTGCCTTTATCATTCTTGTTGGATGAAAACGTAACGACAATCCCCGTTCCAGCAACAACAAATTCGTCCGGAGCGGTTTGTATGATAAGCCCTCCTGTCTGCGGCCATTGATCTTCTTTCGCTTTTGGCGACCAGCCGAGCGTGTAGTCATGGTTGATCGTAAAGATATATTCACCGAAACTGATGCTGTCGGCAGGATAATTTTGGTCAAGCAGCACACCGTCCATTGTATTTTTTCCCTGGTGGGCGGTAATGAGCGGAGTAAGCTGCGCCAAAATTTCATAACTTTTCGTCAATGGCTCTTCCTCCGGTGTATTTGTTGACTCGATTGAAAAGGGTGAAAAACCGATAGCATGATAATGGCCGATAGCATAAAAAACTTTGGCTGCTACCGATGGCTCAAAGCGAATCTCAGGAATAAAGAGCGGGTTATCTTTGCGGGTATAAAGATCATTCCAGTATTTGAAATCAGGATTGTAAAAATCCGGTGAAAGAAAATCAACAGCAGGCGCGGCCGCTTTCCAAATATCAATGAGATGCGGCAGAGGCCCACCGCTCGGATAATCACCGGGCTTTACATTCGGCCTGTTCAGAGCCGCGTTTACAAACATGGGTAACGCATACACTTTCTTTCCTGCTTCTGTTACCTTGTTGGTGAAGACTGCAAAGTGCCAGGCGATAAAAATTTCGTCTGTTGCCAATCCTTTGCCGAATATCTGCTCCCATGTCCCCTTGGTTTTATATCCTTCTTTCTTCCATGCTTCGGCCACTGCGGGGGCTAAAGTTGTTTTGTTCTTTTGCAGGTATTGGATTAGCTGCGCAGGCGTTTGTTCATTAAACGCTTTGACGGCCTCCGGGTGGTAGTCTCTTGCGCTGGGGAGCATCCCGATCTCGTTCTCCACCTGGATCATAATCACGGTTTGTTCTTTGGCATCAGTTTCTTTGATGTGCTTCATAAGCGCCACAAAAGCATTGATGTCGGCTTGCAGGTTGTTGTTGCTGAAAGGCGTGAGTATTTCCTGTGGTTCTCCATGTTGAGCATAGGTGCGCGGATAGGTTTTGTAATCTTTTTTCACCCATGCGGGCACATAACACGACATGCTGTTTTTCCAGCTTCCAAACCACAGGAAAACGATTTTCATATCGTGCTTTCGCGCATCATGTATAAGGCTGTCAATTAGTGTGAAATCAAAACGACCTTTCCCCGGCTCTACCAGTTCCCAGTACACGGGGGCTAATACCGTATTGCAATTCATTAACTTCATTTTTTTCCAGACCGAACGCATATATTTCAAATCCGATGCGCTTGAATTTCCCGTTTCACCACCCAACACAATAAAAGGGTTACCTTCCACAACCAGTTGTGTTGCTGTTCCCTGTTTGACAAGAGCAGGGATAGCATTGTTTTTCTTTTGGGCAAAAACTGAATTGCCCAACGAATGAATGATGGTCATTACAAGGAACAGGTACAAAAGATTCTTCATAATCAGTGTTTGGTGATGAAGACGTAAGAAAGAAATTTCAGCTTATTAAACTTTTATTGTCCGGTAGTAAATGGGGAAGCAGGCAGCCCTTCCTTGTTGTAAAGATTTGCCCCTTCGGGATTATCCGCCCAGGCATATCGCACAACAACAGGCTTGCTTACTTCATCACTCCATATTATCACTTTATTACCTTTTATTGTAGCTTTTGCCCAGACAAACTTTTTATCAGCCCCGGCAATGGAAAAATATTTTAATTCATTGCTGCCTTTAGATACCAAGCCGCTCCCTGTATTTGAAAAGGTAATAGTAACCTTATTCTTTTTGATTTTGTGCGATTGATAAACCGGCCCTGAGTAAACCACCTGCTTATCGCCATAAGCAACATGACGGGCTGCGAGGGCAAGGCGTTTGCCCACATCTTCCTTGTTTAACGGATGAATGTCGTTCCATTCGCCAATATCAATGATTACAGCCATGGCGGTATTGGGTACGGAAAGCGTTTTAAGCTGCGCCTGCCGTGTAGCCGCCCAGTCGCTTTCGGCCGGCTCTACTTTCGGCTCCATGAAGTTGGCAAGTTGCACATACAGGAAAGGAAAATTCCCCTGCTTCCATTTCTCTCTCCAGTTTCGGATCATCGCGGGGAATAGTTCTTCATACTGTTTCGGATTTCTTGTATTCGATTCACCCTGATACCAGATCACGCCTTTTATGGAATAGTTAAGAAGTGGAGCGATCATCCGGTTATACAACCCCACCGGTTTCCAACGAATGAACGTTTGACTTCCCAATGCAGGCATGGTTGTGCCAAGCCGGTATTTCCACGAGCCTTTTAAATCAAGCGTGTCGTTGTCAACGGATAAGAAGTAAGGCTTATCGGGAACAAACCCACCGCGCCCCGAACTGTTGATGACCCGCACGGCAATTACGTTCTCGCCTTCTTTCAGTACATCCGCACCAAAGGCATACCTGCGCGGGGGATATTGATAGCTTATTGTGCCGGTAAACTTTCCGTTCACAAAAGCCGAGTCGGCATCCACGATACGGCCAAGCCAGAGATGGCCGGGCTTGCCTGTCATGGAGGCGGATATAGTAATTTTTTTCCTGAACCACACCGAGCCATTCACATTCCCTAAACTCTCGTCTGCCCAATAGCCGGGTATATTCATTTCGTTCCAGTCCGAATCATCGAAATCAGGATTGTTCCATTTTGAAATGCCTGCGTCTTTGCTGTTCAAATCTGCGTACCATGTATCGCTCCTGTTCCGGTCGTTTGTTTCAATTTCTTCAATGA
>CAZIGG010000177.1:0-5391 GCA_964538575.1 uncultured Roseivirgaceae bacterium
GCCTTTTCAGCTTTCTCGGCACGCTCGGCTTTGCGTTCGTCTGCAGCAATTTCAAGTGTTTGCTTGGCACTGTCTAAACTTGCCTTGATTTTAGCTTCCAGTTCTTCCATCAGTTCCGGAGTATCTTCGATCAGTTGTTTAACCGCATCGCGGCCCTGGCCCAGCTTATTACCGCTGTACGAGAACCATGAACCTGACTTCTGGATCACGTTCAGTTCAACCCCGAGGTCAACAATCTCACCGGATTTGGAAATACCTCTTCCGTACATGATGTCGAACTCCACCACCTTGAACGGAGGCGCTACCTTGTTCTTCACCACTTTCACTTTCACACGGTTACCGGTAATGTTGTCGGCATCTTCCTTAATTTGACCGATTCTGCGGATATCCAGGCGAACGGATGCATAGAACTTCAGCGCATTGCCACCCGTGGTTGTTTCCGGGTTACCGAACATCACCCCGATCTTCTCGCGAAGCTGGTTGATGAAGATACAGGAGCAGCCGGTTTTGCTGATCGTACCGGTCAGCTTCCGTAATGCCTGCGACATCAAACGTGCGTGCAAGCCCATCTTGCTGTCGCCCATTTCGCCTTCGAGTTCACTTTTCGGAACAAGCGCTGCAACTGAGTCAATTACAATAATATCAATTGCGCCTGAACGGATCAGGTGATCGGCAATCTCCAGGGCCTGCTCACCGTTGTCGGGCTGGGAGATCAATAAGTTCTCGCAATCAATGCCCAGCTTTTCCGCGTAGGCTCTGTCAAACGCATGTTCCGCATCAATGAACGCGGCCATGCCGCCTTTGCGCTGCGCTTCGGCAATCATGTGCAGGGTAAGCGTTGTTTTACCAGACGATTCCGGACCGTAGATCTCGGTTATTCTTCCGCGCGGAATCCCGCCAATGCCGAGGGCAATG
The DNA here is from genome assembly GCA_964538575.1 of uncultured Roseivirgaceae bacterium. Classification (GTDB taxonomy): domain Bacteria; phylum Bacteroidota; class Bacteroidia; order Cytophagales; family Cyclobacteriaceae; genus UBA2336. The sequence goes on from CAZIGG010000177.1 coordinate 916, forward strand.
TCGAGGCCGACTGAACCGGTTGAGATCGATGGAATATCGATCACCTTCTCATCGCTTAGTTTCATAACGGTTCCCTTGCCGTAAGTCTTTTCCAGTTTGTCGATTGTTAACTGGAGGGCTTTGATCTTTTCTTTTGCGTCACTCATATAGCTGTTGTCGTTGTTACGTGTTTGATGAATCAAAATACGGCAATGCGGAGCGTAATAAAAAGCCTCTGAAAATTACGTGACAGTAGTTGTCAGTATTGTTGCGGACGTGCTTCCAGTGCCTATATTGCATCCTTTCGTATGAAAAAAGCCTTATTTCTCGTTGTTGCATTGATTCCAGCCGCAGCTTTTGCTCAGCTCGATAACAGTGCCTTTGAGCAACGCATGACGGTTAACCCGGCCGATTCCAACAAGTTGTTCCTCGGTATCAACATGCTCGGCTTTGTGAAAGACAACGAGTTTTTCGATACCGTGATTGAAGGCTACACGTTGTTCGGCTACCAGTTGAATCCGTACCTGTCGTACAATATTTCGAAAAACGTGCGCTTAGATGCAGGCGTGTATGTTCAAAAGGATTTCGGCAACGATGACTATTCGGAGGTGCAGCCCACGCTCTCGCTGAAGATCAGGAACAACAATGTCAATTTTATTTTCGGTACGCTCGAAGGAAGCGTTCATCACCGGCTTATTGAACCGTTATACGATTTTGAACGCGTACTCAATAACCGCCTGGAGAATGGCGCCCAGCTTATCTGGATGAAAGACAACAGCCTTTTTCTCGATGCCTGGATCGACTGGCAGAAAATGATCTATGCGAACAGCACCGAACCGGAGCGATTTGTAGCCGGTGTATCATTCAACAAAACGTTATTTACGTTCGGTAACATGCACGTTGACCTGCCCTTGCAGCTTGTAGCGTCACACCAGGGCGGGCAAATCGACACGGTTGATAATGAGGTAATCACGCAGTTTAACATGGCTGGGGGATTAACACTGGAAGGAACCGGTGCGGGTATCATCAAAAGCTGGGGAATGAAATTGTATGCAACCAGTTTTAATACGAATGCCAGTACCCCGGTGTTCAACGAGGATGGTGTCGGTTTTTTTGTGAATCCGTATGTTAAAACAACGTTCGGACTTACCGTGATGGGCAGCTACTGGTATGGTAATCAGTTCCTGACGGTTCAGGGCAGTCCATTATATACGTCAGTGAATGATCAATACCCGATGCGGGTGGATAAAACACGTGAGTTAGTCATGCTCCGGTTTCTGTACGATTTAAAAGTTGCGGATGGTCTCACACTAACAGCCCGGGCCGAGCCGTTCTATGATACGTATGCCGAATCAATCGAATATTCATTCGGGCTCTACCTCAATTTCTCTGAACGTTTCTTTCTCCTGAATGCAAAAAAGAACCGGTAAAATCATCAAACGCACATTGTTTGCCCTGTTGGCGGTGCTCGTCATTCTTGTGATCATATATTCGGATCTGGTTGTGTACGGCCTGCGCCAGGGAAAAGGCCAGTTGAATATTGTCTGGAATGCACGTCCGGTGGAGGAGGTGATGAAAGACCCGGCCTTTCCGGATTCGCTGAAAGCAAAGCTTGTCTTAATTGAGCAGGTAAGAAAGTACGCCATCGATTCACTTGGCTTAAAAGACACCAGGAACTACAAAACGCTTTACGACCAACGCGGAGAAGAGATTATGTGGGTGGTAACGGCTTGTGAACCGTTTCGCTTTCAGGCAAAGGAATGGGATTTCCCGATCCTCGGCTCGGTACCCTATAAAGGATTTTTTAATAAAGAACAAGCCATTGCGCTTCGCGATGCGTTGGACGGGGAAGGCTGGGATACGAGCATCCGTAACCCGGGCGGCTGGTCAACGCTCGGCTGGTTTACCGATCCCATCTTAAGCAAGATGCTTGAGCGCGAAGAAGGCGACCTGGCGAACCTGATCATTCATGAAATGGTGCATGCCACCATCTTCGTGAAAGACAGCATCGACTTCAACGAGAACCTGGCCACGTTTATTGGCGACCGTGGAGCGGAGCAGTTCCTCATCGCTACACATGGAAAGGATTCGGAAGAATATTTAACCTATGTGGGTGAAGATTCCGACTTCACAAAATACAGCGAGCACATGCTTCGCGGTACAGAGATGTTAGACAGCTTATATAACACCATGAAGGATACTGACCCGGTTGATCAAAAAGCGGCCTTGAAAAAGGCAGCCATCCAAAAAATTGTCTTTTTGCTCGATACACTTTCACTGGCTATCAATAAAAAACCTTCCGAACGGTTTAGGGAGCGACTTCCGAACAACACGTATTTTATTAACATGAAACGGTACCAGTCGCAACAGGATGTTTTCTGGGAGGATATGAACAATAACTTCGCGGACGACCTGAAAGCGTACATCCGGCATCATAAAAAGAAACACCCGTTTCTTTAACCCTCGTCATGCTGAGGCTTTGCCGAAGCCTGCCCGAATGAATTCATTCAGGCGGGCATCCCCTTATCGGGAACCCGATTGAATTCATTTTCTCTATTTGGAGATTCTTATCCCGACAGGTCGGGATAAGAATGACGTTTAGATGACATCCTGTAAATCCCGAAAATCCTGATCATTAAGGAATTGTTAAGATGTTAACACCGGCCTTTGAAACCCCGTCTTTTGCCTACCTTTGTACCAAACAACAGAACTATGGCAAACAAGCCCGTTCAAAAAGTGCTTGTCGTTGATGACGAAGAGCCGATTCAGGAGCTTCTCAAATACAATCTCGAAAAAACAGGATACGAAGTTAAAACCGCCAGCGATGGTTTCAAGGCGGTGGATATAGCAAAGAAATTTCACCCTGACCTCGTGTTGCTCGACATCATGATGCCGAAGATGGATGGGGTGGAAACCTGCCGCTTGCTTCGTGAAATCCCCGAACTGCAAAAAACATTTATTGTGTTTCTCACCGCGCGTTCAGAAGAATACTCAGAAGTAGCTGCGTTTGATGTAGGTGCCGATGATTATATCAATAAGCCAATTAAGCCAAGAGCACTTATGAGCCGCATCAGTGCGCTGTTCAGAAGAGATAATAAAAAAACGAGTCCGGCAAGCACCATCACGATTGGCGATCTTACAATTGACCGGACTAGCTATACAATTAAAATAGGTACCCGCGAAATCAACCTGCCGAAGAAGGAGTTTGAGTTGTTGTATTTCCTGGCGCAAAATCCAAACAAGGTTTTCAGCCGTGAGGATTTGTTGCAAAACATCTGGGGTTCGGACGTTTACGTGCTGGCCAGAACCGTTGATGTTCACATCCGTAAGGTGCGTGAAAAGATTGGCGAGGATTATATTACTACCGTGAAAGGGGTGGGGTATAAGTTTGCTCTGAATTAATTTGAAAATTAATCGATTTGAAGATTTGAAAATTGGGTAAATTGAAACTCATTGAGATCATGATTTCATTGATACATTTTCAAATCGTCAAATTGTCAAATTAAAAATGGTTTATAGCTCACGGGTACTCGCGCTTATTCTTGCCCTGTGCATTTCTATCATTACTACCCTATTCTTAACGTTGTTCGAAACAGTGGGTACAACAGTTCTCACTGTAACGTTCGTTATCAGTTTTTCAGTATCCTATATTTTATCTTTTGCTATTCTCGAACTGCTCATCTTTCGGGAGATCAACAAGATATATCAGCTGATGGAGAAATTGAAGAAGAAAGAGTTACACGGACTTAGTAAGCAAAAACTCAATACGCTCAATCCGCTTGAAAAAATAAATGAAGAAATCTTTTCGTTTGCTGAGTTGAAACAAAAGGAGATTGATGAGCTGCGCAAGCTTGAAGCATTCCGGAAAGAATTTATAGCCGACATCTCACATGAATTGAAGACACCCATTTTCGCTGCGCAAGGTTTTGTTCACACGCTGCTCGATGGCGCAGTAAATGATAAAGCTGTTCGCGGTAAATTTTTAAAGAAAGCGGCTCGCAGCCTCGATGGACTGGATGCGCTCGTGCAGGATTTGTTAACGCTCTCGCACATTGAGACGCGCCAGATCAAAATGCATTTTGAAACGGTCGACCTCTATGAGCTCACCCAGGAAGTATTTGAGCAACTCGAGGACAAAGCAGAAGCCCGGAAGATCACGCTAACGCTTCACGGCTCAAAAAATAAAGCTCTCGTGGATGCCGACTGGCAGCGCATCACCCAGGTGATGACGAATCTCGTGAGCAACGCCATCAAGCATTCGTTTGAAGGCGGAGAAGTTTCGGTAAGATTCGATATCGGCAAGAAAAATATCACTACGCACGTGCGCGATCATGGCGAAGGCATTGCCGAAGAACACCTCGCACGCATTTTCGAACGGTTCTACCGCGTTGACAAAAGCCGCAGCCGCGAGAAGGGCGGAACGGGTTTAGGCCTCGCCATTGTAAAGCACATCCTGGAATACCATAACAGCAAAACGGAAGTTGAGAGTACCATAGG
>CAZIGG010000178.1:0-5278 GCA_964538575.1 uncultured Roseivirgaceae bacterium
AAATTTCGAGAACTGGGCGAGGTCTGTTTTGTACGCGAGTGTAGTGTGGGCGCTGACGCGTTTTTCGTATTGGAGATATTTCAGGAACTGCTCAATCATGCTATGCTGCCAACGCCTCCCGGTGTGATTCGGTTGAACAATGTAAAAAAATAATCCCCTACCGGAAAACCCGTAGGGGATCTGTTGACAGATTGTTTATAAAATCGCCCGCGAAACCCGCTTAAGCGTTTTCTTGTCTTCTGAGGTTCTGAACGTAAGCCGCTTTTTTGATCTCCGTTCTGCGGGTAACAGACGGCTTTTCAAACGCTGTGCGGGAGCGAAGCTCCTTCAAAATGCCCGTTTTCTCGAATTTCTTCTTGAAACGCTTCAAAGCTTTGTCAATCGACTCGTTCTCTTTAATGTTGATAATTAGCATGTTCTCTGATAATTAGGGCTGCAAATATACGAAAAGGCTTTATACAAAAGCAACATTACTTCAAAATAGCCCTGGAAATCACTAATTTCTGGATTTCTGAGGTTCCTTCGCCAATCGTGCACAATTTCGCGTCCCGGTAGTACTTCTCAGCCGGAAAGTCCTTCGTGTAGCCGTAGCCGCCAAAAATCTGAACGCCATCGTTAGCCACACTCACGGCCACTTCCGAAGCATACAGTTTAGCCATGGCCGATTCACGGTTAACATTCAATCCCTTTTGCTTCATATCGGCTGAACGGTAGGTCAGCAGCTTTGCTGCCTCAATTTTAGTAGCCATATCGGCCAGCATAAACGCAATTCCCTGGAAGGATGAGATTGGTTTATTAAACTGGTGCCGTTCGTGTGAATATTTAAGCGCGGCTTCAAACGCACCCTGGGCAATACCCAGACTTAATGCCGCAATGGAAATACGGCCGCCATCCAGCACCTTCATCGCCTGGATAAAGCCATCGCCTTCTTTGCCGATCATTTGTGATTTGTGAACACGGCAATCGGTGAAAATCAACTCGGCCGTTTCAGAAGCACGCATGCCGAGCTTGTTTTCTTTCTTGCCGGAAGTAAAGCCGGGTGTTCCTTTTTCAACGATAAAGGCTGTCATTCCGTGCGAATCGCCTACTTCTCCCGTACGAACAATTATTACAGCAACATTGCCTGAACGGGCGTGTGTAATAAAGTTTTTAGCGCCATTGATTACATAATGATCCCCATCTTTCACGGCAACCGTGCGCATGTTTCCCGCATCCGAGCCGGTGTTGGGTTCTGTCAAACCCCACGCGCCAATCCATTCTGCGGTGGCAAGTTTCGGCAGATATTTTTGCTTCTGCTCTTCGCTTGCATGCTGAAGAATATGTCCGGTGCATAATGAATTATGCGCAGCCATGGAAAGTCCGATCGAGCCACAAATTTTTGAGAGCTCAGAAATGGCCGTAACGTATTCAGGATAGCCGAAACCAGCGCCACCGTATTCTTCCGGAACAAGCACACCCATCAGGCCAAGTTCACCCAGCTTTTTAAATACCTGTATGGGAAATTCCTGGGACTCATCCCATTCCATCATTTTAGGCAGGATTTCCTTTTTCCCGAAATCGCGGATCATGTCTGCGATCATTTTCTGGTTCTCACTTTCATCGAAACTGATGCCGCCCAACTGACTTTCTAAAACCTGCATGATGTTACCCTTTATTATTTTGAGGGATACGAAGGTAGGCTTAATCGCTCAAATACCCAAACGAATGTTAGTTTGTTGATTTAATGATAATCAAAGGGGAAAGCCGGTATAAATAAAAACGCTACTTTTGGGCTCTTTTTAAACAATCAGAATGAAAATAGCGGTAATCGGAACAGGATATGTTGGACTGGTTTCAGGCACATGTTATGCGGAAACCGGTAACACGGTAACATGCGTGGACATTGACGAAAAGAAAGTCAAAAAGCTAAAGCAAGGTGAGATCCCGATTTTTGAGCGCGGGCTGGATGAGATTTTCGAGCGCAACGTAAAGCAGGAGCGCCTGTTTTTTACAACCAGCCTGGCAGAAGGAATAAAGGATGCCAGGATTATCATGCTGGCATTGCCCACGCCTCCGGGCGGAGACGGTGCGGCTGACCTGAAATATGTTTTGGGTGTAGCGGAACAGATCGGTCCGTTATTGAAAGAGTATACGGTTATCGTGAATAAGAGTACGGTGCCGGTAGGAACTGCTGAACTGGTTCGCGAAAAAATTTCCAAAGGCGCTACGGTTGAGTTTGATGTTGTATCGAATCCGGAATTTTTAAGAGAAGGATTAGCGGTTGAAGATTTTATGAAACCTGAACGGGTGATTATCGGAACGCAATCGACACGCGCAGCGAAGATTATGGAAAACTTATACGCACCTTTTACGCGTCAGGGTAATCCGTTGATTTTTATGGATGAGCGTTCGTCAGAACTTACGAAGTATGCCGCGAATGCATTCCTCGCCACCAAGATTACCTTTATGAATGAGATCGCTAACTTGTGTGAAAAATTAGGCGCTGATGTTGATTTGATCCGCAAAGGCATGGGCACGGACAGCAGAATCGGTAAACGATTTTTATTTGCCGGAATTGGTTTTGGCGGAAGCTGCTTCCCGAAAGATGTGCAGGCGCTCGCAAAATCATCGGAAGATGTGAAGTATGATTTCGAAATTCTGAATGCCGTGATGGCGGTAAACGGCAAGCAGAAGACCCGGCTCATCGCGAATATGAAAGAACACTTCGGCTCATTAAAGGGAAAGACGATTGCCATTTGGGGATTATCCTTTAAACCGGAAACCGATGATATCCGTGAAGCTTCATCGCTTGATAATATTCGTGTGCTACTGGAGGAAGGAGCAACCGTTCGTGTGCACGATCCGGAAGGCATCCCCAACACAAAAGCAATTTTTGGCGACACGATTCAATACTTCGAGACACAATACGATGTGCTTGATAAAGCGGATGCCCTGTTGATTGCCACCGAATGGGCCGAATACCGTAATCCGGATTTCGAGCGAATGCAAAAGCTGCTGAACGCCCCGCTGATTTTTGACGGCAGAAACCTGTATAGCCTAGACAATATGGCTGAACTTAGGTTCACTTACTATAGCATTGGCCGTAAAACGATAAATAAGTAGATGGAAAAAAGCATTCTTATCACGGGGGGAGCGGGCTTTATCGGCTCACATGTGGTTCGCCAGTTCGTAAACCGGTACCCGGAGTATACGTTAGTTAATTACGATAAGCTGACCTATGCCGGGAACCTGGAGAACCTCCGGGATGTAGAAAAAAAGCCAAACTATCATTTTGTAAAAGGAGATATTCTGGATGTTGAGCAAGTGCTCAGCACGATAAAAAATTTCAAGATCAACAGCATTATTCACCTTGCGGCTGAATCTCATGTCGACCGGTCCATCCACAATCCTGATGAGTTTGCCATTACCAACATCATCGGTACAATCCGCGTGCTGAAAGCTGCGCAAACTGCGTGGCATGATAATTATGAAGGTAAGATGTTCTATCACATCTCAACCGATGAAGTTTACGGATCAATCGCAAACGGATACTTTACCGAAACTACCTCATTAGACCCGCGGTCTCCGTATTCAGCATCCAAGGCAAGCAGCGATCATTTCGTGTTAGCCTTTAACAATACATACGGGTTGCCAGCCATGATCAGCCGCTGTTCAAACAACTATGGTCCGTATCATTTTCCGGAGAAGCTGATCCCGTTAATGATCAACAACATTGTGAACAGCAAGCCGCTTCCGGTTTATGGTAAAGGCGAAAATATTCGCGACTGGTTATACGTGGAAGATCACGCAAAGGCCATTGATGCAATCTTTCATAAAGGAAAATCAGGTGAGATCTATAACATTGGCGGCAACAACGAATGGAAAAACATTGATGTGGTAAAACTGCTGTGCCACATTGTTGATAAAAAACTGGGGCGTGAGGAGGGGACCTCCTCTAAATTGATCACCTATGTAAAGGACCGGCCGGGCCACGATCTGCGCTATGCGATTGATCCCGGAAAAGCGATCAGCGAAACGGGGTGGCGTCCGGAAACCTCGTTTGAGGACGGGATCGAAAAAACGGTGGATTGGTACTTAAACAACGAAAATTGGCTCAAAAACGTAACTTCCGGAGCTTATTTGCAATATTACACCAACATGTACGCTAACCGATGAAGGGAATAATTCTAGCCGGGGGCTCGGGCACAAGACTGCATCCGCTTACACTGGCGGTTAGCAAGCAGCTTATGCCGGTGTACGATAAGCCGATGATTTATTATCCGCTGTCCGTGCTGATGATGGCAGGCATTCGCGAAATCCTGATCATCTCTACCCCGCACGATCTTCCGCATTTTAAAAAACTGTTAGGGGATGGAAAGCAGATCGGATGCGAATTTTCGTATGCGGAGCAACCGAAACCGGAAGGACTTGCGCAAGCCTTTATTATTGGTGAGAAGTTTATTGGTGGCGACAGTGTTGCGCTTATTCTGGGCGATAACATTTTTTATGGCTCAGGCTTAAGAAAAGTACTGCAATCCTCCATCGATCCGGAAGGGGGGATTGTATTCGCATACCACGTAAATGATCCGGAACGCTATGGCGTTGTTGAGTTCGACAGCAACATGAAAGCAATCTCGATTGAAGAAAAGCCGAAGGAGCCCAAATCAAGCTATGCTGTACCCGGATTATATTTTTATAACAACGAAGTGGTTGCCATTTCAAAAGCGTTAAAGCCAAGTCCGAGGGGAGAGTTTGAGATCACGGATGTTAACAATGCTTATCTGAAAAAAGGGAAACTTAAAGTTGCGACCATGGATCGCGGCACCGCCTGGCTCGATACCGGAACGTTTGATTCGCTGATGCAGGCCGCAAATTTTGTTCATGTAATCGAGCAGCGCCAGGGATTGAAGATTGGGTGCATAGAAGAGATCGCTTACCGCATGGGTTTTATCGATCAACAGCAGTTGCTGACACTCGCCAAACCGCTTGAGAAAAGCGGGTATGGCCAATACTTAAAAAATCTTCCGGAATACTATTCGTAATAAATAACCTGTAATACGGTCTGGCCAACAGCATTTAGTGTCTCCTTGCTGATGTTGTCCATGTTGTCTTTTTGGGTGTGATGGGTGTCATCAAAACTTACAATATCAATCATCGGGATTTTTGCATGTATGTTCACCGCCACATGATCGTCTATAACCGCACCATGCTTTTCGTTAACAAAGGTATTTGTATACCCCAGCCGGGCAGCAGTTTTCCATACCTTATCCACAACACTCGGGGCATAATCAAGCGAATA
>CAZIGG010000179.1:0-2130 GCA_964538575.1 uncultured Roseivirgaceae bacterium
CAGAAACGCTTTTCGCTGGAGGGCGGAGAAAATACCATCCCGGCATTAGATGCGATCATCAACAAGTCGGCAGAACTCGAAGTTAAAGAGGTGGTGATTGGGATGGCGCACCGCGGCCGGCTGAACGTGCTGTCAAACATTTTAGGAAAAACATACGAACAGATATTTACCGAATTTGAAGGAAATGTAAACCCTGATCTGACGATGGGTGACGGTGATGTGAAGTATCACTTAGGATACTCGAGTCATATTAACACACCCTCCGGAAAGAAAATTTATGTAAAGCTTACGCCTAACCCCTCACACCTGGAAGCGGTGGATCCGCTGGTGATTGGTTATACACGCGGACAAATCGATGACGAGTACAAAGGCGACCTGAAAAAAGCAATGGCAATCCTTATCCATGGAGATGCTGCCCTTGCCGGACAAGGCATTGTATACGAAGTTGTGCAGATGTCAGGCTTGCCTGGCTACACAACCGGAGGAACAATTCACTTTGTCATTAACAACCAGGTTGGGTTTACAACAGACTTTGATGATGCCCGTACCGCGATCTATTGTACGGATGTTTCGAAAATTGTTGACGCTCCTGTATTGCACGTAAATGGCGATGATGCAGAGGCCGTGACATGGTGCGCAAACCTGGCGGTTGAGTACCGTCAGAAATTTGGTAAAGATATTTTCATCGACATGCTTTGCTACCGCAGGCATGGTCACAACGAAAGCGATGAGCCGAAATTCACACAGCCGAAACTTTATAACATCATCGCGAAGCATCCGAATCCACGGGAAGTGTATGTTAAAAAATTAGTGGAGAAAGGTGTTGATGGCGTGCTGGCGGATGAAATGGACAGTAAATTTCGCAACCAGCTTCAGGACAGGTTAAACGAAGTTAAGCAGAAGCCGCTTCCGTACAAGCCTCAGAAAATTGAGGAGGAGTGGGAGCAGTTGCGAAAGGCAAAACCGGAGGATTTTGACAAATCACCAAAGACCGCCATCACACAAGCCGTTGTCGATAAAGTCGGGAAAGCATTAACCACCATACCGGAAGGCTTTAAGCCGCTGAAGCAGATTGAAAAATTATTGAAAGACCGGACAACGGCATTTTTTGAAGAAAAAAAATTAGGCTGGCCGGAAGCCGAATTGCTTGCGTATGGTTCTTTATTGGTAGAGAAAGTTCCGGTGCGTATGTCTGGTCAGGATGTAAAACGCGGAACATTTTCGCACCGTCATGCGTGTGTGTGGGATGCCAATACCAACGAAGCCTATTCAGGTTTAGCGAATATTGAGAAGTCGCAGAGCAAATTTTATATCTATAACTCCTTGTTATCAGAGTTTGGTGTATTGGGATTTGAATACGGCTATGCGATGGCTACACCACATGCGTTAGTGATCTGGGAAGCACAGTTCGGGGATTTCGTGAACGGTGCGCAAACGATCATTGATCAATTCATTTCAAGTGCAGAATCGAAGTGGCAGCGCATGAATGGATTGGTGATGCTGTTACCGCACGGCTATGAAGGCCAGGGACCTGAGCACTCCAGTGCAAGACCGGAACGCTTCTTACAGCAAGCCGCTGAATATAATATGGTTGTTGCCAACATTACCACCGCTTCCAACTTCTTCCATCTATTAAGGAGACAGGTGGCATGGGAATTCAGAAAGCCTTGTATTGTTTTCTCGCCTAAATCATTGTTGCGTAATCCGTTGGTAGCGTCACCCGTGAGTGAGTTTACTTCCGGAACGTTTACTGAAGTGATAGACGATCCAAACGCAACGGCAAAAGATGTGAAACGCGTGATTCTTTGCAGCGGAAAAATTTTCTATGACCTGCAGGAAACACAGCAGAAGAAAAAAATCAAGGACGCAGCCATTGTCAGGCTGGAACAATTGTTTCCGTTCCCTGAAAAACAATTGAAAGACGTTCTGAAAAAATACAAAGGCGCCAAGCTGGTTTGGGCACAGGAAGAGCCGATGAACATGGGCTACTGGTCGTTCATACAGCGCATGATGCCGGATGAAAAGATCCAGGGCGTAACCCGTAAAGCAAGCGCATCGCCTGCTACAGGCTACAACAAAGTTCACAAGGTTGAGCAGGAAAAAATTGTTAACCAGGCATTTGAAATTTAA
>CAZIGG010000179.1:2230-5167 GCA_964538575.1 uncultured Roseivirgaceae bacterium
AATTACATGGCACAAGTAAAAGTACCAACCGTTGGCGAATCGATCACAGAAGTAACGATTGCCAACTGGCTTAAAAAAGACGGTGATGTTGTGAAGATGGATGAAGTGATTGCCGAGCTCGAATCGGACAAAGCCACATTTGAATTAACTGCTCCGCAAGCCGGAACATTAAAAATTGTAAAACAGGCCGGACAAACTGCAGCCATTGGGGAGCTGATCTGCGAAATCGCAGAAGGTTCGGGTGCTGCTCCAAAAAAGGAAGAGCCTAAAAAAGAAGAATCAAAACCTGCTGCAAAAACAGAAACTAAATCTGAAGTTCCCGCAAAATCGGAAGCTAAAGCAACCGGTGGTGTTAAAGAAATGAAAGTTCCTGCGGTTGGTGAATCCATCACAGAAGTAACAATTTCAACCTGGCTGAAGAAAGATGGCGACACAGTTGCGTTGGATGAGATCATTGCAGAAGTGGAATCGGACAAAGCAACGTTTGAGTTACCCGCTGAAGCAAATGGTATTTTAAGAATTGTTGCTAAGGAAGGTACATCCTTACCGATTGGCGGCTTGATCTGTAAAATCGAGATCACCGAAGGAGGGGCAGCTACGCCTAAAGAGAAAACAGAAACTCCGAAAGAAGAAGCTAAATCAACGGATAAGAATTATGCCTCAGGTCATCCGTCACCGGCTGCTTCGAAAATTCTGGATGAAAAGGGAATTTCAAAATCAGAAATTGACGGAAGCGGAGTAGGCGGTCGCATTACAAAGGAAGATGCCGAGAAAGCGCAGGCTAAAACTTCAGCGAAAGCAGAGCCTGCAAAAGCGGCTACAACTCCTCCGGTGATTACATCTGGCGGAAGCCGCGACAAGCGTTCTGAAAAAATGACCTCACTCCGCAAGACAATTGCAAAACGCCTTGTATCGGTGAAGAATGAGACTGCGATGCTTACCACATTCAACGAGGTGGACATGAAGCCTTTGATGGATCTTCGCTCGAAGTACAAAGACAAGTTCAAGGAAAAATATGGCGTGGGCTTAGGCTTTATGTCATTCTTTACAAAAGCGGTTTGTATTGCGTTGAAAGAATGGCCAGCGGTTAACGCACAGATCAATGGCGAGGAAATCATCTACCATAATTATTGCGATGTATCGATTGCAGTTTCCACACCGAAAGGGTTGGTTGTTCCTGTAATTCGCAACGCTGAATCATTATCGTTCGATCAGATTGAAGCAGAGGTTGTTCGTTTGGCAACAAAAGGACGTGATGGCAAGCTTTCCATTGATGAAATGCAGGGAGGAACATTCTCCATCACGAATGGCGGTGTATTCGGCTCGATGCTGTCAACACCGATTTTGAATCCTCCGCAATCTGCAATTCTCGGAATGCACAATATTGTCGAACGTCCGATTGTAAAGGATGGTCAGATTGTAGCGCGGCCTATCATGTATCTGGCGCTTTCATACGATCATAGAATTGTTGACGGTCGTGAGTCGGTAAGCTTCTTAGTGCGTGTGAAAGAATTGCTGGAAGATCCAAGCCGTTTGATTTTAGGAGTGTAAGAAAAAACGCAGAGGCGCAGAGTTCGCAAAGATTCTGCGTCTTTTATTATTGATCTTAATAGAACCAGAATAAGAAAAAAACCTCAGCGACCTTTGCGCCTCTGCGGTTAAACATTAAAACACACCTCTCATTATGCAATACAACGTAACCGTTATCGGCTCCGGCCCCGGAGGATATGTAGCTGCCATTCGCTGCGCACAGCTTGGTTTTAAAACTGCGCTGATTGAAAAGTACGATACGCTTGGCGGAACGTGCCTGAATGTGGGCTGTATCCCATCCAAGGCATTGCTCGATTCAACCGAGCATTTTCATAATGCTGCGCACACGTTTAAGGAGCACGGCATTGATATTAACGAACCGAAGGCGAACATCGGCCAGATGATTAAGCGCAAGGCGGGCGTAGTGAAGGCTAACGTGGACGGCATTGCCTTCCTGATGAAGAAAAACAAGATTGAAGTTCATACAGGCATAGGCTCGTTTGTGGATAAGAACACAATCAGGATCACGGGTAAGGATGGAAAAGATAAAACTATTACGACTGAAAAAGTAATTATTGCGACAGGTTCAAAACCTACTGCCTTGCCGTTTGCTGCTTTTGATAAGAAACGAATTATCTCCAGCACGGAAGCTTTAGAGCTGAAAGAAATTCCGAAGCACCTTATTGTGATTGGCGGAGGTGTGATCGGAATGGAACTTGGGTCTGTTTATGCACGTATCGGGTCAAAAGTTTCCGTTGTTGAGTTTATGGATAACCTGATCCCAACGATGGACCTTGCCCTGGGCAAAGAATTGATGAAGACGACCAAGAAGCTGGGCATGGAGTTTTACCTGGGCCACAAAGTCACCGCAGTCGAAAACAAAGGAAAAGAGGTTGTGTTGAAGGCTGAGCCTAAAAATGGCGGAGCTGCGATTGAATTAAAGGGAGATTATTGTTTAGTGAGCGTTGGCCGCAGACCCTACACGGACGGACTTGGTTTGGACAAGATCGGAATCGAACTGGATAAAGGAAGGATTCCGGTAGATGATCATTTGAAAACGAAAGTTGATAATGTGTACGCGATCGGGGACGTGGTTCGCGGAGCGATGCTCGCGCACAAGGCGGAAGAGGAAGGTGTTCTGGTAGCTGAGCAACTTGCCGGGCAAAAGCCGCACATTAATTATAATTTGATTCCCGGAGTTGTCTACACCTGGCCTGAAGTTGCCAGCGTGGGTTTTACCGAAGAACAATTAAAAGCTGATAACAAGGCGTATAAAGTCGGGAACTTCCCGTACAAAGCATTGGGCCGTGCCCGTGCCTCGATGGATTTAGATGGCTTTGTAAAAATTCTTGCCGATAAAAACACAGACGAAATTTTAGGCGTACACATCATTGGCGCCCGTGCTGC
>CAZIGG010000180.1:0-5113 GCA_964538575.1 uncultured Roseivirgaceae bacterium
CCAACAAAGCGTAAACACTTTACGGTAATGGGAATTGTTGAAAAAAGTCCCACAACAAATCATTGGCATTGATGGCAACCGAAGGAGCATCCGGATCGGGGCCACCACCGGGTAATCCGCCAGGCCACGCATGGCCTCCGTCTTCCGTTAAATAGTAATCTATTCTGCTGGAGGTACAGCCAGTCCATTGATAAAACGAATACAAATCCTCATCGTGTGTTAATTGTTTCAGGCTGGTACATTCATTTCTTGCTGACCAAGAATTTAACACATCATCAATCGGTGTACAGTAAACACCGGTTACACCACTGCCCGTTCCGCCCAAGTATGGTATGTTTTCATCAAGTTTAGAGTGCATGTGTAAAATGGGTACAGGCCGTGAAGGATTGCAACCGGTAATTACCTGCGTACAACTATTCGGAGCAATGGCAGCAATTTTAGCTGATAATTCACAGGCCAGCCGGTACGACATCATTCCTCCGTTTGAATGACCTGTGACATATACTTTTTCAGGATTTATCTTGTATGTATCAATGAGTTTGTCAATCAGCTTACTGATGAAATTCACATCGTCAACATCATTATTCATAGCATAACCACAACATTCTCCGGCATTCCAGGTTTTTAAAACACCTGTACCGTCAGGATATACAACAATAAAATTTACTGAATTGGCTTTGTCCGTTAGTTTGGTACTGTTTTCAAACTGAGAAGCTGAGCCACCGCCACCGTGTAATCCTATCACCAATGAAAATGCCGAACTTTTATAATAGTTCGGTGGAAGATTAACCGTATAACTCCTGGCTATACCGCCCACTTGTATGGTCTCATTGAAACGGTAAGTTTTTTCAATATCATCATCTTCATTTCCATGACAGCCGATGAATAGCAATAACAGGAGTGAGAAACTAGAAGCCATCTCAAAAATCCTCCTGTCTTCGCGGCCCTGTGCCGCGATCCCCTTTTTGTGCGTGCTATCAGGGGATGCCGGAACAGGTCCGGCAAGGATCATTTTGGTATTTTGATTTTTGAGATGGCTTCTAATATTTTTCATAACGATTAACTACTTCACCTCCACCCTCACACCCTGCGAATGGCTCGTAAACTCCGGTGCATACATACACTGAATAGTGGTTATGCCATTCGAAAAATCACCTTTTTGCGAAACCCGAAGCGCGTACTCAAACACATAGGTTCCTTTTGGCATATAGCCGATGAAAAAGTTGGTGGCTAAATCACGCGGGCTTTCATAATAGTATAATCCATCCTGGTACTTATGGGTTGAGATGGTTGACACCGGCTCAAAGCCTGCGGCCCGCATGTCTTTCAGGTGAACGTATTCGAGATTCCTGTCAACCCGCAATTCAATGCGCACTTTAACGAGGTCGCCAACATGCAATTCCTTACCGGCAACCGGTGTGATCACCGGGCCACGATCCGTATTTTGCTGAAGAAATAATTCCTTCTTCAGCTTCAGCGGAGTTTCAGCCGGGGTGATTTTATCAAGCTGTTCAAAATACTGCCAGTATACTGCGCCCCACGCCACGCCATCATCAGTTTTGGTGACGGTTACATTACCCATCTCCGGCTTGATCTCTCCCGCCTGCCACGCAGTTTTAAAATAGCCTGTGCCCGCTTCAACCTTAGCGTCAGGTCGTTTAGCCGGATCGACAACTTCATTACCTACTTTTATCTCCACGAGCTTTGAACTGGCTAATGCATCGCTTCCTCTTCTTAATAAAGCATAGCAGGCTTCCACTGTTGCTTTGGTTGTTTTCCAATCCTGCGTTTGTTTTTGCTTGAGGAGCCACGCTTTCATATCCTCCACGGATTGCTGATCGTTTGCCACTTCATCGTACACTTCAATCATCAGCGCCTGGGTTTCGATTGGCGCCTGGTACCAGTAGTAACCGTAATCACTTTTCCAGTACATGCCCATCTCTTCGGAATGCAATGCCTTTTCAGAGAATGATTTGATCATTGCAGCCGTAGTGGTCTTGTCGTCAAAGCGATGCAAGGCCAGGCAGGTCATTCCCTGCATGTACAGGTTGGTGGTCAGCCAGTATTTCTTAGCCTGACCCAGGAAATAATCAAACGCTTCTTTTGAACTGCCCGGAATCGCTACATCTTTAAAGTAACTGCGGATGTACAGGTAATGATATTGAATGTAATCGATGTGATTATCCTCCAGGTTAATCTTCTTCTGACGCGCAAGGTCTTTCAGGTCGTCATAGTCGCGTTTGATCTTGCTGTCGAGATAGCCAAGCGCTTTCCTGACCATTTCCCACGTACGATCATCTTCCCGTACCGATTTAACGCCCATCACATCTAAGTGGCCCATGCCGGCAATGATGTGCTGCGTCATGTAGCGGTCTTCCGGGAAACCGGGAAACCAGCTAAAGCCGCCATTCGCTGCCTGGGCTTTGACGATTTTATCCAGTGCGCGTGCCTGTTCATTGGCCATCCGGTTCAGGTCAAACAACACACCTACCATACGCTTGCGCTGACTTTCATCTTTCGCCTGCAACACCCAGGGAGTTTCTTCCAATAATGCCGATTTCAGCTCCTGATTCTTTTCGAGATTAGAAAGCAATGCATCCGGCTGGATATTCTTCCAGGTATCAAACACCTGCTTGATGCGCGGGTTTGAGTTTGCGATGTGTGAGGCGATGCTGTTCGCATAATACTTGCTGAACGTCTGCTCCACGCAATCGTATGGATACTCCATCAGGTACGGCAATGCCTGAATCGCATACCACGCAGGGTTAGACGTAAACTCAAGCGTATACCGCTGGTGACGCAGCGTAGTTGACTTATTATTTACCAGCTTGTCTAACTTAAACGTTTTGGTTTGCTTGCCGCGGATTGGCAACGGCATGGTTTCCGTTACCAGCATACGGTTTGTAACAACCGGCAGCACCATTTCTTCACCATCGGAGAAATCACCGGACTTTGCCACAATGCGGTATGAAATTGCCTGTAATCCTTCCGGGATTTCAATGCTCCATTCCAGGTTTGTGCTTTGTTTTGGCTTAAGCGAGAAATTCTGAGCTTGCACTTTATTCTTCATCAGATCATCGACAGGCTTCATCGTGAGTGCATCGAAGAACTGAAGCTGGGCCTGACCGCTAAGCTCCTTATCCACCAGACTGCTGATCTTGGCTGAGAATTTCATCTTGTCGTTCTCGCGGAAGAAGCGCGGCTGGTTAGGAACGACCATAATATCCTTTTGTGTAACAAGTGCATTGTTTGCCATTCCGGATTGTAAATCCTTCGTGTGGGCGAAGCCAAGCATCTTCCAGCGTGTTAATGCTTCAGGGATTGTAAACTTGATAATGATCTCGCCCTTCTCGTTCGTCATCAGGTGGGGATAGAAGAAAGCGGTTTCATTGAAGTTTGTTCTGACCTTTACGGCAGATAGATCTTGTCTATTTTCTTGCTGTTTACCAAGTTCAGATTGATTCGTAACCACAACTTCATTCAGAGGAGAATCATCCATTGCCATTTCAGCAGCAACTTCACTCTCAGAATCTTTGAATTCTGCCTTCTTTGACTTTTCCGGGGCCGACATTTGCACTGCAACACCACTGGCAACACCTCTGATTGCATACAGATAGCGATCCCTGAACATATAGAAGCTGTATCCGAACCAATTCAGGTTATCGAAATACGGACTACCCGCAGAACGCGAATGACCCGGATTCCAGTCGGTTGCAAACAATGTCAGGTTAAGGTTATTAAAACCATTAACGCTTGTCCAGTTTAGCCGGCTATAGTTATAATTATAAAACGAAGCGAACCAATTATTCATCCTGAACTCATCGAGGGAGGCATCGTACAGGGTTGCCACCATTTCCGCAGCTACCTTATCGGCCTTCTTTCCTTTTACAATGATCTTCCATTCTTCATTGGCTCCGGGCTGCAGCTTATCGCGGAAGCTGGCAAATGAAATATCCAACTCTTTGTTCGTGTAGGGAACATTCACGGTGTAGCTTTGGGCATACAGTCGGCTGTCCTTTATAAAGGTGTAATGCACCGCCAGGTTGCCGCGGTAATTTTCTTTAACCGGAATTTCAAATAACCGCTGTTCTTTTTTAAGCGTAATCCATTCTTTGGAAAGCAATGTGCCGTCAAGCTCAATTTCATAAAGCACATGAATGACTGGCGCTGAAGTTCCGGTTGTAAAGGAGGCTTTCTCACCGGGTTCAGCGGTCATCTTTATCGCCTTGTAATCATGCACGGCTGATACAGCCAGTATTTTTGAAGCCGTGTTGAATACCGAGAAATAACTTACCTCTTTAACTTCATTGCCGTCCTTATCCTTTGAGGTAATCTCCGCAACATATTCACCTTCGTTCCATTTCAGCACTTCCGGAATGTCAAGAACCTTGCTCTTCTCACTGTCAAAGCTTACGGAAAGAACTTCTCTTTGTCTTGTCCACTTGAACTTATTGGCTTCATCCTCAAATAAATCGTGCGGAAACAAACTGTAATACTCATCACGCGAGTAAATGCTCCGGTCGGGCTGTTGCCATAACCTTTGGCGGAAAGCCCGCTCCGGAGATTTTAACGCAAAGATTTTAATCTGCCCCTTTGCCGCCTGGAATTGACCCGCGAGGTTGGTTGTAATAATATCAAATTGTGTTTTACCGGGATTGTTCTTATCGATGTCGGTCATCGAAATACCTACCCGCAATGATTTGTAGGCAACGGCAATCGTGGTTGATGAACTATGTGTTTCACCATTGATGTCGGTAACATCTGCGTAAACCGTGTAGTTAAATGTTGGGTCGGAAGCGCGATCTACCGACAGATCAGGAATTGCCTGGAAGTCTACCACGAACTTGCCATTTTCATCGGTTGTTGTTACACCATTAGTAATCTCCATTTGCGGAGATGCCGGATAATGACCCCAGCGATACCACCACCAGAACGGAAAGTTCGCCACGCGCACCACGCGGTACTTAACCGATGCACCGTCAATGCTTGCGCCTGAATACGCTTTGGCAAATCCTTCGGCTTTGATCTGTTCATTTAACCTGAACGATGCGGTAACCGGGTTAAAGCCGACTTCAAACTTTGGCCGTTTATATTCTTCTACAGAAAATGAAGT
>CAZIGG010000181.1:0-5078 GCA_964538575.1 uncultured Roseivirgaceae bacterium
GCTATCCAGTCCGGTGAATTTTGCACGATGATATCCGGAACAGCCGCACCAAGCTCCTGGTTTTTATCGGTGGCTTTTGTGTACCACCCGCGGAAAGGTAAACGAACAAAGGAACCGTCCATCAGTCCTCTTCCACCGGTTGAGATCACCGAGCCGTTGGTCGGCACACCCACTAACTTGCCGATGCCCAGCGTTTTATACGCATGCGAGAATATCTCCGCGTTCGAATAGCTGCCTTCATTACAGATGGCGATGGACGGCTTCATCCAGGCTGAGAAAACCAGGCGTTCGCCAATCGGATAGTACTCGCGGAATTTCGCTTTGTCCTTTTCTAAGTTTTCACTTGCCCCGCGCGGAATCGTATAGGCATGTTGTTTGTAGTTGAGTACGGCCATCAGGTAATCCGTTGTCGAGCCTCCGCCATTGTAGCGCACATCAATCACCAGCCCTTCCTTGCCATAGCCGGCTGCCTGCAGCTCGCGCTCGAACACTTCAAAGCTCGGCTGGTTCATGGCCTGGATGTGAATGTAGCCCAGCTTGCCGTTCGAGAATTTATCAACAAGTTTCCTGCGGTCGCTTACCCACTCTTCATATAATAATTGGCGAACGTTATTAACCGGACGAATGACTACTTCCCTGCTTTTACCGTCCGTTCCTTTTACATTCAATAATGTGCGTTCATCTACGCGGATATTCAGGAGGTCGTAAAAATTCTCCGACTCATTGTATGTTTTTCCATCAACAGCGGTGATTACATCGTTCACGTTTAATTTGCTGGCTGCTTTATCGGCTGGCGAATCTGGGATAACGCGCATTACCTTCATACCGTCCTTTACCGGTACAAGCTCTACACCTAACAAACCGGTTGCATCACGTTGCGTTTCCGCCTGCTGCGGGGCGGTAAAGCCCATGTGCGATGAATTAAGCTCACCCAGCATGTAGTTGAACATGTCGCGGAAATCTTCATTCGTGCTGGCCATGATGCAAAGCTCACGGTATTTTTCGCGCAGCTTAGCCCAGTCTTTGCCATGAAACTGCGGATCGTAAAATCCGTCACGGATGGTTCGCCAGGCTTCTTCAAATACCTGCGTGCGCTCGGCCGCATAGTTAATATGCTGCCGGGCACTGTACGGAAGCGATTCAGCTTTATCTCCTTTAATATCGAGCCTGCTCATGCTGCCGCCCGATTTAAGGTAGTACAAATACTTTCCGTCTTTATCCATGGAGATGCCGCCCGGATTGGAAGCCCCCTTCGTAAGCTCTTTCAGGTCTTTGCCATTCCATTTAATGCTGTACAGGTCGCGGCCTTTTGCCGTGCTGGTGGTTGCTGTATAGAAAAATGTTTCCCCATCTTTTGAGATGATCAGGTTGGATTCATCGCCCGGGAAGCTCGTAACCTGCACAAGGCGTTCATGGATGTTTTCAAAATCAATTTTAACAGGCTTGATTTTATCTTCTTTCTTATCCTTGTCTTTATCAGCGGGCTTGTCTGTTTTCTCTTCACCGGAAAGGTCGTCCCAGTCCTGGCGCGATTTTTCCCAATCTTCTTTCTTCAGCCATACAAACCACACATCGTTGCTGCGGTTATTGCGGGCCGAGATAAAGCCAAGTTTGGAACCGTCTGCGCTCCAGTACGGCTGACCGTCATAGCGCGGGTGCATGCTTACGTTAACGGGTTTAGATGAGTTATCCGCAGCATGAATGAATACTTCCTGGTTGAAATACAGATCGCTCAACGAATAAGCAAGCCATTTGCTGTCCGGGCTCCAGGCAATGCCACCCGCTGTTGCCCAGCCTTCAAGCAGCACTTTTTCATTGCTCAGCTTTCCGTCCGGTGTGATATCGCTTACTACCAGCGTTCCGCGGCCGCGCATATAGGCAAGCTTCTTTCCATCCGGGGATACGGTAAGATCGGATTCATCCTTAGCCGATTTTGTGATGCGCGTAACCTCGTGCCTGAGTGACTTAAAAATATTCAGCTCTTTTTTATCGGTTGATTTGACCATATAAATATCAAAATTGTTATCCTCACGGTCAGATGTAAAAAGTAAAATGGAATCGCTGACCCACGCCATATCCATGTCGCGGTAAGCATGATCGGATACATTGCTGGTGCTGCTTTTTTCTTTATTGATTTCCTTAACATACACTTCCCCGCGAATCGCCAGCGCCAGCAACTTGCCGTTGGGGGAAACCATGTACTCACTTGCATCACCGGAAACGGATTTGTTCAGCTCAGGATCAAACCGCATGTCGGTGCTGATCTGTATGTTTACTTTCTGTACAGCTTTCGTGTCGGTTTTCAACAGCGCGATTTCTTTACCGCGTTCAAACACAATTGTTTTTCCATCGCCTGAAATTGAAAAGTACCGGATGGAGTGATCCTTGTAATCCGTTACCTGTTCCGGGGCACCGGCTGCCTTACCCGTTTCATCAATTTTTAGTTTATATAAATTATTTCTTCCACTATTCGTACTCAGGAAATACAGTGTTCTGCTGTCGCTCCAGCGCGGAAGCATGTCGTTGGTTTCAAAGCTCGTGACTTTTGTATATGTTTTTGATTTTGTATCGAACACCCAGATATCGCGGTTAGAGGCTCCGCGATAATCTTCCCGATAAATCGGATTTATATCGCCCCGCGTTATCGCTATAAAACGGCCGTCAGGCGACTGGATCGGATCATACCCGACAGCATCCAGCATGCGGGATTCTGTTCCGCCTTTCGCAGCGACCGAATAAATTTCTGAAGGCCGTTCGATCTGCTGAAACTCGCGCGAGGCTGAGAAAAGAATATTACCGGAAGAATTCCAGCTTGCGATCATATCGTTACCGGAATGATAGGTTAACCGTTTAGGAGATCCGCCTTCGGCAGGAATTACAAAGATGTCGTTGTTACCGTAGCGTGCGCCCGAAAAAGCAATGCTCTTTCCATCCGGACTGAACACCGGGTTGCTTTCATAGGCTTCGTGAACCGTTAACCGTGTGGCTTTGCCGCCATTGGCCGGAACGGTCCAGATATCGCCCTGGTATGAAAAGCTGATGAGGGAACCATCGGAATTAACGGAAGGATACCGGATCAGCAAATCATTCTGACTAAAAGCAGAAAATGTGATTCCGGTAAGGAGCAGCAGGAAAAATCTTTTCATGGCAACAGGTTTAGAAGCGCTAAATAAAACAAGTCGTGATCATTATAAAAACTAAGGTTTTGGACGGTCGGAATCGAATTTAAACATGTCATTCCTTGATCTGAAACAATTGTTTACTTTAAGGGTGATTTAAAGAAGAAGATATCCATGGCAGAATACTAATTTTAGTAAGCTTGCCGAGAAAGAAGTTCCATTTTTAAAACAAAAGCCATGAGCACTACGCCATTTACAATTGAACGCACCTACTCCGCTCCTGTTAAGGAAGTCTGGGAAGCCATTACGGACAAATCAAAAATGAAGGAATGGTATTTCGACCTGAGCGAGTTCAGGCCAGAGGTTGGATTTGAATTTTCATTTGCCGGCCAGGGGGCTAAGGGTGAAAAGTATATTCACTTGTGCAAAATTCTCGAGGTGATTGAAAACAAAAAGATTTCCTACAGCTGGACGTATAAAGATTACCAGGGATATTCAGTCGTTACCTTTGAGCTGTTCGAAGAGGAGAAAGATAAAACGCGTTTAACGCTTACGCATGCAGGATTAGAAACCTTCCCGGGCACCGGAGATTTTGCACGAACAAGCTTCGAGGCGGGATGGAACCATCTGATCGGAACGTCATTAAAGACCTTCGTAGAAAAACAATAACGATCGTGTTACTTTTCAATCACTTCCAGTCTTTTCAATAAAGGCGGGTGTGAATAGTGAAAGAACACATACCACGGATGCGGGTATAAATCACTGAGGTTGTCAACCGAAAGTTTTTTCAGGGCATTGGCCAGGGCGGTACCGCTGAACGTTTCTGTTGCATACGCATCCGCCTCAAATTCATTTTTGCGGCTGTACATGCTCATGAACAATCCAATAAAACCGGAGATAGGCGAGAACAAGATTCCAAACGCCAGCAGGTTTAAATGAATGGCCGACTGGCTTCCGCCCATCGCCAGCGAAACATTTTCGCTTTGGATCATCCGCGACAAGATGTACAGTGTAAAAACAACCTGGATGACAGACAGGAAATAGCCCCAAATGATGTGCTTCTTCTTAAAATGTCCTGCCTCATGCGCCAGCACGGCAACCAGTTCATCGGTCGTGTGATTGGCAATCAGCGTATCGTACAGTACAATTTTTTTCTTCTTTCCGATACCAGAGAAAAAAGCATTCGCTTTGTTAGAGCGTTTGGAGCCATCGATCACAAAAATATTGTCGAGCGGGAAATTGACCTTCTTCGAAAATGCTTCGATTGCAGCTTTCAATTCTCCATCCTGAAGCGGGGTAAGCTTGTTGAACATGGGCAGAAAAACGGATGTGTAAAACATGTTTACCAGCAAAATCAAAATAGCAGCCAGCAGGGAAAACAAAATCCAGAAATCAGGGCCGAGGATTTGAATCAGGTAAATGAGCAGGCTGAGAATCCCGCCTCCGAGGATGGCGCCAATCAGGTAACCTTTCAGCTTATCGGTAACAAAGGTTTTCACTGTTGTTTTATTGAAGCCGTATTTTTCTTCAATCACAAACGTACTGTACCACTGAAACGGCAGCGTAAGAATATCCGATGCCAGCATGAGCACACCAAAAAAAGCAAGCGCAAGCAGGATTTCGTTCTGAACGTATGGCCGTAACAGTTCATCAATTAATCCAAACCAGCCGAAATACAACATGGTCACCGAAAGCAAAAAGCTGAAGCCGGAAGTGACAAACGAAAAATTAGTCCGGTGTTTTTGATACTGCTGCGCTTTCTGATACTTGTGACGGTCATAAAATGCAGCCACCGAATCAGGAATATCAGCCGGTTGCGATTTCAGGTTCAGCCACGATAAAAACGTATCGAACGCGAACGTAAAAATGACTAAGAAAAGAATAAGGAACAGGATTGCCTGAGGTGTAAACACGATACTTGAAATTTTACCGCCACGAAAGTACTACGAATAACGGATT
>CAZIGG010000182.1:0-5052 GCA_964538575.1 uncultured Roseivirgaceae bacterium
GTGGTGATGGTGAACGTCTGCCCTCTTTCAATGATAACATCCGGAGCCATTTCCTGCACGCGGATTTTCGGGCCTTGCAGGTCAAGCAACAGGGCTACCGTACAATTTTCTTCTTTATTAATTTCTTTAACCGCATCAATCACTTTCTGGTGATCCGCGTGCGAGCCGTGCGAGAAGTTGAGGCGAAATACATCCACGCCTTCTTTCACCAAAGCTTTCAGCATTTCTTTATTGTTGGATGCCGGGCCAACAGTGGCAACAATCTTAGTTTTGTTGAACGAAATTTTTTCCATGATTAAAGACTACAGTAGTGATATTAAAAAATGAAGTTTGTTTTAGATTTTAAGCCTTCCAGCGGTATGGGAGCAGCCAGCTCAATTGTGGGTATTTGTTTAAGCTGCGCAAGAAGCTTTTCGTGTGAAGCGGTATCTTCCATCTGCACCAAAATTATAAAATCGAAGTGAGGAAATTCCGGCACGAGGTAATACTTTCCGGTCTCGGAGTCGACAGGGCGGTTTTTGAATAGTTTCAATCGATTGAGGAGCGTTTGGTGGGCATAAAAAGAAAATGTTTTTTCTTCGCCTTTTTTAAACCCCACGCTTAAATCGGGCTGGCGGATGAGGGTAATGCCCGTTTTACGGTTGATTTCCCATGCAAGCCTGTAGCCTTTCGCTGACGAGGTAATCCCGATCAGCTCGAAGTCGTATTCGTAATCAATTACCAGCTTGCTTTTCTTCATTTTCAACCTGTTTTGGGCGCATTTTCGGCAAACCCCTTTGGATTTGACTATTTTGCTTGAAATATCTTTCTTTGCAGGGATTTTTAAATACTAAAACTGTAAAAACATGTCTGAAATCGCACAAAAAGTAAAACAGATCATCATCGATAAACTTGGTGTTGAAGAATCTGAAGTTACTCCTGAAGCAAGCTTTACAAACGACCTTGGCGCTGACTCTCTTGATACGGTAGAGCTGATCATGGAGTTTGAGAAGGAATTCAACCTTTCTATTCCTGACGATCAGGCGGAAAACATCTCAACTGTAGGCCAGGCGATTTCTTACCTGGAAGCGAACGTGAAGAAATAATCAGAAAAGTTCTTTTTCATCCCATCCGTTAAGCATGACTTTAAAGCGCGTAGTAGTCACAGGAATTGGTGCACTCACCCCGATCGGCAATACCTACCCGGAATACAGGGAAGGTTTGAAGGCCGGAAAAAGCGGTGCAGCGCCAATCACCCGGTTTGATGCCGCGCTCTTCAAAACAAAATTCGCCTGCGAGCTGAAAGGCTTCGACATCGGCAATTTTATGGATCGCAAGGAGGCCCGCAAGATGGATCCCTTCGCCCAGTATGCAATGGTTGTGGCTGATGAAGCTATAAAAGATTCAAACCTTCCGGTGTCAGAACTCAACCCGCATCGCGCGGGTGTTATCTGGGGTTCGGGCATCGGAGGGTTATTCACTTTCCAGGAGGAAGTTAAATCCTTTGCAAGAGGAGACGGTACTCCCCGGTTTAATCCCTTCTTTATTCCTAAAATGATCCCCGATTTAAGTGCGGGTCATATCTCTATCAAATACGGCTTTCGCGGACCAAACTTTGCCACTGTTTCTGCGTGCGCTTCTTCAACCAATGCCATTTATGATGCCTACACCTACATCCGTTTAGGAAAGGCCGACATCATTGTATCAGGCGGTTCGGAAGCAGCCGTAACAGAAGCTGGTATTGGCGGGTTCAATGCGATGAAAGCATTGTCAGAACGCAATGATTCACCTGAAACAGCATCACGTCCTTATGATAAAGATCGTGATGGTTTTGTATTGGGCGAAGGTGCAGGCTCACTTGTGCTGGAGGAGTACGAGCACGCCAAAAAACGCGGAGCAAAGATTTATGCAGAGATCATCGGTGGCGGTATGTCTGCGGATGCATACCACATTACTGCTCCGCATCCCGATGGCGCTGGCATTACGCACGTAATGGAAAGCGCATTGGAGGAAGCAGGCATTAAGCCTTCTGATGTTGATTACATTAATACGCACGGAACCTCTACTCCGCTCGGAGATATCGGTGAAATTCGTGCGATTGAAAAAGTATTCGGTGAGCATTCATATAAAATGAACATCAGCTCAACCAAATCGATGACCGGCCACCTGCTGGGCGCTGCCGGAGCGATTGAAGCGATTGCCTGCCTGGTGGCGATCAATGACTCGGTTATCCCGCCTACCATCAACCATTTTACGGATGATGACGGTTTGGATAAACGCCTTAATCTTACCTTTAATACTGCGCAAAAGCGCGAGGTTAAAATAGCGTTGAGCAATACCTTTGGATTTGGCGGCCACAATGCCTCGGTCCTGCTGAAGAAAATCTGATCCTCAATAAAATAATTGACAATTGACAAATAGCAATTGACAACATATTGTCAATTGGCCGAAGGCATTTGTTAACTGTCAATTACTATTTTACTACCTTAGCGGAAACACAAATCAGGCAAACGCGTGGTGTGGGATTTATTAAAACTTCCAAAGCGAAAACAGGCATCTGATAAGAAGATCATCAGCGCATTGGAGACCATTGCCGGGTTTACGCCAAAAAACCTTGAGCTCTACCGGTTAGCTACCCTGCACAGTTCCATCGCCAAAGAAAGTAAGAACGGTTTCAAGGAAAGTAATGAACGATTGGAGTATCTGGGCGATGCCATCTTGGGCGCAGCGGTTGCCGATTTCCTTTTCAAGAAATTTCCGTTTAAGGATGAAGGATTTCTTACCGAAATCCGGTCGCGCATTGTTAACCGCGAATCGTTAAATTTTCTCGCCAAAAAGATCGGTATCGGGAGCATTGTTCAGTTCGATCAGAAGAATGCACAACTTCAGCAAGTAATCCTGGGCAATACACTTGAAGCGCTTGTAGGCGCCATCTATCTCGACAAAGGATATTTAAAGTGCAAGCATTTTGTGATCACCAAGCTGATTACACCGCATTATGATCTTGATCAGCTCATTAATGTAAGTTCTAATTTCAAAAGTAAGCTGATTGAGTGGGGTCAGCGGGAAGGGAAAGAAGTGCGGTTTGAAATTGTGAGCGTTCAGAAAGGCAGGCTTCATAAAGAGTTCACCGCCCAGGTTTTTGTAGCAGGCGAAGAAATGAGCACAGGCTTCGGCAACAGCAAGAAAAAAGCCGAGCAGGATGCGGCCTTTAAAACCTGCGAACGGCTGAACATTATTCAGAAAGTTGAGGTTAAATAGATGATGAAACGCTCAGCTTCTCTTCCATCCGGTCCGATAAAAATTGGCGGAGCAACAGTCAATCAAATCCCGATGGACTGGCGGAACAATACCGCCAACATCATCTCCGTCATTGAAGAAGCAATTCAAAATCAGGTAAAAATTCTCTGCCTGCCTGAACTTTGCATAACCGGTTACGGCTGCGAAGACATGTTTCTCAGCGACTGGCTGGCTGAACGGGCCTGGGGAGAGTTGCTGAAAATAAAACCGCATTGTAAAAACATTACCGTTTCCGTTGGACTTCCGGTCAGGATTGAAGGTATAACGTATAATGGAGCGTGCGTAATCAGTGACGGTAAAATTCTTGGAATTACCTGTAAGCAGAACCTTGCGCGGGATGGCGTTCATTACGAGCCGCGCTGGTTTGATGCGTGGGTTCCCGGTAAGATTATCACCCTTGAGCGGAGCGGAGAAAAAATTCAGGCCGGGGATTTGATTTATGATGTGGAGGGTATCCGGTTCGGATTTGAGATCTGCGAAGATGCGTGGCGTAAAGAATTCCGGCCGGGCTACCGGCTGCTGAAACGCGGGGTGGATTTGATTTTAAATCCAAGCGCGAGCCATTTTGCCCTGGGGAAGAGCTTACTGCGCGAAGAAGAAATTGCAAGACTCGGATCTGAACTATTCAACTGCGTATACCTGTACGCAAATTTATCAGGCAACGAAGCCGGAAGAATGATTTACGATGGCGATATCGTCATTGCTCAAAAAGGAAAATTAGTTGCCGTTAACACCCGCCTGATCTTTAAAAAGACAGACTTACTTTGTCACGAAGTCGATTTTGGTAATCCAGCCAACACCCGTATCCCGCCTGTAAAAGATAATAAAGAAAAGAATGAAGAACTTGTTCGGGCAACCTCTCTTGCCCTGTACGACTACTTAAGGAAAAGTAAATCCAAAGGCTTCGTGTTATCGTTAAGTGGCGGTGCAGATTCATCCATGTGTGCTGTTCTGGTATCGGAGATGGTCAGGCGCGCTTCTGCTGAATTGGGATGGCAAACATTCTGCAAAGAAGTTGGTTTGAATGAAGTTAACGATCAAAAGACTGCGGTTAATAAACTTTTAACGTGCGCTTATCAGGGTACGGATAATTCATCAGTGACAACCTTAACATCTGCGCAGCAATTAGCAGAATCGATCGGGGCACAATTTTATAACTGGAATATCCAGCAGGAAGTTGACAGCTATACCGATAAGATTGAAAAAGCCTTACAGCGGGAAACAAGCTGGGAGCAGGACGACATCAGCCTGCAAAACATCCAGGCGCGTGCACGGTCGCCCATTATCTGGATGCTGGCAAATGTTAAGCGCTCCATTCTGTTAACAACCTCTAACCGAAGTGAAGGTGATGTCGGCTACGCAACGATGGATGGCGATACCAGCGGAAGCCTCGCCCCCATTGCAAGCATTCATAAAACGTTTATTCTGCAGTGGTTAAAATGGGCCGAACAAGCGCTTGGCTATTCCGGACTTAATCCCGTGAATAATTTACAACCCACTGCAGAGCTGAGGCCACCGGAACGAAATCAAACAGACGAAGCTGATTTAATGCCCTACGCGGTTCTGGCACGCATTGAGCAGCATGGAATTTATGAGCGCATTCCCCCGGTTGAGGTTTTCACAAAGATGAAAGATGATTTTCCGGATCATGAGCAGTTAAAAAATTACATTAAAAAATTCTTCAGGCTTTGGTCCGTCAATCAATGGAAACGTGAACGCTTCGCCCCTGCTTTCCACCTCGATGACATGAACGTTGACCCGCGGACGTGGTGC
>CAZIGG010000183.1:0-4965 GCA_964538575.1 uncultured Roseivirgaceae bacterium
TATAGTTCTGCCCGGGATTATTATACAAACAAAAAAGTTGGGTATTTGGAGATAGCGAGAATTGAATAGTGGAGGCACGCGTTGCAAACGCGCGCCATCTTGGCCATCTTGAATTGAATAGGGATGGCACGCGTTACAAAACGCGCGCCATCTTGGGCTATCTTGGGGGAGGGTTACAAAACGCGCGCCATCTTGAGGAAATAAAAGAATCTCCCGTATCTTCGGAAGATATAAATAGTATGCTATGTCACAAACGCGAAGAAAATTCCTGGCGCTTATTTCTTTTTTGTCGTTAGGATTCGGTGCAGCAGCCGCCCCGAAAAAGAAAAAACCACTGCTTGTTCATCATGTTTTCTTTTGGCTTAAAGATCCATATGCTGCAGCCGACCGCCATAAGCTTATTGAAGGGATAAAAGCGTTGGGCAGCATCAAACAGGTCAGGGATATCCATGTGGGTGTTCCGGCAGATACCGAAAAACGTGATGTAGTGGACAGCAGCTACAGTGTTTCAGAATTGCTCTTTTTCGCTTCGACTGAAGATCAGAAAATTTACCAGGATCACCCTGTTCACCAAAAATTTATTCAGGAACACTCCATGTTATGGGATAAAGTAGTTGTGTACGACAGCATGGAAGCGTGATCTTCTGTTTGTAAGAGATAAGGGTGGAGATCGCGGCACGGGGCCGCGATGGGAGTACAAATAAGGCAAAAAAAAATCCCGGATGGATCACATCAGGGATTATAACTGTTTTTCGGGGCTTTTATCTCAGCAGCTTTCCAATCACCATGCCGATGTAAAACAGAATTGCTACGATTACGAGGATCAGGAACATAGGGGTAAAGTTAGGGTTTTATGGTTGATTTTCCGGGTGCAGGTATTTTAACGCAACGCCCGGTATTTTGTTACTCTTTAATTACTTCCTGCGGGTTGCCCCGATAGCTGATTTTACTCGAAATTCCTTCTTTCATTTCAAGCCTGCCGCTTACGGTAACTTTGGCCGAGGATGCGCTCGTGGTTTCCAGCGTTGCATTTTCTACGTTAAAATCGAACGCTTTCAGGGTAGAGGCACCCTGTACCAGGGCATCGATGGAGGTTGCGCGACCAATCAACTCAAGTTTGGCGCTGCCGGTCAGGTTTACGTTGAGCCGGTCTGCATTCAAGTTATTTGCCTGTACGTTTACCGGGCCGAAAACCTCGATGTCAAGCGCATCAACATTGAAATTTTTAATCTCAACCTTGCCTGCGCCTTTAAGCTTAATGCCTTTCAGCTCGGGAAGTGTAATGGTGATTTTCGTTTCTTCCAGGTTAAGGTTAGGCAGGCTTTTCAAATCGAACTTTTTCTTTCCGCTGTATTCGATCTTGAGCGTGTTGCCGAACTGCGAGATCTTATACTTTTTCTCTTCATCCTCCGGTCCGTCAATTCCGATTGAATGTGTTCCGGTCTCCTGGTTGATTGTTACATCAAAGAACCCGCTGATCTCTACTTCATTGTAATTGCTCAGGTTATTGATACGTTCAGTCTCCGCTTCCTCCGCGGATTTTTCAACCACCGGGCAGCTCACACATTTGAATTTCTTTGTTTCTTTTGAGATCACCCACGTGTTTCCCTGGAACTCGCTGCCATCGGTATAATAGGAGTAGTATTGATGAATTCTGAAATCTTCATCAATGTAGAACGGGTACTCAAACGGAACGTACAGGATCACTTCGACATGCTGACCGCGGAACACTGCGTCTTTTTTGAATTGAAGGTTAGAATCAAACGTGTAGATCGAATCCTGAACGGTTACGTGATACTCCACCATCTTCGTGTTTTCGATCGCAAGCTGGCGGGTTATGCCCTGCGATTCGATGATCTGCACCAGTTTAATATCTTTTCCATCGTACCCGCGGATGTTAACCCGTGGCCGGATATAATCATCCAACCCGATTTCATTTACTTTCAGTACAATCCGTTTATTGTTCGCGGGAGGCGGATAAACACTTTCGGTTTTTGTTTCACCTTCTTCTTTAAAAGCGTAAACAATTTTTGGCACGGTAAAGCTCAGCACTAAAAGACTTACTAAGAACAGCACGAACATCGACCAGCCCACCATCGCGCTGAAAACAATGCGTTTGGCAATGACCGAGATCCCCAGAAGGGTAAGCATAATGCCGGGAAGAATGGCCCCGGCAAAAGCGGCAAGGAGGGTGGTTGTGGGGATGGCCCTGCTCATAGCTTCAATCGGCAGCGAGGCTTCATTAAAGGGTACACCCAGGTGAATAGGAACTGAAGCTCCTGAAATCAACCCTACCAGGATACCCGTTGTGATGATTACGGTTACCACGAGTGCAAGGCCGAAGAAGGTGATGAACACCCCGATCGCTACCCGCAACACTTCAATTAACGGATAAACCAATTTGCCGATACCGGTCAGGATTATCCCGATCAGGCGGAAGGGGAAGAGCAGGATCTTTACGAACACATTTTCTTCATCCTCTTTTAAGTTCAGATTTTTTTTGAGGTTCGATTCAATGTTGGAGAGTGTAACAGGCTCACCCTGCATTTCCATTTTATCGGTAATGGTAACGGCAGGAGGGAGCACGATCCATAACACCACGTAGGCAACCAATCCGAATCCGAAAAAGCCGGTTATAACAAACAGGAGGCGGATTACAATGATGTCGAACCCAAAGTAAGCAGCCAGGCCACCGGACACACCGCCAATCACTTTGCGTTCATTGTCGCGGAAGAGTTTACGGTTCCCCTGAACATCTTCCAGCGTGTATGATCCCGGGATGGCGATCCACATGATCAGGTACACTAATAGTCCGAATCCCCATGCAAAGGTTAACAGGGCAAAGAAGAGACGAACCCAAACGGCATCTACGTTGAAATAATTTCCGAAGCCGGCACAAACACCGCCCAGGATTTTCCGGGTCTGATCGCGATAAAGTTGTTTGGCCGCTGTTTGGGTACGCTGCCTGCGTTCCGCATCAGGCTGCGGCTCAGTTTGTGTGGCACTTTCGGCTTGTGAAAATTCCTGTTCTTCGGCCGCTTTAAAGTCGCTCACGCTGCCCATGGTGGATACCAGCGAGTTTACATCCTCGTATGTTATTACCTGCTTGCCCTCGTTGAGCTTGCTCAGGAAGATCTCGGCAATGCGGCTTTCAATGTCTGAAAGGATCTCGCTGCTGTCTTCAAACGAAGAGAAATATTTGTTGATCGAATCAAGATACTTTTTCAGAACCTCGTACCCGTCCTCTTCAATGTGAAAGATGATACCGCTGATGTTAATGCTTATATTCTTTTTCATAAAAATGAAGAATCGTAGTTAGTTTGGTTATGCCTTGGTATTGGTGCGTGATGTGATCATTTCGGTTGAATGGGTCAGCTCTTCCCAGGTTTCGGTAAGCTTTTCCAGAAATTTAGCGCCTTTGTCGGTCAGCTTGTAATACTTGCGTGGAGGTCCTGATTTGGACTCCACCCATTTGTATTCCAGCAATCCGGAATTTTTGAGGCGCGTCAGCAACGGATATAGCGTACCTTCCACGACTATCATTTTAGCGGAGGTAAGCTCATCGATCATGTTCGATGCGTACACCTCACCGCGCGCAATGATGTGAAGAATACAATATTCCAAAATACCCTTCCTCATCTGTACTTGTGTGTTCTCCAGGTCCATAGTGTTTTGTTAACCCACTGCATAGCTTTATGCAGTTGTACTTGGCATTACCAAGTACTGTGCTAAAAATTATCATGTTTTGTAACAAGCTGAATTTCAGGTATATAAATTTTGTATTGATTGATTAATGGAAAAATTTGGCCGTGCAAACTTACAAAAGTGAACACTTTTTCAGGCCTGGGTGAACACTTTTGAACAGTGTAATTAGTGTATACCAGAGGCTGTCAGGTCAATTTTTTGTCAGGTTGAGCGGAGTCGAAACCTGATTAGGTTCCAGAATCAGTCTTCGACTCCGCTCAGACTGACATTCGCGACATTAGAAACATGGGACTTAAGCGCTTCGTAAACCTGCTGATATCCGAATTTTTCGATGTCGGTTTTGTAGATATCATAAACCTGCTGAAGCAGGTGCGGATTGTAATATTCAGTGTAGTCGTACGCCTCCCGGCTTTTGTTACGGTGTGTGAGTTCCATTCCATGTTCTTTCAAAAAGCTTTCGAGCGGTGAGGTTGTTTCAAGCTGAAAGAACATTACCGCAATGCCTTTGCTTTCGTAAGGTTTAAAGAACAAATGTTGAGGCCTGAAGTGCTGATCTTTCAGGCGATCCGGGATTCTGCTAATGCGGCTTACAAATTCAGCGAAAGAAATATTTTGCGGAAGAATCCCGAACAGGTAACCGGCATAGATAAACTCAGTGCGATTTGTTTCGAAAAAATCGCGGTAAACCGAAACAAGCCGGGCAAAAGGATTTCGAACAACGGTAAAAAAGTTCTCGTCTCCCATTTCACTTGCCGATATCAGGTTAACATCTGCCAGAAAATTAATCCGGGTTTCATCCGGATTCTTTTCTTTTAATGCGGGATACTTCTTCACCAGCATCGCATAGCTAACGGATGTGTTGGCTGATTTGGGGATGCGGATGTATGCTACGTTTTGAACGCTGAGGTGACCGCCT
Organism: uncultured Roseivirgaceae bacterium; assembly: GCA_964538575.1. Taxonomy (GTDB): domain Bacteria; phylum Bacteroidota; class Bacteroidia; order Cytophagales; family Cyclobacteriaceae; genus UBA2336. The sequence goes on from CAZIGG010000183.1 coordinate 4,622, forward strand.
TTTTTACGGAATGATGATCTGATAAAAGCAGCCTGCGCAACCAGGTTGTTGAAGGAACTTTTATGCGTGCGGCTCGCTTTGGCATCCGGTTGAAGGATTGAATCCTGCGGGATAAATTCCTTGAGAGTTTCCAGACTTTCTGCCCGGTCTTTATTGAAGTTTTGCCCGCTGTGGCGCAGCGTTCCGTTCCTTACGAGTTGAGCTGCTAGCTGTAGGTATTTTTTCAATCTGGAAATGCCGGTTTAACGGTTAAAGATAAAACATTGCTCCCTCTTACTTTAAAGGCTGGTTGCGTATTAAGCCCCAAATCAGCTTTGCGTATATTGCGCGTTAATTGGTGTTGG
>CAZIGG010000184.1:0-4960 GCA_964538575.1 uncultured Roseivirgaceae bacterium
AAGAATTTGAACTGCCCGAAAATAAATCCATAAAACAACAGGAACACATTATACACCGGGAAGATTAAAATCCAGTAGGCAATGTTCGCCCACAAAGGTTTTTCTCCGTCCGGAAACCAATATTCAAATAACGGCTCTTTAATAAGTAATACCGTGAATCCGGTGCACGCAAACACGATCAGGATCACCACTACCTGCCAGGTATTTTTCACATTCCAGCGATTCTTAAGCTTATCAGTCCAGGTTGTCATGTCGATTATTCAAAGCTTGAAAAATACTTCCAGAAACCATCATCCGGAAGTGATGCTTCAACTTTCAGGTTCTCTTTTTTCACCGGGTGAACGAACTCCAGGCTTTTGGCATGAAGGTTTATACTTCTGCCGTCATTAATAATCTCTCCGTAGCCATATTTTACATCGCCCCGGATCGGACAGCCCATCGATGCAAGCTGTACGCGGATTTGATGCGGCCTTCCTGTAATTGGTTTTACTTCCAGCAGCCAGTGAGCTTGTGCTGTTCCCAGAATTCTATAATTCAGCTCCGACCGCAGAGCACCCGGAGTTTCTTTCGTAAAAAAAGTTGTTTTGTTTTTCTTTTCATCTTTCAGCAACCAGTGGACAAGTATATCGAAATCCTTTGGTGGTTTGTTTTTTACAACAGCCCAATACGTCTTCTTCGTTTCTTTTTCACGAAACAACGCATTCATCCGTTCAAGGGACTTTGAGGTGCGCGCTAAAACCACAACACCACTCACGGGCCGGTCAAGCCGGTGTACAACGCCTAAAAAAACCGCTCCCGGCTTATCATATTTTTCTTTGATGTAGTCTTTACAAAGTTCAACCAGCGGCTTGTCACCGGTTTCATCGCCCTGAACCAGAATGCCATTCGCTTTGTTAACAATCAGCAAATGATTGTCTTCGTAAATAACTGAAAAAGGCCGGCTTTGCATGCGGGAACAAACTTGGCAAATTTTCGTATCTTTAAAAAAGATTATGCAAACGGCAATAATTGATAGAACCAAAGAGTGGACTGTAGATGACTACCTGTTGTTGGGTGAAACGAATACGCCTTGTCAATTAATAAACGGAGGATTGATTATGAGTCCAAGCCCTTCACCTTACCATCAGGCAGTACTTGGTAATCTGTATGACGTTTTTAAAGCTTATGCCAAAAGTTATAATGGAGCTGTTTTCTTTGCGCCTCTTGACTTATATATTGATAAGCATAATGTTTTTCAACCTGATTTAATTTTTCTTAGCGGAGAGAACAAGAAGATAGTTTCAGCCAAAGGAATAGAGGGAGTACCTGACCTGGTAGTGGAGATTATCTCGCCTTCCAATATTTTCACCGATCGCAATCAAAAGAAAAGCGCTTACCAAAAGATTGGCGTTCAGGAGTATTGGATTGTTGATCCTGCCAACAAAACACTTGAGGTTTATAAGCATAATCAAGCCGATCCTGAAACACCCTCGCTCTATCTTGCGGGAGAAGGTGAAGTAACATCCGGAGTGTTACCCGGTCTGAAATTTGATCTTAAAGAAATATTCTAAAAGATCAATCTTTAAACTCAGACGTAAAGTGAAATTGAATTTCTGGGAAATTCTCCTGCACCATCTGCAGCCAGCCCTTTGATTCAGCCATAAACACGAGTTTACCGTCCTTATCACGCGCGATGTGGCGTTGCTTGGAATCCAGGAACTCCTGCAGCTTCTTTTCGTTGGCGCTGCTGATCCAGCAGGCTTTATAAATATTCTGGTGCACAAACTGAACGGTTGCTCCGTATTCGTTTTTCAACCGGAACTGGATTACTTCAAACTGTAACGCTCCAACTGTTCCGATAACTTTTTTATTACCAAGCTCATAGCTGAACAACTGCGCAACACCCTCCTCCATCAATTGCAGCAATCCTTTTTCAAGCTGTTTGCTTTTCATGGCATCCATGTTCACCACTTCTTTAAAAATCTCCGGTGAGAAGCTTGGAATGCCGGTATAGATCATGTCTTCGCCCTCGGTAAGCGTGTCCCCGATTTTTAAGTTACCCGTGTCGTACAAACCTACAATGTCACCCGGCCAGGCTTCATCAACTGTTTCACGATCCTGCGCCATAAAGGCTGTTGCATTGGAAAACCGAATGCCTTTATGCTGACGAACATGATGATAGTTGGTAGCACGCTCAAATTTTCCGGAGCAGACACGTAAAAACGCAATACGGTTTCTATGCTTCGGGTCCATGTTGGCATGGATTTTAAAAATAAAGCCGGTAAACTTTTTTTCATCCGGTTCAACTTCCCGTACGGTTGTCTCGCGCGGGATCGGTGGCGGAGCGATGCGAATGAATGTATCGAGCAATTCGCGCACACCAAAGTTATTAACGGCACTTCCGAAAAACACGGGCGCCACTTTTCCGTCCAGATAATCCTGAACACTGAACTCCGGGTAAACACCTTCAATCAATTCAACATCCGCTCGAAGCTGTTTGGCATAGTTCTCTCCTACCAACGTATCGAGTTCCTCATTGTTGATATCTGATATCTCGATCGAATCCTGAATCGTTACTTTACTCGGAACAAAGAGATTTAATTTCTTTTCATAAAGACTATAAACTCCTTTAAACGTCTTGCCCATGCTGATGGGCCAGCTCAACGGACGAACTTTAATAGCAAGTTTTTCTTCAATCTCGTCCAGTAAATCAAACGGATCACGGCCTTCGCGGTCAAGCTTGTTAATGAAACACAACACGGGTGTATTCCTCATCCGGCAAACCTCCATCAACTTTTCCGTTTGGATCTCAACGCCTTTTACGCAATCAATCACAAGGATCACGCTATCAACAGCTGTTAACGTTCTGTAGGTATCTTCAGCAAAATCCTGGTGACCCGGAGTATCGAGAAGGTTAATTTTAATATCTTTATAATTAAACCCCATTACGGAAGTTGCTACAGAGATACCCCGCTGCTTTTCAATTTCCATCCAGTCGCTTCGCGCGTGATCCTTAATTTTACTGGATTTTACAGCCCCGGCTTTTTGAATTGCACCCCCGAAAAGCAAAAGCTTTTCGGTGAGCGTGGTCTTGCCGGCATCGGGGTGGCTGATGATTCCAAATGTTCTGCGCTTCGCTATTTCCTGCTCTAAAGTCATTATCTTCGAATACCTGTTCTTAAAAAGAACGCAAATAACGTGAAAAAATCGATTCTATTTTTGTGCTTACTCTGCCTTTCACATTATTGCATTTCTCAAACATTTGGTCTCCAGGGCGGGATTAACATAGCCCGGCAAGCCTGGAAAGTGAACGATGCGAAAATGCGTTCATCTGGTATGATCGGAGGGCTGGGTGCTTTTAGCATCAACCTTGAGCAAGGTGAAAAAACGTCCGGGCAACTGGAGCTGTCGTACTCGCAAATGGGCTTTGGCGAAACCAATATTGGCGACAGCATTCAGGTGCTTGCAGGTCAATACAAATATTTGAAGTTTGGCTGTGCGTTCAAGTATCATGTGCAGCGATCTACCAACTTACATGCTGGCGTTGAACTTGGCTTTCAATTCGAAGAATTCCAGGATCTCCGCTATCTCTTCAATCCTGATTTTGGCCTCTTTCTGGGAGCGGAACAATACATTGGACCATACACTGGAATTGGCGTTCGTTATTACCTTGGCCTTGCCGACATTAGTAACGTAAACGAAGCTGATCTTACGTTAAAACAATTCAATCGCGCTTTTCAGGTATACCTTGTTTTCCGGTTTCCGGGTAAGCAACTTAAAGAGATGGGGTATTGATCAATTAAGCTGTCAATAAACAAAACCGATTTAATTGCCTTTTTGCCCATTACAGGCTATTTAAATCTGCCAAAACCCTGCCAAACTGGCACTTCCAGGCATAATAACCCCCTTGGCATAATGATTGACAAATGACCTCCCAAAGGAGAAATTAAAAGACAATGGGAAAAATAATCGGTATAGACTTAGGAACAACCAACTCGTGCGTAGCCGTCATGGAGGGCAGCGAACCAGTGGTGATTGCCAACAGCGAAGGGCGGAGAACCACACCTTCAATCGTTGGATTTTTGGACAACGGGAAGGGCGAGCGTAAAGTAGGTGATCCTGCAAAACGTCAGGCCATTACAAACCCGAAAAACACGGTACAATCCATTAAGCGCTTCATGGGCAAAAAATTTGCCGAAGTAAGCGGTGAGAAAAAAATGGTTTCGTACCAGGTGGAAGCCGGTAACAACGACACCGTGCGCGTACGCATCGGTGACCGCTTGTATACCCCGCAGGAAATTTCTGCAATGATTCTTCAAAAAATGAAGAGCACAGCGGAGGACTATTTAGGAACAACCGTAACGGAAGCTATTGTTACCGTTCCCGCTTACTTCAATGACGCTGAGCGTCAGGCAACAAAAGAAGCGGGCCAGATTGCAGGACTTGATGTGAAACGTATCATCAACGAGCCTACCGCAGCTGCGTTAGCATACGGTTTAGATAAAAAAAACAAAGACATGAAGATCGCAGTGTACGACCTGGGTGGCGGTACATTCGATGTGTCCATATTAGAATTAGGAGATGGTGTGTTTGAAGTTAAATCAACCAACGGTGATGTTCACTTAGGCGGTGACGACTTCGATATGCGCATCATGAACTGGTTAGCCGATGAGTTCAAGGCTGATAAAAACATCGACTTGCGTAAAGACCCGATGGCCTTACAGCGCTTGAAAGAGGCTGCTGAAAAAGCGAAGATTGAATTGTCAAGCTCCAACGAGACAGAGATCAACCTTCCCTACATCACTTCGGTAGATGGCGTGCCTGAACACTTGGTGAAAAAACTTTCCCGTGCGAAGTTCGAGCAACTGGCTGACGATTTGATCAAAAGAACACTGGAGCCTTGCAAAAAAGCAATTGCTGATTCAGGGTATTCCGTAAGCCAGATCGATGAAGTTATTCTGGTGGGCGGATCAACCCGTAT
>CAZIGG010000185.1:0-3134 GCA_964538575.1 uncultured Roseivirgaceae bacterium
GTTGTGGGTGAAGGCTCATGCAGTTCCTCATCCAGGTAAACACCCCGGTTCATGTTCACAACATGCTCAAGAAGCTCGGATGCATAGCAAAAACCATCCGGCTCAGGAATAAACTTAGCTTCTGTTTTAATGGCATCGCCCTGTAACACAAGCACGTTATCCACGCCCAGAAAATTCAAATCAATTAATGCGTTTTCGGTTTCTTCCCGGCTAAACCCTCCGCAGATAATATGCGGCACGGTGTCAACTTTGTAGTGATTTTGAATGGCTGCACAAATCCCTACCGTGCCGGGGCGTTTACGCGTTGTGATCTTCTCCAGTAAGCCGCCATCTTTCTTTTTGAATACATATTCCTCGCGGTGATAGGTAACATCAATGAACGGGGGTTTAAACTCCATCAACGGGTCGATGTTGCTAAACAGGCTTTTTATGTTCTCCCCTTTTAAAGGCGGGAGTATTTCAAGTGTGAACAACGTTTTACCGTTGGCGTTCTTTAGATGATCTGTTACTTTCATGAAACTAATTTGTTAATTATACGCTAAGTTAGGTGACAACCACTTCTCAATCTCTTCAACACTCATATTTTTACGTTTCGCGTAGTCTTCAACCTGATCTTTCTCAATCTTGCCCAACCCGAAATATTTTGAATCCGGATGGGAGAAATAAAATCCGCTTACGGCTGCGCCCGGATACATGGCATACGATTCGGTTAAGGTTATTCCGACTTTATTTGCGTCCAGCAATTCAAACAATAATTTCTTTTCGGTATGATCCGGACAGGCAGGATAACCCGGTGCCGGACGGATGCCTTTATAATCTTCTGTGATCAATTGATCTGTCGTCAGATTCTCATCCTTGGCATAGCCCCACAATTCTTTCCGAACGCGCTCGTGCAAACATTCCGCAAACGCTTCCGCCAGGCGATCCGCCAATGCTTTAGCCATAATCTCGGAGTAATCATCCTGCTTTGCCTTATGTTTTTCAACCAGTTTTTCCAATCCAATACCCGCGGTTACCGCGAACATTCCGAAATGATCCTTTCCTTTTTCAGGTGACACGAAATCCGCGAGGCAAAAGTTAGGGAGATTTTGAGCCTTTTTGTTTTGTTGACGCAGAAAGTGAAACGTTGCAAACGATTCGTCCTGATCTTTACGAAACAGCTTTACATCATCGCCTTCATTCACTGCATTATAAAATGCAATCACACCATTTGCCTGAAGGGACTTGCTCTTTACAATCTCATCGAGCATTTTGTTCGCATCGTCATAGAGCTTCTTTGCTTCTGCTCCTACAACTTCGTCTTTTAATATTCCAGGATAGCGGCCCGCCAGCATCCAGGTTTGAAAGAAAGGTGTCCAGTCGATATACTTTCTGATTTCTTCCAGGGGATACTTGACAAATTCCTTTCTGCCTAAAAACTGCGGCTTCGTATACTGCGTAACCGACCAATCAATTTTTGTTTTATTGGCTCGTGCTTCCGCTAATGGAATGTAACTTTTGTTTTGTTTGCGGTTCTCATGATCCGCTCGCAGTGTTTTATACTCTTCTTTAACCTTTGTTTTAAAATTTTCGCTGGTTTGCTTACTGATCAGCTCGCTGGCTACGGGAACCGATCGCGAAGCATCCAGTACATACACAACAGCACCATCATACACCGGGTCGATTTTAACAGCCGTGTGAATGCGGGATGTGGTTGCACCGCCAATCAATAAAGGCAATGTCATTTTCTCACGCTGCATTTCCTTAGCTACTGTAACCATCTCGTCTAATGACGGTGTGATCAAACCGCTCAAGCCAACGACATCAACCTTTTCACGCCTGGCAGCTTCAATGATTTTTTCGGGTGGCACCATTACGCCAAGGTCAACTACATCATAGTTGTTACAGGCTAGTACAACACCGACAATATTCTTACCAATATCATGCACATCGCCTTTAACCGTTGCCAGGAGAATTTTCGCAGCAGGCTGACCAACATTGCCGCTTTTTCTCTTTTCTTCTTCCAGGTATGGTGTTAAATAAGCAACGGATTTTTTCATTACGCGCGCACTCTTCACAACCTGCGGAAGAAACATTTTACCCGCGCCAAACAAGTCCCCTACCACATTCATCCCCGACATCAACGGGCCTTCGATTACGTGCAAAGGTTTGTCGTATTTCTGACGGGCTTCTTCCGTATCCGCATCAATAAAATCAATAATACCTTTGACTAAAGAGTGTGTGATCCGCTCTTCCAGGGTACCATTTCGCCATTCGTCATCTACCTCTTTTTTCTTAGCCGAGCCTTTAACACTTTCCGCGAAATCAAGCAGGCGTTCGGTGGCATCCTCTCTCCTGTTCAGCAGAACATCTTCCACGCGCTCTAAAAGATCTTTGGGAATCTCATCATAAACTTCCAGCATCGCAGGGTTTACGATACCCATATCCATTCCATGCTGGATAGCGTGATACAGGAAAGCCGAGTGCATGGCTTCACGCACTTTCTGGTTTCCGCGGAAGCTGAACGAAACGTTGCTCACCCCTCCGCTAACATGCGCATGCGGAAGGTTTTCGCGAATCCATTTTGCTGCTTTAAAAAAATCCAGTGCATAATTTCTATGCTCATCAATTCCGGTAGCGACCGGGAATATGTTCGGATCAAAAATAATATCCTGTGGCGGGAATTTTACTTCGTTAACCAGGATGTCATACGCGCGTTTACAAATATCAATCCTGCGCTGGTAGGTATCCGCCTGACCTTGTTCATCAAATGCCATAACAACAGTAGCGGCACCATAACGTTTCACGAGCTTAGCCTGACGAATGAATTCCTCCACTCCGCCCTTCATGCTGATGGAGTTTACGATGCCTTTGCCTTGCAAACACTTCAACCCGGCTTCAATGACTTCCCACTTGGAGGAGTCCACCATCACGGGAATAGCCGAAATCTCAGGCTCTGACGCCATCAGGTTTAAATACCTAACCATCGCTGCCTGTGAATCAAGCATCCCTTCATCCATGTTCACATCAATTACCTGTGCGCCTCCGCGTACCTGGTCAAGCGCAACCTCCAGCGCTTCATCAAACTTATCTTCCTTGATCAGCTTTAAAAATCTGGCCGAACCGGTAACGTTGGTGCGTTCACCGATGTTAAC
>CAZIGG010000185.1:3234-4959 GCA_964538575.1 uncultured Roseivirgaceae bacterium
ATATTCACCAAACCCTCCTTAAGATACTCTTCGATTTCGGCTGCCATTTCATCGGGTGTCTGATCGTAATGACCAAACTCGTTAGGCAAGCCTGCGTTTGGATAGGCACTTACAAAAAATGGAGATTCACTATCCAACACTTTTAAATACGGGCGAAGCTGTCTTGCTCCTAACGCACAATTGAGTCCAATGCTTAGCAAAGGAACGTGTGAAAGAGAGATGAGGAACGCTTCTGTTGTTTGTCCGGAAAGTGTTCTGCCGCTGGCATCAGTAATTGTTCCGGAAATCATAATAGGTACTTGCTTCCCGATTTCATCGAACAATTCCTGAACAGCGAATGCTGCTGCTTTGGCATTGAGGGTATCGAAAACAGTCTCTATTAATAAGGCATCAGCGCCACCGTCTACAAGACCCTTCGCCTGCTCTTTGTATGCTTTTACCAATTGATCAAACGTTATCGCACGATACCCGGGATCGTTTACATCCGGTGAAAGGGAGGCGGTACGGTTTGTTGGCCCTATCGCTCCTGCTACAAAACGGGGCTTATCGGGTTCTTTTGCCGTAAACTCATTCGCTACCTTTTTGGCAATCCGGGCCGATTCAAAATTAAGCTCGTAAACAACATGCTCCAGATGATAATCAGCCTGGGCGATGGTTGTTCCGCTGAATGTATTGGTTTCAACAATATCAGAACCTGCTTCAAAATACTGCCGGTGGATAGTCTCTATAATATCCGGTCGCGTAAGCGAAAGCAGATCATTATTTCCTTTTAAGGGATGGGCATGATCTTTAAAGCGCTCGCCCCGGAAATCAGCTTCCTCAAGCGGGTAACGCTGGATCATCGTGCCCATGGCACCGTCCAGGATCATAATCCGTTCCTTTAAAATGTCTTCGATTTTAGCCATAGCGCCCTCTGTTACAACTCATCATCCAGAGAGCCCCTGAGAAAGTGGGTTACTTATCTTCTCCCCCCGATTCATCGGGGGGATGGGATTTAGCACAACATGCTGACATGAAAGAGTCAGTATAGGATGCTAAGACGTCTTTGGGCCCAACCCTCGGTCTTTCTGGATAAGTTAACGCAAAGAAAAACAATTGAAGGGTAAAAAGAAAAAACAATACAGTAATTTTACGGGTAATGAAATTTGCTGCCATTGATATCGGCTCCAACGCCATCCGCTTCCAGGTATCCAGTATACTCGATAACAAAAAACGAATCCTTCTTAAAAAGCTTGAATACATACGTTTCCCGTTGCGGCTGGGTCATGATGTGTTTGCTACCGGCAGGATCAGCGATAAAAGCATAGCCCGGTTCAAAAAGCTCATGCATGCGTATAAGCTGCTGCTTGAGCTTTACGAGGTAGACGACTATATGTTCTGCGCAACATCCGCGATGCGCGAATCGGAGAACGGTAAAAAGCTTGTGGATGATGTCAAAGCTGAGTTCGGCATTGAAATCCAGATCATTGATGGCGACCTGGAGGCCGAACTGGTAAACAAAGCGATTGGCTCCTACCTGACGGACGATACGTATATTCACATTGATGTGGGTGGCGGTAGTACGGAACTTAACCTGTTTACAAAAGGAAAAAAAATCAGTACGAAATCATTCAAGATTGGTTCTGTGAGGATTCTTGAAAATCAGGATCAGCCGCAAATCTGGGCTGAAATGGAGAATTGGGTTAAGGAAAATGTGAAGAAACAATACGGCAAAGTAACTGCCGT
>CAZIGG010000186.1:0-4858 GCA_964538575.1 uncultured Roseivirgaceae bacterium
AAAAAAATCCTGACGGTACTGTCAGGATTTTGAAGTGGTGACGGAGGGAATTGAACCCCCGACACAAGGATTTTCAGTCCTTTGCTCTACCAACTGAGCTACGTCACCTAAATTTGGACTTTGCTCTACCTCCCGATAGCTATCGGGATGAGCTACGTCACCGGGATTATTCGGCCTATGGCGGCTGAACAGGGGCACAAAACTATATATTTTTAAATTGTATGCAAAACATATCCCCGATAGTGGAATGATTCAGCAAATACTCTTTTTTATCGTGCTGGCTGCTGCCGGCTATTTTATCGCAAAGAGGGTCGGGTTCATCCGCAATACCATCAGGCTGGGAAAGAAAGTCGATAGCCTTGACCGTAAAGATGAACGCGTAAGGAACGTGTTGCTGGTTGCTTTCGGCCAGAAGAAGATGTTCAAGAAGTTCATTCCGGCATTTCTGCATCTCTTTATTTATGTGGGCTTTTTGGTGATCAACCTGGAAGTGCTTGAATTTGTAATTGACGGCCTTGCGGGAACGCACCGCATCTTCGCTCCGTACCTCGGAAGTTTCTATACCGTATTGATGAACATCTTTGAGTTCCTGGCGGTTGCCGTACTCACGGCTTGCGTTGTCTTTTTGATCCGAAGAAATATTCTCAAGACCAGAAGACTTAACCTGCCCGATCTCACTAAGTGGCCGCGCATGGATGCGAACATTATTCTGTTTACGGAAATTGTATTGATGATTGCCATTTTAACGATGAATGCTGCGGATCAAATTTTACAAACAAGAAATGATCACTATACACCAACCGGATCATTATTCTTCAGCAGTTTTTTGTTGCCGGTCTTTCAAAACATTGATACAGCTACACTCATTATAATTGAACGCATTGCCTGGTGGTTTCACATCCTTGGCATTTTAGCGTTCTCGGTTTACGTCACGTACTCCAAACACCTTCACATCTTCCTCGCTTTCCCGAATACGTATTTTGCGAAGCTTGATCCGAAAGGAAGAATGACGAACATGCCGGTGGTTACCAACGAAGTAAAATCCATGCTTGGTCTTGCCGAAGCAAATGCAGCAGCAACCGTTGCTGAGCCCGGAAGATTCGGAGCAAAAGATGTGAACGATCTTGCCTGGAATAAGCTTATGGCGGCATACTCATGCACTGAGTGCGGCCGCTGCACGGAACAATGTCCGGCAAACCTTACGGGTAAAAAACTTTCTCCGCGCAAGATCATGATGGATACGCGCGATCGCATGGAAGATGTTGGTAAGAGTTTACAAAAGGGCGGCCCGGGATTGAATGACGGCAAGACCTTACTCAATGATTATATAACCAAGGAAGAGATCAACGCCTGTACAAGCTGCAATGCATGTGTGGAGGCTTGTCCCGTTTTAATAAATCCGTTAGAAATTATTCTGGAGCTTAGACGTTACGTTGCCATGGAAGAATCCGGTTCACCGGCTTCGTGGAATGCCATGTTCCAGAATGTGGAAACCAGCTTTGCGCCCTGGAAATTTTCTCCGAGTGATCGCTTCAACTGGTCTAAAGAATCTTAAAAGCTTATTCGATGAATGTTCCAACGATAGCCGACTTAGCAGCAAAAGGAGAAGCTCCTGAAATTCTTTTTTGGGTTGGATGTGCCGGCTCGTATGATGATCGCTACAAGCGTGTAACAAAAGCGTTTGTTAAAATCCTGAATGCAGTTGATGTTAAATTTGCTGTACTCGGAACAGAAGAATCCTGCACGGGCGATCCTGCACGCAGAGCCGGCAACGAATTTTTGTTTCAGATGCAGGCCATGAGCAACATTCAGGTATTGAATGGATATGGAATAAAGAAAATTGTAACGGCCTGTCCGCATTGCTTTAACACAATCAAAAATGAGTACCCGGAGCTTGGCGGAAATTATGAGGTGATACACCACTCAACATATCTTCAGCAATTGATCAATGACGGAAAGATCAGCCTGGAAGGCGGAGGATCATTCAAAGGAAAAAAGATTACGTATCATGATTCATGCTTTCTTGGACGGGCGAATAATATTTATGAAGCTCCGCGTGCCGTGCTCGAAGCATTGGATGCTGACCTCGTTGAAATGAAGCGTTGCCGTACGACAGGCTTGTGCTGCGGGGCAGGCGGAGCACAGATGTTTAAGGATGCTGAGAAGGGTAAGAAAGAGATCAACGTAGAGCGTACGGAGGAGGCTTTGGCCACAGGCGCAACCACCATTGCCGTTGCATGTCCGTTTTGCATGGTTATGATGAGCGATGGTGTGAAGAGCAAAGAGCGCGAGGCCGATGTAAAAGTGAAAGACCTGGCCGAACTAATTGCCGAGGCGAAAGGTTTGAATTGATATGTTTGCACCCTTTGAAACGTTAGAAGACTCAGCGCGCGTCTGGATTTACCAGTCGGGCCGGAAGTTTACAGAAACCGAGAAAAGAACAATTTCTGATACCCTCACAGCGTTTACCCATTCATGGGTGGCGCATGGCAATCCGCTGAAAACCTCGTTTGCGATTTTATACGATCAGTTTATCATACTGGCAGCCGATGAAAATTTCAACGAAGCCAGCGGATGCTCGATCGATTCTTCGGTTCGGGTTATCCGGCAGCTCGACCAGCAGTTTTCGCTGGGCTTGTTTGACCGCACGAAAATCGGGTTCCTGGAAGGTGAGCAAATTTCAATGATCCCCCTGAATGAGTTACCCGGTGCATTAGCTGAAGGACGCTGGAAATCAGATTCCCTGTTCTTCAATAATGTGATTGAATCAAAAGGCCGGTTGAAAGATGGCTGGATTACTCCGGCTGATCAATCCTGGCTGAAGCGGTACCTCGCCAAAACGGTTGTATAAGACTTTTTTGTAGCTTTAGGATCGAATGAAAAACATAAGGGTAGTTATAATTTTTGTAGCCGGGCTACTGGTCATTGGATGCAGCGTTGAGAAAAAAGCTCAGAAATCATTCAACCGGGGCGAGTACCAAAACACCATTAATTTATTGAAGGGCTCGAAGGCAGGTAATTCCGGCCGGGCAAATTTCCTGATCGCAGAATCATACCGGCTTTCCAACCGGATAAAAGAAGCCGAAGAATATTACGAGAAAGCTGGCGGAAAAGGGTTCGATAAAGACAGCATCCAGTTCTATCGTTCCCAGGCGCTGAAGGCCAACGGAAAATACGAGGAAGCAAAGAAAGAGCTTGAAGCGCTTCAGGCGCGCACAGCGAATGTACCGTTAAAAGATCGCGCTGCAGCGGAATTAAACGGACTCGCGTACCTCAACAATTTACGGCAAAAGCCAAGCTACTATAAGGTTAAGAACCTTGAATTACTGAATACCCCGGCAAGTGAATACTCTCCTGCGTATTTAAACAATGAACTCTACTATACGTCTTCGCGTGGCAATGGAAAACTTTATGATGCAACCGGTACACCGTTCACAAATATTTACAAAGTAGCCTCGCGTGGCGCTAATGTCGACATGGCAACTGTAGCTCCGCTACCGTCAAGTATTAATACAGAGAACGTAAATACCGGTACGGTTGCTTTCTCACCTGATGGGAAGATGATGATCTTCGGCAAGGGTAACACGGGCAGAAAGAAGGGGGCCGAAGATGTTGACTTATACATTGCCCGCTATCGAAACGGTCAATGGGGCGATCCTCAAATCATAACCGGCAGCGTTAATACCCCCAAATCGTGGGACTCAACCCCGGCTTTTAGTCCGGACGGGCGCACCGTCTACTTCGCGTCAAATCGTGCCGGTGGTTATGGCGGAACGGATATTTATGCAGCACAAATGGATTCGCGTGGAAGGTTTTCACGTGTCAGAAATCTTGGCCCTGAAATCAACACACCCGGAAACGAAATGTTCCCGTATGTAGCAGAAGATGCCAAATTCTATTTCGCTTCAGATACACACCCCGGGTTTGGCGGACTTGATCTCTTCGTAGTGAAACGTGTTAACGGTAAAACAACCATTGAGAACCTGGGCGAGCCGGTAAACTCAAGCGGAGATGATTTTGGGATTTTCTTAGTTCGTCCGGATCGGGGATTTCTGGTATCCAACCGGGAAGGGGGCAAAGGAGATGACGATGTGTATACGTTCGTGAATGAAGATCCTGACTTAAGAGTTGTCAATTACTATCTCGCAGGTGTTACCTACACACCCGATAAAGCGGGCAAGCTTCAGATACTTCCGAACACAAAAGTTTCACTCATTGATGCAAACAGCAATGTGATGCAGGACTACATGACCGGTACCGATGGTAAATTCCTCTTCCGGGTTTATGAAAATGAAAATTATAATCTCATTGGCGAGCAGGATGGTTACCTGGTGAAACGTCAAACGTACACAACGCTTGGTAAAACGGTTGATCCGAAAACGCTAACCGAATTAATTACGAACATTACGCTGGATACGATTGTGGTGCTTGATAAAATTGAAATCAACAAAATATTTAAGCTTGAGAATATCTACTTTGAATTCGACAGCACACGTATTCAGCAAAGTGCGGCAAAAGAACTCGATAAGCTTGTTCAACTGCTGATTGACAATCCGGAGATTAAAATTGAAATGGGTTCACATACCGACAGCGTTGGTTCAAACTCCTATAACTATGAACTTTCAAAAGGCCGGGCAGAATCAACTGTTCGATATTTAATTGCGCACGGGATTTCCGCTGATCGGCTTACCGCCAGGGGGTATGGTGAAGAAAAGCCAATCGCGCGCAACACCAATCCTGACGGAACTGACAACCCGAGAGGCCGGGATATGAACAGGCGTACCGAATTCAAGATCTTAGAAGTAACAGAACGCGCTAAGCCAATCGAAGAAGATGAGCCTGAATTTGATGAAGATAA
>CAZIGG010000187.1:0-2660 GCA_964538575.1 uncultured Roseivirgaceae bacterium
GGTTGCATTTAATAAAAGAACCCCCTGTTCAGCCCATCGTTCCAATTCGCCCGAAGCCGGAATGGGTTTACCCAGATCGGCATGAATTTCCTTGAAGATATTCACCAGCGATGGCGGAACGCGAATGCCTTCATGCACGGAGAAGCACAACCCGTTGGCCTGGCCGGGGCCGTGGTAGGGGTCCTGCCCGAGGATGACCACCTTAACATCCGAAAAACCGCATTCGTCAAACGCCCGGAAAATCTCCCTGCCGGGAGGGTACACGGTGTATGTTTTATACTCGGATTTCACAAACCCGGTTAATTGATCGAAATAAGGCTTCTGAAATTCTTCCGAGAGCTGCGATTTCCACGAAACCGCGATTTTTACATCCATTCTAACAGTTTTTTGAGGTAATAAAGGAGTTTTAAATTAACCTTTTAAATTCCAAAAAATTGATATTTTTGGCCAGATGGTAACCGAGATCACACAAGGCGTTAAAGTGACAGTTGAGACTGAATATCAGCCTGCTTATTCAAGTCCCAGCCAGTACCACTTTGTGTTCACCTACCGCATCACCATCGAAAACCAGAGCGAATACACCATTCAGTTAAAACGCAGGCACTGGCATATTCACGATGCCGGCTTTTTAATGCGTGAAGTTGAAGGCGAAGGCGTTGTCGGGCAGCAGCCTGTGCTGGAACCGGGGCAATCCCATCACTATGTTTCAGGCTGTAACCTGAAATCCGGATTGGGTAAAATGACCGGCACGTACACGATGGAACGCATCATTGACGGCAGCAAACTCCGGGTAATCATTCCCGAGTTCACCATGATCGCTCCGCTCCGGCTGAATTAATTTTAGATTTTAGATTTTAATTTTAGATTTTAGACTAACGATAGTCATCCCTTAAATCTAAAATCGTAAATCGTATATTTAAAATTACTTTGTGGCTGATTTCTTCCAGGTAAAAACCTATCTCCACTACTGGCTTGATTCAGTGAATGAGCATTCGCTGCACTCCCCTTTCCTGTACGATCTCTATACAAAAGTTATTCATGTTGACCCGGTTCCTGATCTGGATATTGAGAAGCTCCGGTTTGACCTCCTGAAAACCCACCGGGAAATTGATGTTCAGGACCTGGGTGCGAAGTCAAAGCATTTTGTAACGGGGAAGCGAAAGATCAGCGAGATTGCGGGAACAAGTCTGAGCAGCGTCAGATTCTCCTCCCTTTATCACCGGCTTGCGGAATATGCAGAAGCAAAGACCGTAGTGGAGCTGGGTACTTCGTTCGGATTGAACACGTTATACCTCGCTAAGAAGAAAGGAGTCAAAGTTTATACGTTCGAAGGTTCAGAAAGCATTGCTGAAGTTGCCGAGGATACGTTCAGGTTTGCCTCCGCAAACAACATTGAGCTGATCAAAGGCAATATCAACAGCACGTTGTATGCTACGCTCTCACGCATTCCCAAAGTTGATTTTGCCTTTATCGATGCCAATCACCAGTACGAAGCGACCAAAAAATATTTTGAAGAGCTGCTGATGAAGGTTCATCATAAAAGCGTGATGGTGATTGATGATATTCATGGAAACCCGGGCATGGGCAAAGCCTGGAAAGAGATCTGCCGGCACGACCTGGTGCACACCACCCTTGATCTGTACCGTTGCGGAATCCTGTTTTTCGATCCGTCACTGACCAAACAACACGTTGTACTGCAGTTCAACCTGTTGGATTAGCCTGCCGGAACCCTTACTTTTGAATTTCAGTAACCTTAGTATGAGCGAAACAATCCCTTCAGCAGCTCCGGCTCCGAAAAAATCGAACAGAAACCTGATCATTATTGCCGTTCTGTCGGTAGTCATTTTGGTTCAGTTTGCCAAGATGTATTTGGATCACCGGGATAAGCAGGATGCCGAGGCCACCATTGCCTCTACAGAAGAAGAGCTGGCGTCTACCCTGCAGCAACTGAACAGCATCAAACTTGAGCTTGAGCAAAAGATAACCGAGATTCAGAAACTGGGCGGAGATGTAAGCGAACTCCAGCAAGCCAAAGCCGAAATTGAATCTGAACTCAAACGTTCCCGCAGGGCAAACGGGCAGGTGATCAAAGAATTAAAAGACCGGGTGGAAGGCTATGAAGAATTACTGAAGCTGAAAGACGAAGAGCTTGACAAGCTGAAATCGGTTAACAAAGCGCTGCTTTCGGAAAATACCACACTCAAGACACAAAAAAATCAATTGGGAGATTCGATCTCCAGACTGGCCCAGACCAAGGAAGAGCTGGCTTCAAAAGTTTCGATCGCTTCACAACTGAAAGCTGAAAATGTTTCGATCAAATCGGTGAACGACAAGGGTAAAGAGCGCGAATCCCCGTTCAAAAACCGCCAGCTTGAAAAGTTAAAAGTTGACTTTAACCTGGCGGAAAATAACGTTGCCCCGATTGAAGGCAGGAAGATCATGATCCGCATTATTGATCAGAACAACCAGGTGCTGTTCGATGTGTCGCGCGGCTCAGGAACGTTTATCTACAACGGCAAGGAAGAGTTTTACACCGCTTCGCAGGAAATCCTGTTCGACAATACAAAACAGAAGCTGACGTATTTATACGAGAAAGGTTCTGAGTATGCTTCAGGGTCCTATACGCTTGAGATTTATTGCGAAGATTACAGGATCGGATC
>CAZIGG010000187.1:2760-4793 GCA_964538575.1 uncultured Roseivirgaceae bacterium
CGAAATTCGAGGCTCGAACTTCGAATTAATCCTTCACCCTGTTGAGCGAAAGCATGCCAACCATCCAGTTGGGAAGTGGTTTTTCCGGATTGCGTTTCCTGAGGCTTAAGTACCAGCCGATCTTTTCGAAGATCGGGATCTTGTGTGTTTCAACAAATTCAATCAGCGTTCCGTCCGGGTCTTCAATGTAGGTAAACTGACCGGCAGCTTTCCCCATATCGAATGAGGTGCTGCTGTCTACGGTGAACGGAAAACCAACCTCTTCCGCTTTTTTGGCAAGATGCTTCATTCCGTTTACGTCAAAACACACGTGGATGAATCCAAGGTCGCCCCAGTTTCGCTGACCGAAAATTTTACGGGGTGTACGGCCCAATACCTGGACCAATTCTATTTCCGTTGCGCCCAGCAGTCTTCCGAAGTTTCCTTTTCCGGTTTTTGTTCCGCGCAGTAAAACCCGTCTGAATTTATCTTCCGAGCCGGGCAATCCTTTTAAATCACCAAATACATCGGTTGTATCATACACAACTGAATACCCCAACACATCGCGGTATAAGGGAATAACTTTATCTATATCCGAGACACCCATTACGCAGCCTGAGACTCCGCCATTCTTGCTTTTGCCAAGCTTAAACCAGCTCGTGCTTTCCACGATCTCGAAAAGATTTCCGTACGGATCGGTTAAAAAGAAATGCTTGCGGCCGTCCGGTGCTTGTGCCAGCGGGCTGATGATGTTCGCTCCCGTTGCTTTAAGCTCGTTATACTTTTCTTCTACCGCGCGCGATTTAATTTTAGTCGCGTAGATGCCGGTATCGCCCAGCACGATGTCAAACCCGGCTTTTAAGGGAACCTTGCTGGTGTACTGCCAGATTTCAAATCCCCCGCCCCCGCTCATGTTCAGCGCCAGGATCGCATAGCGGCTTTCCACCTTCCCGGAAGTATACCGGGTCATCAGCTTGGCTTCGGCTGCGTCCTTAAAAACGGGTACGTCCATGTCGAAATGTTTCCGGTACCAGGTCCAGGCGTTCTCGGCATCGGTTACCCCGATCCCAACCTGCTGGATTCCGCTGATGATGTAGGTCATTGTAGTGGTTTAGAATGCGTTTTAGATATTCCTTAGCAGCTTTTAACCCACAATATTACGAAAGTTCTGCGGTTCGTGGTGTTCGTATTATGTTACCGGCTGATCTCCCGGAAATACATCCCGAAGTTTACAAAATGTAAACTTTTCCTTATTTTTACCGTTACCGTATGCGGGTTATCGCAAAAAGCACCTTACGTGAATTCTGGGAAAAGCATCGCGATGCTGAAATCCCGCTCAAAACATGGTATGCATTAGCAGGTCGCGCTGACTGGCAGACTACACAAGATGTAAAGGCCATGTTTGGGAACGCGAGTTTTGTTGCTGATAACCGTGTAGTCTTTAACATCAAGGGAAATAAGTACAGAATTGTTGTGTATATCGTTTTTAAAGTAAAGAAGGTGTTTATTCGTTTTGTGGGAACACATGCAGACTACGATAAAATAGATGTTACTAAAATTTAACAAACTCAGCTATGGCTATCAGACCGATCCGTACCGAAAAAGATTATCGTGCCGCACTGAAGAGAATAGATGCGCTGATCGCGCTTGACCCGAAAGAAGGAACCGCAGCATACGATGAACTGGACATTATTTCAACCCTGGCGGAAGCCTATGAAACCCTGCACTATCCTATTGAAGCGCCAAATCCGGTAGAGGCTATCAAATACATCATGGAGGAGAAGGGCCTTGAGCAGAAAGACCTGGCAAAATACTTTAACGGAAATAAGGGCCTCGTTTCGGCTGTTCTCAGCCATAAACGGGAGCTTTCCAAACGTGTTATAAAATCATTGCACGAAGGACTGGGAATTCCGTATGAAATCCTGATGGCTTAGCCCTCGCTCGTAATTTCATATTCTTTACAATCAATATTCTGAATTTCAGGTACTTACGCAGAATTGCCATATTTACAGAATTGTTGCTGATTTCCAGCGTTTTACCTATTTTTGCACCTC
>CAZIGG010000188.1:0-4781 GCA_964538575.1 uncultured Roseivirgaceae bacterium
ACGTCAACAAGCGTTAATGGTAATGAGCTTACCACGAACTACACGATGAACTTTAACGGAACCACCGTACCGGTTACAATTAAGGGAACAATCACCGATAATAATTTTGAGGGAACGTTAAGCCTCGGAACATTCAGAACGATGCCGATAAAAGCTACCCGTTAACAACACATTTAACGCTGGAATTTACGTAGGGACGCAACTGCTGAGCGAAGTCGAAGCATTGCGTCTCTACATTTTAACCATTTTACCCACCAACGCACGGATATTTTTAATCATCTCAACATTCACCGTGCGTACCTTGAATTCTGCGCCAGGCTCCGAGCCTAATCCGCTAATCGCATGATTGCGGAACTGCATTTCACTATCCTTAAAAGCAGAAGCCGAAAAATGAATTTCTTTTACTCCGGTTTTGGAAACCAGTTCAACCACATTGCTTTCATTCACACCTGATCCCGGCATAATCGAAATTCTGCCATTTGCCCGTTTAACAAGCTCAGCAATCAGGTCCACCGCTTCAAATGCTTTAGCCTTCTGACCGGAAGTTAATATCCGGTCGAACCCGACTTCAATACAATCTTCCAGTGCTTCAAACGGATCTCGTGTCATATCAAACGCGCGATGAATGGTAACTTTTAAAGGCCTCGCCAGGTCAATCAGTGATTTACAGCGCTTTTTGTCAATCGTTCCATCGGCATTTAAAATACCCAGTACAACACCGTCAACACTTAATTTCTGAAATTGAAGGATGTCGCGCTTCATGGCAAAGAACTCATAGCTCGAATACAGGAAGTCTCCGCCACGTGGCCGGATCATGGCATAAATATCCATCGTAATGTGCGGCCGAAGTGCTTCTACAACTCCGTAAGAAGGTGTATTTCCACCATCACCCGGACTATCGCATAATTCAATTCTATCTGCTCCGCCTTCCTGCGCCCGGAAAGCCGAATCAATATTATAAGCAACAACTTCGATTGTCATGTTATGGGAAATAGCTTGGAGATTTGATAACGATGTTATTCTTAT
Organism: uncultured Roseivirgaceae bacterium; assembly: GCA_964538575.1. Classification (GTDB taxonomy): domain Bacteria; phylum Bacteroidota; class Bacteroidia; order Cytophagales; family Cyclobacteriaceae; genus UBA2336. Next base: position 1,027 of record CAZIGG010000188.1, read on the forward strand.
CCGGTGTTGTTACCGTATACACAAAAACGTTATTTGTTGAATAGGCACCAATCGTTCCGTCCTTAGATAAGGCAAGAAAAGCAACACTTAAATCTTTCGCTTTATCGCCATGCTTTTTAATTACGCGTTTAACTGCCTCTTCGCAGGCTTCTTGTGGAGTTCTGCCCTGACGCATCAGTTCAACAATCGTATGACTTCCGGCAATGCGAATCATCTCCTCTCCTACACCTGTTGCCGTAGCTGCTCCAACTTCACCATCTACATACAAGCCTGCACCAATGATGGGCGAGTCACCTACACGACCATGCATTTTAAATGCCATGCCGCTGGTTGTACAAGCTCCTGATAATTTTCCTTGTTCGTCAAGCGCGAGCAATCCGATGGTATCGTGATTCTCAGGTTTTAAAATACTATGATCGGGTTTGTATTCCGATTTCTTAAGCCACTCCTTCCACGCTTTTTCAGATTCCTTCGTCAGAAGATTTTCTTTTTTGAAGCCGTTCTCTAACGCAAACTTTTCAGCGCCTGCTCCTACCAGCATTACGTGCGGTGTTTTTTCCATCACCATGCGCGCGATTGAAACCGGGTGCATAAACCCCTGCACAAAGGCTACCGATCCGCAATTGCCCTGGTCATCCATAATGCAGGCATCTAATGTAACTTTTCCTTCGCGATCGGGCAAGCCGCCATAGCCCACGGATGTATCGGTTGGATCTGCTTCAACAATGCGCCCGCCCTGCTCAACTGCATCAAGCGACCGGCCGCCTTTTGAAAGAACGGCCCATGCGGCAGTATTCGCCTTAAGGTTTTTCCAGGTAGATACAACAACCGGTTTGTTTTCAAACAGCTTACCAAAACCAAAGGTTTGATGCAGCGGAAGCACAGCGGCTCCCAGTGCGGTAACTTTCAGAAAATCTCTGCGGGAAGACATAACGTTAATGTTAGCGTTTCCAAGGTACTAAAAACGCAAACATAAAAAACCCGCTATTGAATTACTCTTCTTGCGGTGCGGAAGCGTTTCAGGTAATACTCCGCATACAGGTTAGTTTCCACTACCCCTAACGAGCTGGAAGCATGAATGAATTTTACATTGTCCTTCTTCTTCACATCCGTGACAAGTCCTACATGTGTGATTTGTTTTTTCTTTTCACCCGTTGCAAAAAATACCAGGTCGCCCGGTTGCAGCTCATTCATCTTTACTTCTTTGCCCGCTTTACTCTGCGCTTCCGATGTCCGGGGCAGCGGCATGTTAATCGCATTGAACGAGTTTAACAGCAACCCTGAACAGTCCATACCCGACCGCGTTGTTCCACCATATTTATACGGTGTGCCTACAAACGTTCTGGCAGTGGTAATCACTTTATCAACACGTTCATCGCGCACAGCCATTTTTTTGTTTGACGCACACGACACCAAAAAAAGTGATACCAGTAAAATGCCTGATAGCGGAAGCTTTTGATTAATTTTGAGTTTAAAAAACAGCTTCATCTCAAAAGTTTAAAAAATAATCCTCCAAATATACACGATTCATGGCATTTGCAGAAGTTACCGCCAGCATTCTAAGCGAATTTGAGGCCATAGTCGGGGCCGAAAACATCTTTGTTGACGATGAAAAACGCTACGATTATTCGCATGATAAGACTGAAAATTATTCATTTCTGCCCGATGTGATTGTTAAACCGGGCACTCCGGAAGAAATCAGCAGCCTGATGAAACTGTGCAGTGCGTATACTATTCCGGTTACACCCCGCGGAGCAGGCACCGGGCTGGCAGGCGGTTCACTTCCGGTTCATAAAGGACTCGTTATTTCGATGGAGCGGTTCAATAAAATTCTCAACATCGATGAATTAAACTTACAGGCAACCGTTGAGCCGGGCGTTATCACGGAAGTATTTCAGAATGCCGTAAAAGAAAAAGGATTATTCTATCCTCCCGATCCGGCCAGCAGTGGTTCATGCTTCATTGGCGGAAATGTTTCCAACAACAGTGGCGGTCCAAAGGCGGTAAAGTATGGCGTTACACGCGATTATGTGCTGAGTTTACAGGTTGTGTTACCTACAGGTGAAATCATCTGGACAGGCGCGAATGTTTTAAAGAATTCAACCGGCTATAACTTAACCCAACTGATGTGCGGAAGCGAAGGCACGCTGGGGATCATTACTAAAATCATTTTCAAGCTTCGTGGCTATCCGCAGAAAAACGTTTTGCTCTTAATTCCTTTTGTTACAAACGAAGAAGCTTGCCGTGGTATCGCAGCGATTTTCACGGCCGGCATCCAGCCTTCCGGCATGGAATTCTTCGAACGCGAAGCAGCCATGAAAACCATCGACTACGTTGAAAAGATTTACGCCAGCAAAGTAACCACACCGTTTCCCTCAACCATGGATGCATATTTACTATGCGAACTTGACGGAAACGATGAAGAAGTTCTCATGCGCGATGCGGAGCGCGTAATGAACGTGATTGAGAATTTTGAAGCCGGAGAAATTCTGTTTGCCGAAACCGCAGCGCAGAAAGAAGAGCTGTGGAAAATCCGCAAGAACATCTCTCCCGCGGTTAACGCGTACACCCTTACAAAATCGGATGATGTCGTTGTGCCGCGCGCCAATCTCCCGAAGCTGATCAAAGGCATTAAAGAGATCGGTAAAAATTTTGGATTCAACACCGTTTGCTTCGGCCATCTGGGTGATGGGAACCTTCACGTAAACATCTTAAAAGAAAACATCAGCGAAGCCGACTGGGAAACAAAAATCCCGGAAGGTATTGGCGAAATTTTCAAACTGACCGTTGCACTTGGCGGAACACTTTCAGGGGAACACGGAGTGGGCATTGCCAAACGTCCGTACATGCCGATTGCCATGAGTGAAGTAAACCTGGAACTGATGCGCGGCATTAAAAAAGTTTTCGATCCCAAAGGCATTCTCAACCCGGGCAAAATATTCTAGAAAAATTATGCTTAAAAGATTTATCGCTATCCTCATTGTGCTTGTGCCGGTCAGTTCTATTGCACAATCCACGTACGATAGTTTACGAAGCGTGTACTCGGTAACTGAAGTTTTCACGAAACGCAAGGAATTAAATGTAAGCTACAGCAAATACGTTAATACTGAATTAGCTAAGCTGGACGATCCGGAAATGAAACAGTTAGCAACCTGTGCTCTTGTTGAAAATCTTTACGGTGTGCCGTTTTTGTCTGATAACGAACTGATGAGCATGATTAACACCGTTCTGAAAAATCCCGCCAACGGTGAAATTCAAACTAAAGCAACAGCTATTAAAACAGAATTATTACGCGAGCTGGTCGGCTCCAGCGTAAAACCGCTTGCGTTCCCAACAGCAAACGGAGATACCATAAAACTCGTTGATCTTTATTCATCCGGAAAAGATTATGTGATTATTGATATGTGGGCAACGTGGTGCGGCCCTTGTGTTGCCAGCATGAAAAAATTCAATTCCCTGAGAGAAAAGTACAATATTGAAGTGTACAGCATTTCGCTCGATGATTCGATTGATAAAGTTCAGCAGTTTCTGGCAAAAAACACATCGTATACCTGGCCCATTGTTTACGCAGGGAGAAAAGCAGGACTTCACCAATACTTTAAAATCCGCGCTATCCCAACTTATTTTATCGTTGATAAAAATGGTTTAATCGTTTCAACCCTTGTCGGTGGCGACCCGGAACACGAACTGAAGAAACTTTACAGAAAGTAATTACACCCAAATCGGCACTCCTTTTTCAAACTCCGCTACGTTGT
>CAZIGG010000189.1:0-4761 GCA_964538575.1 uncultured Roseivirgaceae bacterium
CTCTCCGCCCGTGCGAAAAACACCGATTCAGGTCGGTTTTTGAATAGATTTTAAAGGTAAAACTGATGCAGAAGATTGGAAATTACTTTGCCGAGTCGTGGGACGAAATGAAAAACAAAGTTTCATGGTCGTCTTACAGCGAGCTTCAGAGCAGCGCTATCCTTGTATTGGTAGCGTCCACAATTTTTGCGCTGATTATCGGGGCGATGGACTGGGTGTTCAAGACGGGATTGCAGTGGTTTTATAGTGCATTTTAACCTGACAGAGCAAATGGCAGCAGTCGGTGAATTAAAATGGTATGTGTTACGCGTGGTGAGCGGCCAGGAGAAAAAGGTGAAAACCTACCTGGAGAACGAGGTCGAGCGTGAAAAATTAACAGCATTTATTCCTCAGGTGCTTATACCATCTGAGAAAGTATATGAGATGCGTGGCGGAAAAAAACGCGTGAGAGAAAGAAATTTCTTTCCGGGTTATGTACTTCTGTCTGCGGATCTGTCAAATGGGGAGGCTTATCACACCGTGAACAACATTCCCGGTGTTATTGGTTTTCTCGGAAACAACGGAACCGGGGCTTCCAAAGAACCTGTTGCTTTACGTCAGTCTGAGGTAAACAGGATTCTCGGTAAAGTTGATGAGATTGACAGCTTCGAAGAAAAACTGGGTACTCCTTTTATAAAAGGAGAATCTGTAAAGGTGATGGACGGCCCTTTCTCAGGCTTTACCGGAACCGTAGAGGAAATCTTCGAAGAAAAGAAAAAGTTAAATGTCATGGTGAAGATTTTCGGCCGCAACACTCCGGTCGAATTGAATTACATGCAGGTTGAAAAACAAGAGTAATTAGTACCCAACAAAAATGGCAAAGCAAATTACAGGATATTTAAAACTGCAGGTAAAAGGAAACTCCGCTAACCCGGCTCCTCCGATCGGACCAGCCTTAGGTAGCAAGGGTCTTAACATCATGGATTTTTGCAAGCAGTTTAATGCAAGAACCCAGGATAAGCCCGGGCAGCTTTTACCCGTATTGATTACGATTTACAATGACAAGTCGTTTGATTTCGTCATTAAAACTCCTCCTGCCGCAAACCTCATTCTTGAGGTTATGAAAAAGCAGAAGGGGTCTGCAGAACCTAACCGTGCAAAGGTTGGGTCGATCACCTGGGATCAGGTGAAGAAGATTGCGGAAACGAAAATGCCTGACCTCAACGCATTCAAAATTGAGTCAGCAATGAAAATGATTGCAGGTACTGCGCGCAGCATGGGTGTTACCGTGTCAGGCGCAGCGCCCTGGGACAAAAACTAGTTGAGGTATGGCAAGAATTACAAAGAACAGAAAAGCAGTCGCATCTAAATTCAATCTGGAGAAAGTTTATTCTCTCGATGAGGCTACCAAAATGCTGAAAGACATCACGTTCACAAAATTTGATGCGTCAGTAGATTTGAATATCCGTTTAGGTGTTGACCCAAAGAAATCTGACCAGATGGTGCGTGGCGTTGTTGCCCTGCCGCATGGATTAGGTAAGACCGTTCGCGTACTTGTATTGTGTACGCCTGATAAAGTTCAGGATGCAAAAGATGCAGGTGCCGAGCACGTAGGCCTTGACGATTATATTACAAAAATCGAAGGCGGATGGACTGACATTGATGTTATTATCTGTACTCCTACAGTAATGGCGAAGGTTGGTAGACTCGGTAAAGTATTAGGCCCCCGCGGCTTAATGCCAAACCCTAAATCAGGAACTGTTACGCTGGAAGTCGGTAAGGCCGTGAAAGAAGTGAAAGCCGGTAAGATCGATTTCAAAGTTGATAAAACTGGCATCATTCACGTAGGCATCGGGAAAGCTTCCTTCTCACCTGACAAGCTCAGGGACAATGCAGCCGAAATGCTCCAGACGATTGCTAAACTGAAACCCGCATCTGCGAAGGGTACGTACTTCAAAAGTATCGCTATCTCTACAACGATGAGCCCGGGCATCAGGGTAGATGCAGGTTCCATTACTGGTATTTAAGACATTATAACATGACCAGAGAAGAAAAAGCACAGATAATAGAGGAACTTAGTCAGAAGTTTGCAGACAACGCGCACTTCTATGTTACGGATGCCAGCGGTTTTACCGTTGAGCAGATCAATAACTTCAGAAGAATGTGTTTCAAAAGCGGCATTGAGTACAAAGTGTACAAAAACACATTGATTCAAAAAGCGCTTGAAAAACAAGAGGGCGTTGACTACTCTCCAATCTTTAACGTACTCAGCGGCTTTTCAGGCGTGATGTTCTCGAAAGAGACCGGTAACGCTCCTGCAAAAGTGATCAAAGAGTTTCGTAAAAAATTAGAAGGCAAACCCGTACTAAAGGCTGCCTCGATCAACTCCGATTTTTATATCGGGGACGAAAACCTGGAATCGCTTGTTGAGCTCAAATCTAAAAATGAACTCATTGGCGAAGTTATTTCATTGCTCCAATCTCCTGCCAAAAATGTGGTTTCTGCTTTGTTAAGCAGCAAGCACAAAGTAGCCGGACTGGTGAAAGCGCTGGAAGAACGTACTCAATAAAAAACTTACTTAATCGAACTAAAAACTTTAAATTAAATAACAATGGCTGACGTAAAAGCTCTCGGAGATCAATTAGTTGAACTCACTGTAAAAGAAGTTAACGAACTGGCTTCTTATCTTAAAGAAACACATGGCATCGAGCCTGCTGCTGCGGTAGCGGTTGCTGGTCCGGCTGCCGGTGGTGGCGCTGGCGCTGCTGCTGCTGAAAAAACCAACTTTGATGTTGTGTTGAAAGCTGCAGGCGCTAACAAACTTCAGATCGTGAAGCTTGTAAAAGACCTGACTGGTCTTGGCTTGAAAGAAGCTAAAGACATGGTTGATGGCGCTCCTAAAACAATCAAAGAAGGTTTGCCTAAGGACGAAGCAGAAAACCTTAAGAAGCAACTCGTTGAGGCTGGTGCCGAAGTTGAGTTGAAGTAATTTCTTCTTGAAGGCGAAGGTACCGTCTCATAAAAAACTCGATTAGGCCTCGTCCCGACACATGTCGGGATGCGGTCTATTCGTATTTGTACCTGTTTATAATTTCGTTACGTCCAGGATTTAAGAACTTAAACATTAAAGCACCTTGGCAAAAAAAACTAATACCGGTAGAATTGACTTTTCTTCAATTGAAAAGATCATTGACTACCCAGACTTTCTGGATTTACAGCTCCAGTCATTTCAGGACTTTTTGCAGATCGATACACCTGCTGAAAAACGGCAGAACGAAGGCTTGTATAAAGTATTCGCTGAAAACTTTCCAATCTCTGACTCACGCGAAAACTTCGTGCTTGAGTTTGTAGACTACACAATCGATCCGCCAAAATACAATGTTGATGAGTGTATCGACAGGGGATTAACATTCTCTGTACCGTTAAAGGCAAAGCTTCGCCTCACCTGTAACGATGAGGACAACGAAGATTTCGAAACCATCGAACAGGAAGTGTTTTTGGGTAACATCCCATACATGACCGGAAAAGGCTCGTTCGTAATCAATGGCGCGGAGCGCGTTATCGTGTCTCAACTGCACCGTTCACCAGGCGTGTTCTTCGCGATGAGCAAGCACACGAACGGAACGAAACTTTACTCTGCGCGTATCATCCCGTTCAAAGGTTCGTGGATTGAATTCGCTACCGATGTAAACAGCGTGATGTACGCGTACATCGACCGTAAGAAAAAATTCCCGGTAACTACCTTGCTCCGTGCAATTGGTTACGGTACTGATAAAGATATTCTTGACCTCTTCGGCTTATCGGAAGAAGTGGAGGCTAGCAAGAATACATTGAAGAAGGTAGTAGGTCGTAAGCTTGCTGCACGTGTGCTCCGCACCTGGACGGAAGACTTCGTGGATGAGGATACTGGTGAAGTAGTGTCTATCGACCGTAACGAAGTGTTGCTTGAGCGTGATCACCTGATCTCTGCTGAAGATGCGGATGTGATCCTGGAATCTGGCGTGAAGTCTGTCATCCTCCACCGTGAAGATGTGAACATCGCTGATTACCTGATCATCTTCAACACACTTTCAAAAGATAATTCAAACTCTGAAAAAGAAGCGGTTGAGCAAATCTACCGTCAGCTTAGAAACACCGAAGCGCCTGATGAGCAAACAGCGCGTGACGTTATTCAAAGCCTGTTCTTCAGTGAGAAGCGTTATGACCTGGGAGAAGTTGGCCGTTACCGGATCAACAAGAAATTAGGTCTTGACCTGAGCTTCGATCACCGTGTATTAACGAAGGATGATATCATCCTGATCGTGAAATACCTGATCGGTCTGATCAACTCAAAAGCATTGATCGATGATATCGATCACCTTTCTAACAGACGTGTACGTACGGTTGGTGAACAATTGTATTCGCAGTTTGGTGTTGGTCTTGCCCGTATGGCGCGTACCATTAAAGAAAGAATGAACGTTCGGGATAACGAAGACTTCAAGCCGGTTGATCTGATCAACGCGCGTACGTTGTCTTCTGTCATCAACTCGTTCTTTGGAACAAACCAGCTTTCTCAGTTCATGGATCAAACCAATCCGTTGGCCGAGATCACGCACAAGCGAAGAATGTCGGCACTCGGACCAGGCGGTCTTTCCAGAGAGCGTGCAGGCTTCGAGGTACGTGACGTTCACTATACACACTACGGTCGTCTCTGTACGATTGAAACTCCGGAAGGTCCGAACATCGGGTTGATTTCGTCTCTCTGCGTTCACGCAAAAGTGAACAAGATGGGCTTTATCGAAA
>CAZIGG010000190.1:0-4729 GCA_964538575.1 uncultured Roseivirgaceae bacterium
CCCCACATTTTAGCGGGAGAGCCGGTAATCTTCTGCATCATTCGGATCAGTTCAGCACAGTCGTCACGCACTTGTTCACTTTCTACTTTTTTATCCAGAAAGCTTTCGACAGTCTGTTCGGTAGGTTTTGTTTTTTGTTCAGCCATAGAGATGTAAGGTATGCTGATAAAAAATCTAACTGCCGCCTGAGGCTATCACATGCTGGTGAGCTTGATCTCATCAAGCGCAACCTCGGTAAGCGGTTTTGTGATAAACTTGATCACGTGATTGTTGTTCACGATCTTATCAATATCCCGTTTGTTATCCGAGCTTGAGAGAATGACCACCTTGCACTTGTTCCGGACAAGCTCATTGAATTTCTCGAATTCATACAGAAAAACAAAGCCGTCAACAATGGGCATATTAATGTCCAGGAAGATCAGGCTGGGAATTTTCTCAATATCATGCTGATTCTCCTTGAGATAATCCAGCGCAGTTTTGCCTGAACTCTTAACTTCTACTCCTTTTGAAAACTTCGTGATTTCAATAATTCGCTTACTGATAAAATTATCGGTATCGTTGTCATCTACCAACATCACCAAATCCAGATTCGTCTCCGCTACCATTAAATTCTCTAATTATGGGGGTTTTAGACTCAATATTGAGTCCCTAATCCTGCAAAAGTATATCTTTTTACAGACCTTTTTTAGTGTATACTGTAAAAATGGAGCATTTACGTAATAAAAAATGCAAAAAGGTAAAAAACCGGTTACTGCTTTTTCACAATTCTCAATTTTTCACCCACGGTCAGCGAAAAGTCTTTTTTCTGATTCCACTCCATCAATTCTTTTATGGTAACACCATACTCGCGGGCAATGCTGTAAAGCGTATCGGAGGTTTTTACCGTATGAATTACTTCCGTGGATGCCGGCTCTGCGGCAGCACCCGCTGTTGAACTTTTCAGGTTAAGAACCTGGCCGGGTTTTATTCCCTCCGACAAAGAAAGATTATTCCACTCAACAAGCTCCATAACCCCAAGCTGATACCGTTTTGCGATTGAATACAATGTTTCACCGGCAGCTACCACGTGCTGCTGCACAACAAGTGTATCCGGCTTAATCGAATCTGCAGCAGGAATTGTCAGCTGAATGACTGCCGGTTCTTGTAGAACAATAACCGCTGGCGGAGCATCCGGTGCCGGATTAGCTTCAGGCTTAACAGTCCAGTTAAATGCTTCGTCTTCCTCCACTTCAATCGCTTCTTTTACCGATCTCTCTTCAGTGGCAGTTCGCTTATTGGAAAGATAAATTACCGAACCTTCTACCAGTGCGCTGCTGCGACTCAGCTTGTTGTAACGTTCCAGTTTTTTAAGCTGAACTCCGTATTGCTGACTGATCAGCCACAGGTTATCACCAGGTTTTACCACGTGATGCGATGCCGGTCCCTTTGTTTTTTTCCGTTTGAGATAATAGAACCGATCGGGTGAAATCCGGTCGCTGACGGAAATATCATTGTATTTCAAAAAGCTTGAAAGGTCAAGGTTGGCACGACTGGCTAAGCTGGCAGGAGTTTCACCTGCATGTGCTTTTATGGCCGGAATACCATAGAGTATCATGGTTATAGTTGACGCATTGGCCGGTCGTGCATCCAATCGTGTTGGCTGCTCAAGCGGATTTTTTGCTTCTGCACGGGCGATGGCATCTGCGCGCGCCTTCGTTTCACCAATGGCCGGGATAGAAAGCATGTACACCTTATCATCCGGGATGTGATCCTTCCGAACCCATTTATTATAGGATTTAAGCTGTTCTTCTTCGATTGAGAATTCTTCCGCAACGTCTTTCATGGAACGTTTCGTGCGGTTGGTAACGATGTAAACTTTAATATCGCCCGGGCCTTTCACCGAATTTTCAAATGCAATTTTATGCGCCAGAAACTTTTTTACGTACCAGTAGGTCTGGCTGGTGATTTCCATGTGCTTCGTGCCGCTCTGGTAGTCCTTAACCGCTTTCATGGCACCGCCTGCTCCCATCTGGTAAGCCTGCAGTGCATAAATCCAGTTATTAAAATAATAGTTATTCTTTTTAATGTACCGTGCTGCACCGCGTGTTGCGGATACAATATTCATCCGTTCGTCCACTTCTTTATCTACGCGCATGCCCATCTCCACTGCGGTGAAATCTTTAAATTGCCAGAAGCCTACTGCATTGGAAACAGAAACCGCATCCGCAATTAAGGCACTTTCCTGAAGTACGAGATATTTAAAATCATCGGGCACGCGCTCTTCTTCAAATATCTTTTCAATGATGGGAAAATACGTTTTGGCGCGTTCCGCCTTAATGTCATGATGCTTAGCAGATTGCGTGAGCATATCAACATCTTTTTGTATCTCCCTGCGGGCATCGTCACGAATGGTGAGCGTCATTCCTGCGAACTGCATTTTGGCAGGCACCTCAGGACCTTGTGCAAAAGCAACAGTTGTAAATAACACCAGCGCGGCTGCGAGCTTCATGATCAATAGTTTAAAAAATAACCAGCCTCAAAAAATTACGAACGGACTTTTCGCATGATCAAAATTCCGTCACGTACCGGCAACAATACATTCTCAACACGGGCATCTTCCTGGATTTTGCGGTTAAATTCCTTGATGGCTTTTGTGTCTTTATCGGCCTTCTCATCAAGAACCTTGCCGCTCCACAGCACGTTGTCTGCCAGGATATATCCGCCCAAAGGTACGCGATTGATTACTAAATCGTAATAGCGGGCGTAATTTTCTTTATCGGCATCAATAAAGACCAGGTCAAAATCCATGTGAAGGGAGGGTATGATCTCCAGCGCGTTCCCGATCCGGTAATCAATCCGGGCATTGAACGGAGAATCGCTAAAATAATTTCTAACCCTGCTTTCAAGTTCCTCATTGATATCCAGTGTAACCAGTCTGCCGTCCGGCTTCAGCCCCTCCGCCAGGCATAAGGCAGAATAGCCGGTGTATGTGCCAATCTCCAGGATAGCCGATGGCTTTATCATACAGCTCATCATGGATAAAATTCGTCCCTGCATATGACCCGATAGCATGCGGGGCATCATTACACTGGCATGGGTATCACGGTTGATTTTTTTCAGCAGGTCGTTTTCAGAAGAAGTATGATCTTCTGAATATTTCTGAAGCGCAGGATGAATAACGTCCATACCTTATTTTTTGATTGGAACCATTTTTAAATAGCTGAGCTGACCGGGATTAAACATTTCGCGAGCCATCGACTGAATTTTATTTGCATCGGTTTGCTGGATCAATCCGAAAATCTCATCCAGCGAAGGTACATAGCCGCGGTTTAAAATGCTCCGGCCCATCATCATCATTTGATTGAGGTTGTTTTCTTCCGACATCGCGAGCTGTCCTTTGATTTGTTCTTTACCGGCTGCAAGCTGGCGCGCGGACAGCTTTTCGTTGCAAAGCTTTATTAATTCTTTTTTTACCAGCCCGATACATTTGTCGAGCTGCTTCATCTCGGTACCGAAATAAATAACAAACATGCCCGTATCCGTGTACGATACATAATGCGCCTCCACCGAATAAACGAAGCCATATTTTTCGCGCAGCGAAATATTGAGCCGTGAATTCATGCCGGGACCGCCCAGCATGTTTACGAGCATGTAAAACGGAATACGGTTTTCGTGATGGATCGGGTAAGCCTCACGGCCCATCGCGCACCGGCCTTGCTTAACCTGCCGTAAAAGTTCCTTTTCGCGTGGTACATATTTCGGTGCCCGCTTGCGCTGAACTTTACGCTTAGCCCTGCGGACATGGAGATACTTGTTGGCAAGCTTTTCAATTTTATCAACCGGGATGTTACCCACACAACTGAAGACAATTCGCCCGGTATCAATATGATCCTTAAAAAAAGACAGGAAATCTTTTCGCATAAACGATGAAACCGTTTCGCGTCTTCCCAGGATGTTCATCCCCATGGGATGATTTTTGTACATCAGTGAATCAAATTCATCCTGCAGGGAATCATCGGGCGTGTCTAAGTACATGGCCATCTCTTCCAGAATTACTCCCCGCTCCTTTTCTATCTGCGCCTGCGGAAAAACGGAATGAAAGGTTATGTCCGACAGGATATCAATTGCACGTTCGATGTATTCATCGCGAATGGATGCATAAAAAACTACTTTCTCTTTATCGGTGTAGGCATTAAGCTCTCCGCCTACCGCATCGAGACTGCTGATGATATGAAATGATTTACGTTTTGCCGTTCCTTTAAAGGCCATGTGTTCCCAGAAATGCGCGATCCCCTGATTGGCAGGATTTTCATCGCGGCTGCCTACGTCTAAAAAAATTCCGCAATGCACAATTTTAGTTGACGGAACGTGCTGGTAAGCGACCCGGATGCCGTTGGAAAGGGTAAAAAGATATTCGTTTCTCATGCGTGCCGGCAAAAATACAGGTTAATGATTCTCCGTCCCAACGATGGACAGGAATGACCGCTAACGGGCAGAGCTTTAACATTCTGCTGTATTTTTCGTTATAATTATCAACTTTTTACTGGCATAACAATTGTAAAATCCCAGGCACTATGGAAACTCAAAAAGTAAAAACCTGCTTTACCATTACGTTCACAGACGATCAATTCAACCATGCCAAAATGTACGTGGAGGATATGAAACGTCATCCCAACCGTGTCTTCTGGCAAGGCAAAAAAGAAAAAACGGACGAAGAACTGATCATTGAACAGATCGCACACCGGATTCT
>CAZIGG010000191.1:0-4702 GCA_964538575.1 uncultured Roseivirgaceae bacterium
CCGAAAACAAAAATTAACGGGTTCGTGAGAAAGTTCAACACTTTGGAGAGAATAAAAAACATATTATACGGGCTTTGACAAATTACCGATTCCGTCAATAATCTTTCTCAGCACATCAAAATACAGGGCAATGCCCAGTACAAGCGACATCGACCAGATCACGCCCAGGTTAAAATAAAACGTGTCGATGTTGCGGCCGAGAAAGTGCTTCTTAGGCATGTAGAACTGCGCATCAAAGTCGATCGTGTGATCGGGATCCGGATCTTTGTAAATCGGATAAATTTTCTGGATCAGCTTTCCGTCTTTCTCGATCAAACGATGCGTTTCCGAAAGATTTTTTACCAGCTCGGCAATTACTTCATTATGATAATTCGCTTTAAAATGCTCAAACTCAATTTCCTTTTCAGGTGTATTGGTCATTTCTTCAATCTTTGCTTCTTTCCGGGCATCGGCTTCATTATACCGGTTCATGTAAACCCGTTTGAGCTTGATTAAAAAATCACTTGTCTGACGGAATACAGTTGAATCAAATTTTGAAGGCGTTAACGCGTTTACAAAAAATATATCCTTCTCCTTCGCGCCAACGCCTGCAGCCTCCCGGTGGATCTCTTTATATAAAAGCTCGAGGTCGTTCTTTAGCTTACTTTTTACGGATTCATCCTGCGAAGTGTAGTTCACCAGGCAATACTGAAGCCGCGTCTCAAGCTCAGGGATAAAATAAACCTTCTTGTAATCGGAGCTGGCCATGATTTTATCCTCCTCATAAAACTCATGCTCAAACTTGTTGTCTTTAAATTGTGTGACCATGGCTGTTTCAAAGCCCCAGCGTGAGGCCATGAGATCGCCTACAAACGGAACCGTGCTGGTGTTTCCGATAACGGGGTTGAGCTTGTCAAACTTAACAACCACTCCGCTTAAGATCAACTGCGGGATCAGTAAAACAGGAATAAGAATATAAATGGTAACAGCCGAGTTAAAAGCTGAAGAAATATTCAAGCCTAATACATTGGCAAAGCAGGAAACTGTAAACAGGATCGCCCAATGCGCAGCAAACATTCCCTGGATGCCCAGGATATAATTTCCCAACAGCACAAACATCAGCGTTTGGATAGCCGACAGCGCAAACAGAATTGAAATCTTGGATAGCAAATAGCTGCTCCTGCTCAGGTGCAGAAACGCTTCACGTTTTAAAATCTTACGGTCCCGTATAATTTCTTCCGCACTTACGGTAAGCCCCATGAACAGCGCCACAATCACACTCATGAAGAGGTAGGCCGGCAGATTGGGATTTTTCCCGTATACGTAACCGATCATAAACTTGTCGTCCGCATTATAATACCGGACAATGAACGCCAGGATAAACGCCAGCAGCGGAGCCTCCAGCAGGTTGATGATCATGTACTGGGTATTGTGAATCTTCGCCTGAATGTCGCGCAACGCAAAAATGTGTGCTTGCTTCAGCCGGGCGGGAATCTGGAGGGTTGACTTCAGGGTTTCCTGTACGGGCTCAACGGCTGAATTCTTAGCATTCCGGTCGTAAATTTTATTCCACTGCTCTGCGTTGATTTTCCGTTCGGGGGTAAAGTGTCCGTATTCATTGATTACTTTCGTTTCAATGATGTTAAAGATCTGTTCCGGGTTAACGTTGCCGCATTCATTGCACTCTCCTTCATCGCTGTTGATCAGGTTGATGCTGCGCTTGAAATAAACGATCGCATCGACAGGGTTTCCGTAATAGATCTGATAGCCTCCCGTATCGAGGATTACCAGCTTATCAAACTTTTTAAAGATGTCGGAGGATGGCTGATGGATTACGGTGAAAACAAGCTTGCCCTTGAGGGAAAGCTCTTTAAGCAAATCAATAATGTTCTCCGAATCGCGGGATGACAAACCACTGGTAGGTTCATCGCAAAATAGTACGGAAGGCTCCCGTAACAACTCAAGCCCGATATTCAGGCGTTTGCGCTGCCCACCGCTGATTGTTTTACGCAACGGTGATCCCACCTTCAGATCTTTTGTTTCCGAAAGACCAAGGTCTTCCAGTACTTTCAATACAAGCTCATCTATCTCTTGTTCCGTTTTATCGTTAAAGCAGAGCTTGGCTGCAAAATACAGGTTTTGATAAACGGTGAGGTCTTCAATAATCAGATCATCCTGCGGAACAAACCCGATCACACCTTCGATCCTCCAAGGCTCACGATGTATATCAACGCCATTGATCAGCACCTGGCCTTTTGAAGGTGTTTCAGAGCCGTTCAACACATGAAGCAGGGTTGACTTGCCGGAACCGCTGGCGCCCATCAAGGCAATCAGGTTTCCGGATTCTTCCGCGAGATTTACATTGCGAAGACCGAGCTTGCCATTTTTGAATTTAAAATCTATGCCTTTCGCTTCGAACGTTATTTTACTGCCGTCTCCAAATTTCTTGAACTTACCCAGCACATCTCCATAGTACACCGGGTCATCTTTATCCCAGCGCAGGGCGCTGCCAACCGCCAGTACATTAATTGTTCCCGCCTTCACCGGCACGCTATTGAGATAAACATCACCCCGGCCGATATACTTCATGAAGTACAGTTCGGCCTGTTGAATGTAGAGCACTTCAATCAATCCTTTCAGATGTGGTTTACGGATGTGCTTGGCGTGCACAAAGTCTTTGTCTTCATGTGCATCAATGATAAGCAACGCTTCGTGATCAAGCTCGGAAGCTTCCTGCCCTACCACAAACTGCCGAATGGACGCCAGGTCATCTTCCTTAACCTTAAACGATTCACAAATAATTTGCATGAGTTCTGCCTCACGGGCTGAGATTTTGTCATCGGCCAGCACAATCCGTTCAAGCTCCAGTACGATAATCACTTTTTGTTTCTGTGTAAGACCCCGGTTGATCTCGTCACACTCCTGTTGCAAGGCATGCGTGTCAGCTTGTACATTATGCACTCCGGGCCTGGTATACTCATCAAAGAGTGCCAGGTAATACTCGATCATGCTTTCGGTAATATGCTCCTTCAGAAAGGTTTTGATCTGTTCCCGCTCCTGCTCAGTCACACCGTCCTGCCGGGCAACAACAGCAAACAAACGAATAATTGCTTTCAGGATTAGCTCACTCATAACATCAGGTTTGGCTTGTTAAATATACAGCTATCCGCACAAAGAAACAGGGACTGACTCCTGATGAGCCAGTCCCTGCATGTACGTTTTATCGCGTTACCGATTAATCAACGATTGATTTTCTCAACCGTTCAACAATGGCTGTTACTTGACTAAGCGCCTTGTCATTCAGCACAAGGTCTGCACGGTTGTTTTTAAGATTTTCTTCAATGTTCAGGCTTGCGTAAGCCTTTTGCAGATCTTTCAGATCCGAAATAATTCCGGATACGGGACCAGTCTGTTCAACCACGCTAAGCATTTTCAGCAAGTCTGAAACAGATTCTCTTTGCTGAAGCACAACACGGATGAGTGGCCCAAGCACTGTGTTTCTTGCATCGTCCGGAAGGATATCTCTCGGGTAACTCTTGATCAGGCCGGTTGAGATATAAAGGCCTTCCACGAAACTACCCGTAACTACAAGCGCTGCCAGTTTATTGCGGCTTTCGTCTTTCAGGAATTTGTCTGTTTGCTTAATGGTTTCATCCAGCAGGTAAGAGAGCGAGTCTTTGTTTGAAATGTTGGCTTCAAAACGTTTTAAGATTTCAATATCAAAGGTGCCGATAACCCCAAGGCCATCCGCTAATGTTTTACACGCATTCAGGTAATCGATTGCATCCTGTGCTTTTTCGTATGAAGTCAGGTAGCCGATATCCGATGAGTAAACCCCCAGGTTAAGAGCGGCTTTATCGGTATGCGTTGTGTACTGGTCAACCTTTGTACGCGGATTAACCAGGTTGGGATTGTAGTCAGCACCCGTTGCCTGCAGGAGGTATGGAATTTCAGTCGGAGAAGGTATGTTATAGACAACATCTTTTATCTGATTTTCAAGGCTCTTTTCAGCATCCTTGAATTCATCAGAATCTTTTTCTTTATCGCTGCTGGACGACCCGCATGCGCTAAGTCCTACCATTAAAAAAGCACTCAGAACAAGATAAACAGATCGCTTGAGGTTCATAGTTGAATTAGGTTTAAAAGGCAATTTTAAGATTTTTTTTACTGCTTTGGAAGCTATCGAATAGACAATTTTACATGATTTTTTCGGCTTTTTCAGACTTTTTGTTTTAAGTTTAAGCTAATAGTTTAAACTGTTCATAAGATTTAGCGATATGGTTGATTCAACAGTTCTCATTGACGACAGCGACATTGACCTTTTTATACAGAAGCGGTTTCTTGAGGTTTACCAGTTTTCGAAGAAACTCACCAGCTACCGGTCGGCAGAAGAAGCGCTTGAAAAACTTAGTTCTGCGCGGGAGCAGCCTGCACCGGATGTGATTTTTCTCGACCTGAACATGCCCAATGTGGATGGATTTGGTTTCCTGGAGGGCTTTAAGGCTCTCCCGAATGAGGTTCGCGACAAATCAAAGATTATAGTGCTTACCAGTTCAAACAGTCAGAAAGACCGGGCCCAGGCCTTTACATATCAAAACGTTGTACATTTTGTGACCAAGCCCCTGAAGCAATCGGACATCGAGGATCTTAAAAAACTCGTAGCCTAACGATCCAGCCATTGCCTGAATTCCTGAACGCGTTCGCGCGCTACAATCACATCGTT
>CAZIGG010000192.1:0-4668 GCA_964538575.1 uncultured Roseivirgaceae bacterium
GGAACGGGTAATTTTGGAACATTAAACTTTGCGGGTACCAACCAGTTACTGAACTTCACGGTCAATAGAACTTCATCCGGACTGGTGACACTGGGCGGTGACCTGACTGTTCTGGGAACGTTTACACAAACCGCAGGAGATATTTCATTGAATGGAAATGATTTAACCATATCCGGAGATTTCGTGAGAACTGCGGGAAATTTTATAATAAACAGTGCGTCTTCCTTAGTGATTAACGGATCCGGAACGATGGCGGCTGTGGGTCTATCAGGAACAGCACTCAATACGCTCACATTGGATCGGTCGGGGGCCGCGTTCACATCCGGAGCAAGCATTACCGTTACAAACCTGAATTTATTAGACGGGACCTTTACCAATGGCGCAGGTTTCGCCATTGCAAATGGAGGTACGATTACAAGAGACGCAGGCACCATGACTGTCGGTCCTGCAAGCTCAGGTACCTATAACCTTTTATACAGTATGTCCGGAACCATAACTTCTGGCGTAGAATTTTCATCTGTTACTACAAGAATCCAAAACGTCACCATCAATGGAGGTGGAACGGTAAACCTTGCGGACGATCGAACCATTAATGGTGACCTTACCTTAACCAGCGGTAATTTTAATATCGGTTCCACTACCGTTACCCTCAAAGGTAATCTGATCGCCAACTCAAGCGGCACATTTACATCGGGGACTTTTCTTTTTGATGGGAATACAACCATCAGTGGCTCGGCAATACCTACTTTTGGCGATATACAGGTTGGCGACACCCGAACCTTAACTCTTCCCTCAACGGATGTTAATGTGGCTGGAAACATATTGTTTGATGCAGGTGCTATTATAAACCCGGGATCAGGAACACTGACATTGACCGGAGGACTGAATCCTCAAACCATTTCAGGCGGAGGTGCAACCTTAGGTGATGTAACCGTAAATAAAACAGGCGGTGCAGATGTTGACCTCACGAGCCAACTAAATATTACAGGCTCACTTCGGGTGGCTTCAGCGAATAGTGATTTTGCGGCCAACGGTAACCTTGTTTTGAAATCCACATCAGACGGGATAACAGATAACGGAAGAATAGGTGCACTGTTAAACGGGGCAACGGTTTCAGGAAACGTTGTAGTCGAGCGCTTTATGGCTGCGGAGGGTAGAATATACCGCTATATTTCTTCGCCCGTTACAGGTTTTACAGTAGCTGATCTGCAACTAATTTTCCCGGTTACAGGTTCCTTTACAGGAACGAGCGTTTGTGGCACCTGCCTCACAAATCAATCGATGTTCTCCTATGATGGATCAACTCAGGCCTACGTAGATTTTCCGGCAACAACTAATTCAGAGGTATTATTACCAGGAATTGGGTATTCTGCTTTTGTCAGACAGGATGTTATTGGAGGCCCTGCCACGATTGATTGGACCGGCCCAATAAACCAGGGAACGGTGTCTCTTCCTGTTAGCCATAATGGATCGCCTTCAAGCAGTTGGAATCTGGTAGGCAATCCATACCCGTCCTCGATTGACTGGGACAATGCAGGCTGGACAAAAACAAATATTTCCGAATCCATTTCAGTGCGGGATAATTCAACAGGTATTTTTCAATCCTGGAACGGAACCACGGGAGGTCTTATCGCTGGTAAAATTGCAACCGGCCAGGGATTTTGGGTAAGAACAACGGGAGCAAGTCCTGTACTTCAGCTAACAGAGCCCGTTAAATCAATTATAAACGGGATTTTCTTCAAAAAAGCTGAGGATGAAGTATTAAATCAATTCGTACTGACTTTATCGGATGGCGTGGTTGAGGATAATGCCTACTATTGGATTGGCGATGGTGCTTCTAATGGCTTAGACGATTTTGATGCTGTAAAGTTGGATAACTTCCGTAACACAGGAACTATTCCCTTGATGGATTTAGGAACGTATTCTTACGGTGAGGATGCCATGCCTATGGCTATCAACTCCATTGGCCAGCTAAACTGTGGTGATACGGTACGCGTCTATACCAACGATTTAATAGAAGGAACGTATACGATGAAGTTCGATGCTTCCGGATTTGTTCAAAGCCTTACGTGGATATTAAGAGATAAATTCCTGAATACGCAGGTAAATGTGAGTCAAAATCCGGAATATCAATTCGTAGTAAATGCAGAGGCTGACTCAAAAGCTGTTGAACGGTTTGAGCTGGTGGTTGAATACACACCCGTTGAAATAACAACAAGCGGTAATACGCTCATCTCAAGCCATGAAACGGGAAATCAATGGTACCTGAATGGCGTTTTGTTACCGGGTGAAACCAATCAGGAGCTTACTGCTGGCGAATCTGGATTATATACACTGGTTACCAATTCGGGTGGTTGTTCAGCATCTGCTGACTTGCAATTTGTTATAACCGGTGAAGAGAATCCGCTGAGTAATCAGGTACAGGTTTATCCAAATCCGTTTACCGATAGAATCCGGATTGAGATTACATCTGCCGCGCCTGTAATGACAAGAATATACAATCCGATTGGTTTATTGATGATGGAAAAGTTGCTTGATGGACAAGGTGCAGTCAAATCAGCGGAATTTGATTTCTCTGGCAGTCCTGCTGGATTGTATATATTGCATATTCAGAAGGAAGGAAGAACTCATCAAGTAAAAATTATCAAGAGCAAAGAATGAAAGCAAGCCTGATTATAATCCTGCTGTTAATAGCGTATCCAATCTTCGCCCAACCAGCGAACCCTTCAGGCGATCCGGATGTACCCATTACCGGTATCGAGATATTACTTGCAGCTGGCGGTGCCTTGGGCCTGCGTTCATTACTTGCAAGAAAAAAAAGTAAGGAATAACCCCTAAGGTGCTCTCCAGGCTATTACATAACCTAAAAATCCTTCCCCGCTGGGTCATCGTATTAATTGACCTTTCCATTATTGCGTTCTCGGCCGTATTAGCCTACATATTACGATTTAACTTTTCCGTCAGCGACCTCATCGAATACGATTTTGAGCGGGGCGTTGCGTTTTATACGCTTTGCGGGGGAATCGCCATTCTTCTGTCCGGCAGCTACCGGGGAATTATCCGGTACACCGGCATCCAGGATGGCGGCAGGATTTTCTTCATGCTGGTGATTAACCTGGTGCTGGTTATCGCTTCCAACTTAGTTTATTACTATAATACAGATCATAACCTTGTTCCGTATTCAGTTGTACTGATCGGGTTTTTATCCTCATTCCTTTTCCTGTTCAACTACAGGCTTTTGGTAAAATATATTTTTGCGTATTACAAAAATGCGTTGTCCAAGCGAAACAACGTAATGGTTTACGGGGCCGGCCAGTCCGGGATGATCACCAAGGAAGTAATCGACTCCTCGGAAACGATGCGCGTGGTGGGATTCTTAGAGGATGACACCAATAAAGCCGGTAAAGCGCTGGGCGGAGCCCCCATTTACTTCAACCGCGTTAAATCAGGAATTGATGACCTGCTGATCGCGCTGAACGTGGATGAGCTGGTCATCACGGTTAAAGACCTTCCGTATGAACGCAAAAGCGAAATTGTGGATGCCTGCCTGCGCAACCAGGTAAAGGTCAGAACCATTCCGCCCATTGAACGCTGGGTGAAGGGCGAGCTTAGTCTGAACCAGATCAAGGATGTTAATATCGAAGACCTGCTGGGAAGAGAGAGTATCCGGTTATCCAACGAGCACATCAGCCGTGAGCTGGCGGGTAAGGTAATTTGTGTTACCGGTGCGGCCGGATCGATCGGCCTGGAGATCGTATTCCAGGTGCTTAACTATCAGCCGCTGAAAGTTATATTGATTGATCAGAATGAATCCGCGCTGTATGAGCTTGAGCGTGAGCTGCATAACCAGCGGATGGGCATTGCCATTTTCCCGTACTTAGCCGACATCACCAACCAGCAGCGGATCAGCGGCATCTTCCAGGAACATAAGCCGCACATCGTATTCCACGCAGCGGCCTACAAGCATGTGCCGGTGATGGAGAGCAACCCCTCGGAAGCGATACATTGTAACGTGCTGGGAACCAAGAACCTGGCGGATCTTTCGGTAACGTATAAGGTCGAGAAATTTGTCATGATCTCTACGGACAAAGCCGTTAATCCCACCAACGTCATGGGCTGCTCGAAACGTATTTCCGAAATATATGTGCAGTCCCTGAACAACCATTTGGATAAGAGCGGCAGCCGCCATACCCTGTTTGTGACAACCCGTTTTGGAAATGTATTAGGCTCCAATGGTTCGGTTATTCCCCTGTTTAAGAAGCAGATCCAGGCAGGGGGCCCGGTTACCGTAACCCATCCGGAGATTACCCGGTATTTCATGACGATCCCGGAAGCCTGCCAGCTTGTGCTGGAAGCCGGGGCGATGGGCAAGGGAGGGGAGATCTTCATTTTCGACATGGGTAACTCCATCCGGATTGCCGACCTCGCCAAAAAAATGATCCAGTTGTCAGGCTTCGAGCCCGACAGGGATATTGAAATAATTTATACCGGGCTGCGCGAAGGTGAGAAACTGTACGAAGAGCTCTTAGGCGATAAGGAGAACTCGATCGCAACGCACCATCCCAAAATAATGAAAGCGAAAGTTTCTGAATACGCCTATCAGGAGGCAAACAACTACATCGAGCTTTTCTGGGATTTAGTCAACGACCGGAACGAACTGAAGATGGT
>CAZIGG010000193.1:0-4633 GCA_964538575.1 uncultured Roseivirgaceae bacterium
GTTAGGTTTACTTTTTTAGCTGCTTTGATCGTGCTGATTTCCGTCAGCCTGATGACGTATCGCAACCTTGATAATTACATAAACGAGGTAAAATTGGTAAGGCATTCCAGTCTTGTTTTCAGGGTTGTGGAGAATGTTTTATCGGCTGTTAAAGATGCTGAAACGGGACATCGCGGTTACCAGCTTACGGGAGATACGAGCTATCTTGAGCCGTACCATGAATCCCTTCAGCAACTGCCGGAAATGCTGCGCGGGCTGGATAGTCTTGTTCAGGATAATTTTCTGCAGAAACGGTATGTAGATACCCTTCAGCTATTGATCAACACGCAGTATTTATTAATCAACCGGATCTTATCCAATGCTGAACGGAGTTCCTTATACATGGACCGCTATGAAAGCAAGTTGCTGAAGGACGGTAAAATTAACATGACTAAGATCCGGAACACGGTAAGTAAAATCCGTGACCTGGAAGAAGAAGTTTATACAAGCAGAATTGCCTCGGAAGAAGGCTATCGCAACATTGCTCCGTTATCACTGCTGGCTTTTACGATTCTCTCCGTAGTCGGGGTGGCATTTTTATTTGCCAGGGTAATGGGAGCACTTGAGCAGAAACGACAGGCTGAAAAAGGATTAAAGGAAAATCTTAAAACACTCGAAAAGGAGGTTACTGAAAAACAATTCGCCCAGCGTACGGTTCAAAATATTCTTGATCATTCACTGGATGGGATTATGGCCTTTTCATCCGTTAGGAACAAGGCGGGTGAGATTGTTGATTTTGAGTGGATACTTGCAAATTTTATCAGCAGACAAACATTAGGTGGAGGTATTCATGCCCTGGTGGGCGAACGGCTGATCGATTCAGGTATTGACTCCAATAACTCAGATTTGTTCAAACTGTATAAGAAGGTTGTGACAACCGGTGTTGCACAGCAGTTTGAGCGCGAATTTAAAGTAAACGGAGAAACAGTCTGGTACTACATGGCTGCCGTGAAACTGGATGACGGATTGATTGTTACCTATACCGATGTTACCGGCAAACGGGTGGCGGAGGATCAGCTCAAGCAGTATGCCGATGAGCTTAAACGTTCAAACCAGGATCTGGAACAGTTCGCGTATGTGGCTTCTCATGATTTACAGGAACCACTCCGCAAGATTCGCGCTTTTGGCGACCGGCTGGCCGCCCGGTATGAAGATAAGCTGGATGAAGTCGGCAAAGAGTACATTACCCGCATGCAGCAGGCTTCCGCCCGGATGCAAAAACTGATTGAAGACTTATTATCGTTCTCACGGATTTCGAGCGGGCATGAGCAGTTTACACGCGTTGATCCGACCGCGGTTGTGAATGAGGTTGTAGAGGACATCGAAGGGCAGATTCTTCGCGAGAAAGCAAAAGTGGGAGTGAGGCCAATTGCTGCGATTAATGCAGATCGCGGTCAGATCGGGCGGTTATTCCAGAACCTGATCAGTAACGCCATTAAGTTTCATAAGCCTGGTGCGTTGCCGGTCGTTGAAATTTCCGGAAGTGTTATTTCGGCAGCAGAAGCTGAAAAAGAATTTGGCATACAGGTAACGGAGAGTTCTTATGTGCGGATTGTTGTGAAAGACAATGGAATCGGCTTTGACGAAAAGTATGCCGATAAGATCTTTAACATCTTTCAGCGTTTGCAGGGACGATCTGAGTATGAAGGTACCGGTATCGGGCTGGCAATTTGCCGGAAGATTATGATGAACCACAGGGGGCATATCCGGGCAAAAAGTATAATTAATCAGGGTTCTGAATTTATACTTATCTTCCCTAATGGTAAATAATATCAATCTTTCCTAACGTAAAACAGAGGAGACGTACTGAATTAACTTATGAAACAACCTATACGCGTTCTTTTGATTGAAGATGACGAAGACGATGTGCTGCTGGCAAAAGAATATTTATCCGACAGTGAAAATTTCAAGTTTGAGCTTGAATGGATTGCTGAAACGGATAAAGCGCGCGCGAAAATGATGGAGAACGGGCACGATGTAATCCTGGTGGATTACCGGCTGGGGAGTGAAACAGGTCTTGACTTGATACGCTACGCACAGGAAAATGGCGTGTTGACACCCTGTATTTTATTAACCGGCCAGGGCGACTTAAAAGTGGATATTGACGCCAGCCGGTACGGTGCTGCCGATTACCTGGTGAAAACAGATCTCGATGCATCGCTCCTGGAACGGAGCATCCGGTATGCATTAACCCAGTCGCAGGTTATCCGTGAGTTGGATGAAAAGGAAAAAAAGTATCGCTCGCTCTTTGAGCGGTCGATTGACCCGATCTTTCTTGCAAACATGGATTTCAAGATGCTGGATGTCAATGAATCGTTTCTTAATTTCTTCGGATATGAGAGTCCGGAATCTCTCTCCCTTAAACTTTCAGAGATTTTTGCAGACGAACAGGATTACGCTTACCTGCTTTCCGAACTGAAGGAAGATGGTCAGGTGAAAGACTTTGAAGTGGTTCTGGTGAACAGCCGGGGCGAGAAAAAAATCTGCATGATCAACTGCGTATTTATTCCCGATCAATCGTCAGATTTTTGTTGTTACCAGGGCATCATTTACGATTTAACGCTTCGGAAAAAAGCAGAGAAGGATATGTTGGTTGCCGAACGCCTTTCTATGACCGGCAAACTCGCCCGCACTATTGCCCATGAAGTCCGGAACCCGCTAACCAACCTCAACCTTGCGCTGGAACACCTTCGTGATGAAATGCCGAAGGATAATGAGTCGGTAAAGCTTTACAGTGAGATCATTGAACGAAACGCCAGGCGGATTGACACACTGATTACAGAGATGCTCAATTCATCGAAACCCAAAGAATTAAACCTCGAGCTGGCGGATGTAACGGATATTTTAAATGAAACGATAACACTGGCTGCCGACAGCATCAATCTGAATCAGGTTAAGCTTCAGAAGCGTTACATTGAAAATTTACCCCGGATTCTGGTGGATCGCGAAAAATTGAAAATTGCGTTTCTGAATATCATTGTGAATGCAATTGAAGCGATGGAACGCGGCAGGGGTGAACTTATGGTAGATGTGAAGCTAAAAGAGAATACGATTGTCGTTACGGTATCCGATAATGGTAAAGGCATCCCGGCTGAAGATATTGAAAAGCTTTTTGATCCGTTTTTTACGGAAAAACCGGGTGGCATGGGGCTTGGCTTAACATCCACCAAAAACATTATCAGCAGTCATAATGCATCCATCGAAGTGGAAAGCACTGTTAGGAAAGGAACCTCCTTTATTATTTATTTTAAGCTGTCGGAGTAATGATCTTCAGGGTTTTATTGCCTGTTCGTTGAACGTGGCTTTCGTTTTCTGGTCTTTCTGGATCATGGCAACGGTGCTAAAAAGAAGGCGCTGTGCTTAAACCAGGCTTCGCATTTTTTTTTACTTTCCATATCTCTCCAAAAGCTCCAGGATTTCTTTATCAGAGACAGAATCCTTATCACCTTTGTTATAGATAGAAAGAAGCAAGACTGTTTCATCGTCAATCTGCACATAGGTAATAACCCGTGCCCCACCGCTTTTGCCTTTGCCCTTAGAGGCTATGGCTAAACGAATCTTAAAAACATTATTACCGAGGGAAGTTCCCAGCGATGGATTTTCTTCCAGTTGTGCCACCAGACCGGCAAACTCTTTTTTCAGTGAAGGATATTTTTTAGCGAGCTTTTTAAGTTCTTTTTCAAACTGGTCAGATGTTTTGACCTTAAAGCTCATTGATTAAATCGTTGGCATCCCGAAACTCCTTTTTACCTTCGTTATAAAGTTTCAGTTCCTTAAAGCCTTGCTCCAGATTAGCGATAATTTCTTCTTTAGAGTCTTCCGTGTCTTTTTCTACTTGCACAAAATCAAGGTTTTTTACCAGTTCCATAAAGAAACGGTACTTCTCGTCTTGAATATTTAAAACGACCTGTTTCATAAATGCTTTTTTTAACCAGGATAATCGTTAACTGATTATTTGAATGATAAAGGTACACGAAATTTCAATAAAAAGTTCAGGATAAATAGCTGCAGGTGTGGATAATTTTCACTGCAAAAAGCATCACCCGGCTGCGCAACGCTTTGCTTTTGCAGTTAACCAATGCTTTTAACAGCTGTCAACCTGGGATTTGCGGGGTGTACACAGTAACGTTAACAACGCAATAAGTATGAATACGGGGATTATGAACAGCTTATTGTAGTAGGCTTTTTTCATTTCTGTGGCGTGCTATTTTCATATTGTGCCTGGCGAAGTTTAAGGTTTGCGTCACGGTATGCTTTAATCACATCATGAGAAGCACGTTGCAATTGTGCCTGCCGGTAGACCAGATCAAACGCTTCGGTAATCAGGTACTGCTCCCGGATTGCACTTTTGTACGCTTTAACAGCGGCATCTTCTCCAAATTCACATGAATTAAGAATCGATTGCCGGTCTTTTCCCGTAAAGGATGTTTTAAGTTCCATCCATACATGATAAATTTTTCCAGCCACCGTATTTTCCCCGAATTTCGGATCTCCGTCCAGCTTTAAAATAATTCTGCTCAGGTCGCTGATGTTCTTTTTGCTTTCTTCCATCATGTTCCTGAACATGATTTTCAGGTCAGCATCTTTGCTTTCC
>CAZIGG010000194.1:0-4530 GCA_964538575.1 uncultured Roseivirgaceae bacterium
GCGAGCGGGATGGATAAATATTTCGGGGCGTTTAAATGGGCGGTTGAATTACAAAAGAAGATTACCAAAGAGGCTGGTTTGCCGATCTCGATGGCGATGTCAGTAAACAAGCTGGTATCAAAAGTTGCCACGGGTGAATTTAAGCCTGTTGCGCAAAAGCAAATTGTTCCCGGTGACGAGCAGGGATTCCTGTCTCCCCTGGCGGTGGATAAAATCCCGATGATCGGAAAACAGACTTCTTCCTTTTTATATGATATGGGTGTGCGTACCGTAGGAACCCTGCGTGAGATGCCGCTGAAGTTTTTAACCAGCGCATTCGGCAAGAACGGCATTAGCTTGTGGAACAAGGCGCATGGCGTGGATGAATCTCCGGTAGTGCCGCATTCCGAGCAAAAATCAATCTCCACCGAATCAACCTTTGAAGAAGACAGCATTGATGTGAAGCGGATGAAGTCTATTCTCATTGCGATGGTTGAAAAAGTGGCGTTTCAGTTACGCGAGCAAAAGAAGCTGGCTTCGTGCATTACGGTAAAGATCCGGTATTCAAATTTCGACACCGAAACAAAACAGGTGCATATTGCCTATACGTCTTCCGATTATACCATTCTGCGCGTGGTGCAGGAATTGTTCGACAAACTTTATAGCAGACGAATACTCATCCGCCTGGTGGGCGTACGCTTAAGCAACCTTGTTCAGGGCAATCACCAGATCAATTTGTTTGACGATACAGCCGAAACGATCAACCTCTACGAAGCCATTGACCGCATCAAGCACCGGCATGGTGTTGAAAAATTGGTTCGCGCAACAACCATTGGCGTAAACCGCAGGGTGCGGATGGAAATGAATGTGTTTAACGGCAAGGTTTCGAAGATGATGGTGATTAATTGACAATATGATTTAAACCGTAGAGACGCAAAATTTTGCGTCTCTACCCAAATCCATAAACAATGGAAACAAAATTCCGAAACACATATCGAATTGAAACCACCCGGTTAAAAAATTGGGATTACGGTTCGCACGGTTTTTATTTTGTTACCATTTGCACGAAAAACAAACAACCGTACTTCGGGCGGATTGTTAATGATAGAATCGTTTCAAAATCCGAAAACATAGGAACGAAAACGGGTGGGAACGTAGAGACGCAAAATTTTGCGTCTCTACACCCCAACCAAATATTCACTCAAATCGGTGACATCGCAAACCGGTATTGGACCGAAATCCCAAAACATTTTCCGTTCGTTGAATTGAATACCTTCGTGATCATGCCGGATCACGTCCATGGCGTCCTATTTTTAAACAGACCCAAATACGAAAGCTGGCGCACAAATGCCTTTAAGCCGCAATCCGAAAATCTTGCATCCATTGTTCGCGGGTATAAAGCCGCGGTGAAAAAATATGCCGTAGTAAACCGGCTTGAATTCGATTGGCAACCCCGGTATTACGATCACGTGATTCACTCGGAAAATGAATTGAATGCGATCCGACAATACATCATGGATAATCCGGTGAAATGGTTAATGAAATAAAACGTGGGGACAGAATACACGAGAATAAAAAAATTGAATTTATGAAAGAGGCGACTGAAAATTTTCTTCTTATTGCACCCCCCACACCCATTGCAAAAGATGTATTTCTTTTCAAGCAGCGGTTCAGGCGAATTCTGGGCCATTCGTATGAGAGCGAATTTTCAAAAGCACACATTTCGCTTTTCAAATACCAGGATGAGCACAGCGACAATATCTTATATCACATAGTTGACGATGTGCTGTCGGGCTTTAAGCCATTTACCATCTATATCAATGGTTTTTATGTGCTGCATCATGGTGAGAACCGGACGATATGCCTGAACATTATCAACAAGAACTCCGTGTGCGAGCTGATGAAAAAGCTCACCGGTCAGGAGAGTTTACCGCACATTACACTCGCCAAGAACCTGAGCAAAGAAGATTTCAGCAAGCTTTGGCCGGTGATCCGGAATACCAAATATGTTAATTCATTTAAATGCGAATCGATCACCGTGCTGCGGGGAATCGATGGTGCCTGGGCATACTATACCGATTTACCACTTGCATCGTGATGCGTTATGTATCTCAATTGTCACACCGGTTACAGCTTCAAGTACGGAACGCTGCCGGTCAAAACTCTTTTTGAAGAAGCCAAGCGCTGCAACGTTCACAAGCTTGCGTTAACGGAAATCAACAATACGTCTTCCTGGCTCGACATGCTGCGCACGTGCAACGATAACCGCGCACAAGCCAACGGTAAAACCAAGTTTGATAAAGAGCCTTACGATCTTGACCTGGCGGTTGGCGTAGAATTCCGAAACGGCAATGATTTTTTGTATGTCGTCATCGCAAAAAATAATTCTGGTTTTGAAGAAATCAACCGCTTTCTTTCACATCACAATCGCGAAGCAAAACCCTTTCCCCTTCGTGCTCCCCGGTTCGATAACGCTTTTGTAATCTACGGATTGGGGACAGTCGAAACCGATAAGCTTAGAAGAAATGAATTGATCGGAATCCGTAAGCGGCAGTTAGTTGCGTATGCCGCTAATCCAGTCCGGGAGGAGTTTACTCACAAATTTGTGCTCTGGCATCCCGTGACATTTCTTCCCAAACACGAATGGATTGACGACAAAACGGGAAGAAAAAAAACCGCCTGGCGGGATTTCAACACCCATCGTTTGCTGCGCAGCATTGCCAACAATACCTTGTTAAGCAAGCTGCCGGAGCATCATCATGCGCTCAAAGAAGAGTTCATGTTGCCGGAAGAGGAGCTGCTCGAACAATTTGATTCTTTCCCGGAACTCGCGGCCAATGCAAAAGTATTACTGGATCAATGCAGCATTGCGTGTGAACAGGGAAAAGACAAGAATAAGAAGTTTTTCAGGGGATCGCTCGAAGAAGATATTGAATATCTCCGCCAGGAAACCAAAAAAGGATTTGACATCCGGTATAAAAACCAGCCCGGGGTTTGGGATACACACATCGAAAAAGAACTAACCATTATCAAGAACAAAGAATTCACCGCATACTACCTTATTTCTTACGATTTGATTCTGCATACTAAAAAACTGGGCTTTGATTTTGTAGGCCGCGGCAGCGGGGCCAATAGCACGGTAGCCTATTGTCTGGGCATTACCAACGTTGACCCGATCGAATTAAATTTATATTTCGAACGATTCCTGAATGAGGAACGCGTAACGCCACCCGATTTTGACATCGACTTCTCATGGGACAACCGGGATGTGATTTATGAATACATCTTCAACACCTACGGATATGATCATGTTTGTTTGTTGGGGACACACACCACGTATCAGAACAAATCGATCATCCGCGAACTCGGAAAAGTTTTCGGTTTACCGAAAGAAGAAATTGATACCCTCGTTGACACGCGCAAGATGGCCATGAAGCGGGATCATATTGCCGAATTGATTTTCAGCTATGCACGTTACATTGTTTCGCTTGAACTGCCGGCAAACATTTCCATTCATGCGGGAGGTGTGCTGATTACGGAAAAACCTATCTACGCCTATACTGCAACCGAGTTTCCGCCCAAAAGCCTGCCGGTTTCGCAATTTGAAATGCATGCCGCTGAGGATTTTGGAATCTATAAGTTTGATATTTTGAGCCAGCGCGGGCTGGGACACATTAAAGAAACCGTGAAGCACGTGAAGCGCAACCAGGGTATTGACGTAGACGTGTACCAATTCAGGGAATTTACAAAAGATGAAAAAATAAAAGACCTCCTCCGCAACAGCAAAGCGATGGGCTGCTTTTACGTTGAATCTCCCGCGATGCGCATGCTGCTTGAAAAACTTAAATGCGATGATTATTTAACCCTGGTGGCAGCCAGTTCGATCATCCGGCCGGGTGTGGCCAGTTCAGGCATGATGAAAGCATACATCGAGCGGTTTCACATGTATAAAAACGGAATTAAGTATGAATCGATCCATCCGGTTATGGATGAACTGATGGCCGATACGTTTGGCGTGATGGTATACCAGGAAGATGTAATTAAAGTAGCACACCATTTCGGAAAGCTTACACTCACGCAAGCGGACGTGCTGCGCAGGGGAATGTCAGGCAAGTACCGGTCGCGCGAGGAGTTTCAGCGCGTGAAAGATCAGTTTTTTGAAAACTGTAAGGATCTATACGATCAAAAAATTACTGACCGCGTGTGGTACGAAATTGAAAGCTTTGCCGGGTACTCTTTCGCAAAAGGGCATTCCGCCAGTTATGCCGTGGAAAGCTATCAAAGCTTGTTTCTTAAAGCACATTATCCGTTAGAGTTCATGGTAGGCGTGATCAATAACTTTGGCGGATTTTATAAAACTGAATTTTACTTTCATGAAGCCCGGATGAATGGCGCGAGGATCGAACCGCCCTGCGTGAATCACAGCGAATATCTCACAACGATTTACGGTGATCAGATTTACATCGGGTTTGTTCATTTAAAAAGCCTGGAGACAAAAGTAGCGCGGCAGCTTTCATCGGAACGGGAATTAAACGGTCCTTATAAAAGCCT
>CAZIGG010000195.1:0-4501 GCA_964538575.1 uncultured Roseivirgaceae bacterium
AGGATATGCAGATCAGTTTACAGAATCTGAAGAACAACCTCGAAAAAAACAATTGATATGAGAATGCACAATTTAAAATCGGTCGAAGAATACCTGAAGTTACAGCCTGCCGGTGTTCGGGCGGCCCTGGAAAAGCTTCGCGCACAAATCAGGGCTGCCGCACCTAAGGCTGAAGAAAGCATCAGCTACGGCATGCCGGCTTACAAGTATAAAGGAGCGCTGGTGTATTTTGCTGCATTCAAAAATCATTGCAGCTTTTTCCCGGGAAGTTCCTCGATACTTGCCAACCGGGAAGATTTAAAAGACTTCATCGTAGCAAAAGGCACCATTCAGTTTACACCCGAAAAACCAATACCTGCTTCATTGGTGAAAAGCATTGTAAAAGCCCGTGTGCTTCAAAATGAAACCCGGGCTGCGGAAAAGGAAATGAGGAAGCCGGCTAAGAAAGTTGTCAAAAAGAAAGCAACCAAACCAAAAATCAACTAACCATGAACACCTTAAAAAGTATTGGCGCAGTATTGGTCGGTATTATTGTACTGGCAGCATTAGCTGCAATTACAGATACAATCCTGGAATCAACAGGAGTATTTCCACCCGCTGTCGGCCAGGGATCTTATACTACCTGGATGCTTATGCTTGCCCTCATCTATCGCTGCCTTTATCAGGTATTGGGAGCATACATAACAGCAGCGCTTGCACCTGCTAATCCAATGAAGCATGTAACCATTCTCGGAATAATCGGAATTGTGTTAGGCATTACGGGTATTGTGGCAAGTGTAATGGGATTAGTCCCGGGTTTTGATTCTTCCCAACTTTGGTATCCCATCGCATTGGCTGTCTCTGCTTATCCAACCGTTTGGCTGGGCGGCAAACTCAGAGTAAAAAACCAACCAATTCATAATTCGTAAATCTAAATTCGAAATTTAGTATGGCTATCACACAAAAAATCTCACCCTGCCTCTGGTTTGACCAACACGCAGAAGAAGCAGCGAAGTTCTATACATCTGTTTTCAAAAATTCAAAGATCACCAGCGTCCTGCCCGGACCTGACGGAAAGGCCATAGCGGTAAATTTTATTCTGGATGGAGTTAAATTCCAGGCATTAAACGGAAACCCGAGGTTCAATTTTACAGAATCAACTTCCATGTCCGTAGACTGCGAAACACAAGCTGAGGTTGATGACCTTTGGAATACGTTAACGGCCGATGGCGGGGAAGAATCCATGTGCGGCTGGCTGAAAGATAAGTATGGCTTGTCGTGGCAGATTGTCCCGAATGGAATATACGAACTGTTTACAGACAAAAATCGCGGGAAAGCAGACCGCGCCATGCAGGCGATGATGAAAATGCGCAAGCTCGATATTGGAAAATTAAAAGCAGCCTTTAACGGACAATGAAAGAACTAACCTTAAACATGGACATTATGGCAACTAAAATATTTGTAAACCTCCCGGTAAAAAATCTTGAGAAGTCGATCAATTTCTTCGCGCAGCTTGGCTTCAACTTCAACGCCCAGTTCACCGATGAGCAGGCAACCTGCATGATCATTGGGGAGAATATTTTCGCGATGCTGCTGGTAGAAGAACGTTTCAGGGATTTCACCAAGAAACCAATTTCAGATGCACAGAAAAGCACCGAAGTATTGATCGCGCTTGATGCCGAAAGCCGCGAAACAGTCGATACAATGATCAAAAATGCCGTGAAAGCAGGCGGCTCAACCTATGCCGATCCGCAGGATCATGGCTGGATGTACGGCCATAGCTTTGCCGACCTGGATGGCCACCAATGGGAAATCCTGTACATGGACGAAAGCGCGATCCCGCAAAATTGAAAATAATTTTATCGTATGATAAACGTGTAACGATTAATATAACCAAGCTATGAAACCAAAAACCATTACCATCCTGTATTGGATTTTTACCGTACTCTTTGCCCTGGCCATGCTTTCAACATGCATTCCCAATGAAGAGGGAACTAAGTTCATTCACGAAATTCTCGGATATCCGGAATACTTCATCAACTACATTGCCGTTGCCAAAGTATTGGGGGTAATCGGCATCCTCGTCCCTGGATTTCCCCGTGTAAAAGAATGGTCGTACGCAGGCTTGTTCTTTGATATCACCAGCGCAACCTATTCATTTTATGCTGCAGGCGTGCTTACCGTAGATTCGTGGGGTATGCTTGTATTCTTCGGACTCGGAATTGCATCGTATGTCTTCTATCACAAAAAACTGAAAGCAACTGCGGCCTAAAAGTATTTGTTTCAGCCAGCCCTCAACTCAGGGAATGCACTGTCGAAAAAAAGCCGCTGAAAGATAAAATGTCGTGAACAGCCCGAATCAATGTCGTAATTGGATGGCTTGAATTACCCGGATGACCGTAAGTTTGATCAGGAATAAACCCGTTATGGAAATTGTCGAAGTATTTAAAACCAATGTGGAAACAGGCGGGCAGGCTGAACGGCTTGTTACGCTGATCCATGAAAATTTTCCGGAGTACACTGTCAATTTCGACCTGGACGACTGCGACCGGATACTTCGCGTAAAATCTTCCGGCTTTATCCGCGAAAGCTCACTGCTTGCACTTCTTCATACCAGCGGAGTTGATGCAGCAATTCTCACCGATGAAATTCCGCCTTTCATGGGCGATAACGTGCTGATGTCAGCTAGCTGAAATTCTCCTCAACAAAGTTTTGGCAATACGCTTTTACCTGGTCACGTACCCGCCTGAATTCGTTTCGAATCTCTTCTTCCGATCCGGTTGCTTTTGCAGGATCGGAAAAATTCTGATGCAGCTTCTTTGCGGAAGATGGAAACACCGGGCATCGCTCCTGCGCATGATCGCATACGGTAATCACGTAATCGAAAACGATCGCGGAATATTCATCCACATGATTGGACGTGTGGCTGGAAATATCAATCCCGTCTTCCTGCATGATGCTGACTGCTTTCGGGTTCACACCATGCGTTTCAATGCCGGCACTGTATACTGCTGCCTTATCTCCGGCAAAGTGTTTCAGGTATCCTTCGGCTATCTGGCTGCGGCAACTGTTGCCGGTGCACAGAATAAGAATCTTTTTCATATCAAGCGCAGCAACCGGGTTTACAACAATTCAATGGCTTCTCCGCATAAACCGTGATGCTAAAAATACCCGCATGACCGTGCTGATAGCTGTTCAGCTCAGCAGGTGAAAGATATTCCTTCAACAGGTCATCGGGCAACGTTATAACTTTTTCTTTTTGAATCTTGATATTCTCAAATCCTTGTTCGTGAATCATGCCTAAGTAGTCACTTTTTTGAACAGCGCCTGAAACACATCCTGCGTAAAGTTCTGCGCTCTTTTGCCACGCTTCCGGAAGATCACCGGTTAACACGATATCGGATACGCTGAAGTGGCCGCCTTTCTTAAGTATTCTGAAAATTTCGGAAAAGGCTTTTTTCTTATCGGGCACGAGATTTAACACACAATTACTAACTACAACATCCGCAACATTCGATGCTAACGGCATATTTTCAATATCACCCTGGCGGAATTCAACATTCTTATAGCCGAGTTTATCTGC
Source organism: uncultured Roseivirgaceae bacterium (assembly GCA_964538575.1). Taxonomy (GTDB): domain Bacteria; phylum Bacteroidota; class Bacteroidia; order Cytophagales; family Cyclobacteriaceae; genus UBA2336. Next base: position 3,563 of record CAZIGG010000195.1, read on the forward strand.
ATGGATGCGCGCCTTTTCAATCATCTTATCCGTAAAATCGATGCCGATCACTTTTCCGGTTTCTCCGGTGATTGATCGCGCAATGAAACAATCATTGCCAGCGCCCGATCCAAGATCAACAACCGTATCCCCTTCTTTAATTTCCGCAAAGGCTGTTGGTAAACCGCATCCAAGTCCAAGGTCTGCATCCGGAACGTACCCATCCAGATGCGAATAATCATCCGCCATAACGGTGTAGTCACTCGTGGAGCAGCAGGAAGCCGTTGCTCCGCAGCAGCTGGTTTCATTTTCAGTTTTGCTTTGCTCAGCAATCTGACCGTACTTCTCTTTTACAAGTTGCTTGAGCTGTTCGTTGGTTTGTGTACTCATGGTTTTTATATTTATCGTAATATTGCGATAGATTAGTATAAAAAAATAGTCAGCAGCAAGGCTGGCCGTCATAGCTTTCAAACAACCCGCCAATTATCCTTTTGGCTCGTTCCCAGTTCTTCTCATCAATGCAATAACATACGCTTGGCCCATCAATATTCCCCTTGATCAGTCCGGCATTCTTCAATTCCTTTAAATGCTGCGATACGGTTGATTGAGAAAGCGGAAGATGTTCCACAATATCTCCGCAAATGCAGGACTTTGTTTTGATAAGAAACTGTAAAATAGCAATGCGTGCAGGGTGACCGAGCGCTTTCGTAAGCGAAGCCAGGTCGTTCTGCGCTTTGGTGAATTCTTCAGTCTTGGCTAATCCCATAGTTTACTTTATCGTAAAATTACGATAAAGGTTTCAGGCATCGCGGGAAATCTTAAAAATTTATTTCCTGATCGCAAATTATTGACAGTAGCCATTTGAGCCAGGCAAAAAAGCCCCGCACCCGCGAGGCTGATTTTCAACTACAAGTCATCTCAAAAATACTCATAATGCGGTCATCCCGAGGAACGAGGGAT
>CAZIGG010000196.1:0-4470 GCA_964538575.1 uncultured Roseivirgaceae bacterium
TAAAATTTAATCTCCGGAATTTCTCCTTCCACGATTAGTTTTCCTTCCGTGGCCTGCCTGATCTGCTCAACGGTAATTCCCGGGGCGCGTTCCAATAATTTAAATCCTCCGGATGGAAGAACGTCAAGTACAGCCATGTCGGTAACAATTTTTTTTACGCACTTCAAGCCGGTTATCGGAAGCGAACAATTTTTCAAAAGTTTTGACGCGCCATCTTTACTGCAATGCTGCATGGCAACGATGATGTGTTTGGCAGAAGCAACAAGATCCATCGCTCCGCCCATGCCTTTAACCATTTTACCCGGAACTTTCCAGTTGGCGATGTCACCGTTCTCGGAAACTTCCATGGCGCCAAGGATGGTAAGATCAACATGTCCGCCCCGGATCATTCCAAAACTCTCTGCCGAATTAAACAGGGCTGAGCCGGGCATCATGGTGATCGTTTGTTTTCCGGCATTAATAAAATCCGGATCCACTTTATCTTCGGTTGGAAATGGCCCGATACCTAATAATCCATTCTCTGATTGCAAAACAACATTAAGATTTTTAGGAATGTAATTGGCTACCAATGTGGGAATACCAATGCCGAGGTTGATGTACATGCCATCTCTGACTTCCCGGGCTATTCTTTTTGCGATACCTATCTTATCTAACATATAATATTCGATGATTCGTTGATTTACTGATTCGTTGATTTCTTTGAAGTCGCAATAATTTTAGATAGGACTTTCTTTATTGCTAAAATATCAGCTAGCAATACTCTGCATTCAGGATAATTCTCTGACTGATCACAGATGTATAGCCAATATTCAGTTTCCTCAGCTTCTTTGGCCGCAATTTTTATTTTGTGAATAAAATCTGCTTTTGATTCTGCGTTTTGAGCTTCTCGAACATTTGCTCCAATGGATGTTCCGGATCGAATTAACTGATTTGCTACTGCGTATTTTCTTTTCGATTCAAGTATCTCGACTAACTTAACTATTTCCAAAGCAAAGTTAAAAGTCATCTTCACGATGAGATTCTCTTTTAAATCTGGATTATACTTCTTCGGTATTTCCATAATTAACGAATTAACTAATCACCGAATTATCAAATTATTTTGAGATTGTCCTCTGTTCAATTCGTTTCTCGTAATCTTTTCCCTGAAAAATCCGCTGCACGTAAATTCCCGGTGTATGAATGTTGTTTGGATCGAGTTCGCCAAGCGGAACAAGCTCTTCTACTTCCGCAATGGTAATCTTACCCGCTGCCGCCATCATCGGATTGAAATTACGCGCGGTTCCCCGATACACTAAATTCCCGGAAGTGTCTCCTTTCCAGGCTTTTACAATCGAAAAATCAGCCCGAAGCCAGTGTTCCATCAGGTATTTTTTACCATCAAATTCGCGGACTTCTTTGCCTTCTGCGACTTCAGTACCATAACCGGCAGGTGTAAAGAATGCAGGAATACCTGCTCCACCCGCCCGGCAACGTTCAGCCAATGTTCCTTGCGGAATGAGTTCAACTTCAAGTTCACCGGAAAGCAGTTGCCGTTCAAACTCGGCATTCTCACCTACATACGATGCGATCATTTTTTTTACCTGACGTGTTTTTAACAACAGCCCGATTCCAAAGTCATCAACACCCGCGTTGTTTGAAATACAGGTGAGTCCTTTCACGCCTTTTTTTAATATCGCGCGGATGCAATTTTCAGGAATGCCGCTGAGCCCGAACCCGCCCAGCATGAGTACGGCATTGTCGGGAATATCGCTTACAGCATCACCGGCATCTTTTACAACTTTATTGATCATAGTTAATTAAATGAAGCTAAGACTTGTTCTTTATCTAAACTAATCTGATTCTTAAGATCTTCTAATGAATCTAACTTCTTATCACCCCGGATGAATTTGTGGAATTCAACGGTAAGCGATTCGCCATAAATCTCTTTGGCGAAGTTAAAAATATTTACTTCGATTACTTTCTTAATTCCGCCAACGGTTGGGCGGTTGCCGATGTAAAGTGCGCCCTTGTACGCTGTGGTGGCATGGTGAACATGCACCGCGTAAATACCATCTGCCGGAATAAGCTTGTGAATCGAATCAATTTCAATATTCGCTGTCGGGTAACCCAGTTGCCGGCCAAGCTGATCACCTTTTACAACTCTTCCGCTTAACATGTATGGTTGACCCAAAAGATGATTAGCGGTTTCAAGATCGGCTGATTCAATAGCGTTCCGGATGGTTGTTGAGCTTACCGTAACATGGTCAACATCCTGCCGGGGAATCTCTTCAACTTCAAACCCGTATTTGGGTGCATTCAGTTTAAGCTGCTCAAAGCTCCCTTCCCGGTTTTTTCCGAAATGATGATCATAGCCGATCACTAATTTTTTTGTTCCTATTTTTCCAACCAGAATTCTGGTGATGAACTCTTCCGATGAAAGCTGGGAGAATTCTTTTGTAAACGGTATGCGCAATAGATGGTTAACGCCTTGCTTTTTTAAAAGCTCAGCTTTTTCTTCAAACGTGTTGAGCAATCTTAACTGTTTGTCATCCGGGTAGAGCACCAAACGCGGATGCGGCCAGAATGTAATCACAACTGTTTCCCCGTCACTCTTTCGGCCAACCTCGTTAAGCCGGGACAGGATTTTTTTATGCCCTACATGCACACCGTCAAACGTTCCGCTGGTAACAACGGCATTTTTAACGGGACTAAAATCATCAATGCTGTAATAGATCCGCATGGGGTGGTGTCACATCGTCAATCGAAAGGGCATCTTCAAGCTTAAAGGTGCCGATCCGGGTCCGGCAAAGTTGTGAAAGATACGCACCAACACCAAGACTTTCACCCAGATCGCGGGCTAAGCTACGGATGTACGTGCCTTTCGAGCAGACAATTCTGAAATTGATCATCGGCAATGCAACAGAAGTTATTTCAAACTCCGATACTTCAACATCGCGGGGTTTAAGCTCAACTTCTTTACCCTGGCGCGCAAATTTGTAGGCGCGCTTGCCGCCAATTTTTATGGCTGAATGTACAGGCGGAAGCTGGCTGATTGTCCCGGTTAAGGATGTAACAGCATCCTGGATTAAGTCTTTCGTTACAGAAGAAATGTCAACAGGATCGGATACTTCGGTTTCTAAATCATAAGAAGGCGTTGTTTGTCCGATAACAAAAGTGCCCGTGTACTCTTTTTCTAAGCCCATAAATTCTTCGATTCGCTTGGTCATTTTCCCGGTGCAGATGATGAGCAGGCCGGTCGCCAGGGGATCAAGCGTGCCTGCGTGACCTATCTTCTTGATCTTGAGCTTGTAGCGGAGCTTATTCACAACGTCAAAGGACGTCCAGCCTGATGGCTTATTCAGCAGCAAAAGCTGCCCTGCATCCGTTGGGTGTGGTGAATTCATTAAATAACAGAAAGACCTCCGCCAAGATAATACAAGGCCAGGATAGTAATGCCAATCACAATCCGGTAATAGCCAAACACCTTAAAACCGTGTTTGGTCAGGAAGCTGATAAATGATTTTATCGCAATGAGCGCAACAATAAATGCAGCTACGTTTCCAATGATAAGTGTATTGATTTCAGCGGATGAAAGCACAAATCCATCGGTGTAGAATTTGTAAATCGATAATACGGTTGCGGCAAACATGGTAGGTACTGCCAGGAAAAAGGAAAATTCAGCGGCATTTTTGCGGGTTAACTTTTGTGAAAGCCCTCCGATAATGGTCGCTGCAGAGCGTGAAACACCGGGAACCATTGCGATTACCTGGAATAAGCCGATTTTAAAAGCTTTTGGATAGGTGATGTCCTGATCAGGTTCATTTTCATCTTTAAAGATCTTATCCATAAACAGGAAGAAGATTCCTCCCAGTAAAAGCGTATAGCCCACTACATCAACCCGTTCGAGAAGCGCATCAACATACTCTTTAAAGAACAACCCAGCGATTATGGAAGGAATGAACGCAACGCCAAGCTTCAGGTAAAAATCAAACGACTGAAAAAAACGTTTCCAGTACAGTACAACCACGGAAAGGATAGCGCCAAGCTGAATGACAACTGTAAAAAGTTTTACAAACGGGTCAGCTTCAATGCCCATCACCGAGGAGGCGATGATCATGTGGCCGGTTGAAGACACCGGCAGAAACTCGGTGAGTCCCTCAACAAGGGCGAGAATAATGGATTGCAGTAAAGACAAGGAAACTTATTTTTTGGCTTCCGGCTTGGTTGCACCCGGCTTGATCAGGATCGCGTAGATTTCAATAATAAATCCTGCCATCACAACAACCGGCCCGAGCGTTAACCCCAAAAATCCAAAACCGTAAGGCTCACCATCCAGCGACATAATGATAAATCCAAGAACCAGCGTAACAAGTCCGATAACCATCCACTGATAATTCTTTTTTCCAAAGGGTAATTTTTCCATGCTGTATTGTATTAATATAATTCGTCTAACGACATTCTTAAATATTTCCGGATTGCAAAGTAACTGCT
>CAZIGG010000197.1:0-4368 GCA_964538575.1 uncultured Roseivirgaceae bacterium
TCATGCTTTTAAAGAGATTCCGTAACGCAACGGGATAGGTGGCCAGGCTATACCAAAAGCTGGTTTTAATTCCATCCGGTGCAATAAGAATGATTTCTTTGGTTTGTTTAGGGAAAGCTTCCAGTGTAGCCAAGGCAAACTTTCCGCCCATGCTAAACCCAAGCAGACTAACATGAGTAATATTTTGTTCGGTAAAAAACAGGGTTATTAATTGTTTCCAGAAAATCTTCTCTAAGGGTTGCTCATCCAATGGCCATTCACTTTTTCCATGAAAGAAAAGATCGAATGTATACACCGTGTATTTATCCGCTAATGCTTCTGAAAGATTATTAAAAATCGTTCCGTCCTGTCCAAAGCCATGAAACGCCAGCAACACTTGTTTTCCGTGCCCGGATTTTTGATAATGGAGTGTGGTGTTGTTAAACGTAACAGAAGTGATCACAGCGGAAGTAGTCAATAATCAAAAGTGAGAAATATTTCTCGATTTTGAATGAACCTCTAATCCCTAACCCCTAAGTCCTGATCTCTACCTTACTCATACTTTAATGACTCGACCGGATTGGTTCGTGCCGTTTTTAAGGAATGAAATCCCACCGTTATAAAGGCAAAGATCAGCGCCAGTACGGTTACCAATCCAAAGGTAAAGTAGTTAAGCGGAGTTTGGTAGGCGAAGTTGCCCATCCACTCACGGATGATCAGGAACGCGGCAGGCACAACCAGTACGGCTGCAATGATGACTAAATACATCACGTCTTTGTATAACAAATAAACAATGCGCGGAATGCTGGCACCATGCACTTTACGAATACCAATCTCTTTTGTGCGCTGTGCCGCAGTAAAGGCCGATAAGCCTAACAAACCTAATAACGAAATGAAGATACAGATGTAGGATAGGTTCGACAATAACGCATACTGTGTTTCGTCTGCGCGGTATTGTTCATTGAATCGTTCATCTAAAAAGAAATATTCGAACGGATGGTTTGGATCATACCCTGCCCATTTCTGCCGAATGTACGCCATCGTTTCAGGAAGATTATCGCCTGCAATTTTCAGGTGTAAAAAGCCACCTTCTTCGCGCGACTTCACAATAATTAGTGGCTCGATGGGGTTGTGTAACGACCAGAAATTAAAATCCTTTACCATACCCACTACCTGACCATCGGTTTCGCCATGGAACCATCGCATTTTTTTGCCCACGGGCTCATCGCCCCAACCCATTAGTTTAGCAGCGGCTTCATTTACAATAAAGATATTGTCGATATCAGCCTTTGGCCCGGGCAGGAAGTTGCGCCCTTTCACAAGTTCGATGTTCATGGTTTTGAAATAATCATCACCCACTACCATTCTTGAAAATGCTTGTTGCTTCATGGTGCCATCTTCGCCTTCGGCCCACATTACCGGTCCGCCAACGCCCATGCCTATCACATTATAAGCGGTTGTGGCTTCAGTGATTTTAGGATTTTGAAGCAATTCGTTTTTAATCGATACAATTCTGTTCTGTACCAAGGTATCCTGAATGGGAAGAATGAGAATATTTTCCTTGTTAAATCCTAATTCTTTGTTGCGTACGTAATCAATCTGATCTTGCATAAAGAATGTACACACCACAACAAAAATTGAAATGGCAAACTGTGTTGTGATTAAAACCTTTCTTAAGAGGTGGCTTGATTTTCTGTTTTTGAACGATCCTTTCAACGCACTTAAGGTGTTTACCGAGGGTAGGTAAAAGGCAGGATACAATCCTGATAAAATGCCAATGCCCAACGCAATGCCGAGTGATCCAAACAGTAATAATGGATTATTTAAAAAGTCAGCCGAAAGTTCTTTCCCGATTAAGGTGTTGAACGATGATAATGACAGTACAACCATCACAATATTAACAGCTACGATTAACGAAATAAATGACAGGAAAACTGATTCTCCTAAAAAGGATAACACCAGCGCACGTTTGCTCGAGCCTAATGTTTTTTTCATCGCAATTTCGCTCGCGCGTTTTACCGATTTGGCTGTGGAGAGGTTCATGTAATTAATACAGGCAAGCAGAATGATGAAAATGCCAATACCGGTGAAAGCATAAACGTAGGCAATGTTTCCGTTGGGCTCATCCGACTGAAGATCGGAAGTAAAATGAATATCTGCCAGCGGCTGAAGAATAGGCGTATACTTGCCACCCACCTGGTCGCCAAACGATTTGAAATACTTGTTATAAAGTGTTGGGAACTTGTCGTGAAAGTTTTTCGGATCGTATTGGTCCGGGAACACGAGGAATGTAAATACATCGGGATTCCAAAAGGCTTCTGATTTAATCTGACCGGCATCAACAACCCACTCGCGGGATTTTGCTAAGCCGGACAGGAGGAAATCAAATTTCATGTGCGTATTGTCCGGCAGATCTTTAATAACGGCAGTTACTTTCCACGACTGGCCGTCAATCAACAGGATTTTATCAAGCGGGTCTGCATCTCCAAAATATCGCCTGGCGGTTGTTTGCGTAACGACAATTGAGTTGAGCAGATTCATGCAGGTTTTTTCATCGCCCGCAATAAATTCGTGCTTAAATACGGTAAAGTATGTTGAGTCCGACCGGAGAACATCGTCTTCGTAATAGAAAACTTCTTCACCGTTGTTTTCATACGTCACGAGCGTGTGGTCCCAGTCGTTAGCGCGGGTGAACGCCAGTACTTCCGGAAATTCTTCTTTTAAAATTGCGCCCAGTTCACGTGCCGAGCGCGCTACTCTGAAATCCACACCCGTGGCTTGCTCATGCGCCCCAAGCCGGTAAATATTTTCGTGATTGGCAAAGTGTTTGTCATACGCAAAATCGTGCTGAAGAATAAGCAGCAGGATTATACTCACCGCAATGCCCAGCGCAAGCCCGAGAATGTTAAGAATCGAAAAGAACTTATCCTTGAGGAAAACCCGGATAAAGAATTTTAAATGAGTTTGCAGCATGGTTTGGTGTTTAGGCAGTTAATTGATGGTTTTGCTAATTAGAACTCATCTCAAAAATAGTCTGGTCATTCCGATCCCGCCAAAGCGGGAGAGGAATCTTCAAATTTCGCATGTTCCGTATGTTCGAAGATCCCTCGTTCCTCGGGATGACCGCATTATGAGTATTTTGAGATGACTTGTAGAAAGTTCGGTCTGACTCAACAACGGTGCCGGCCTTAAAAGCTTACTATTTTATACAAATTCAGGGAAAATAATTTACGAACTGCTCAAATTTGAACACATTAGCGTTCAGAAACGAATATTGACTATGCGATTAACGCTGATACTTTTTGCCGTTTTTACCCTGTGTTTTAACGTATACTCACAAAAGTCAGCAGAGGTTACATCGGGCAACCCGGTTAATCCGGGATACTATGCTGATCCGGAGGGTATCGTATTTGGAAATACATATTGGATTTATCCCACCTATTCAGCGCCTTACGATAAACAGGTTTTCTTCGATGCTTTTTCTTCACCTGATCTGATTCACTGGACAAAACACGAACGTATTCTTGATACAGCCCATGTGAAGTGGGCTAAACGGGCAGTATGGGCGCCTTCCATTATAGAGAAAGATGGAAAGTACTTTCTGTTCTTTGGGGCAAACGATATTCAAAGCGATAAGGAGGATGGTGGAATTGGGATTGCCATTGCCGATAAACCGGAAGGCCCGTTTAAAGATTACTTAGGCAAACCCCTGATCGATAAGTTTCATAATGGTGCGCAACCCATCGATCAGTTTGTTTATAAGGACGGTGATCAATACTACCTGATCTATGGCGGCTGGCGCCATTGCAACATCGTAAAACTTAAAAGTGATTTCACCGGCTTTATTCCGTTTGAAGACGGAACAACGTTTAAGGAAATCACCCCGGAGAACTATGTAGAAGGCCCGTTTATGGTTAAGCGAAACGGTAAATATTATTTCATGTGGTCGGAGGGAGGATGGACGGGTCCGGATTACAGCGTAGCGTACGCGATTGCGGATTCACCGTTCGGTCCGTTTAAACGGGTGGATAAAATCCTGCAGCAGAATGATAAGATCGCTACGGGAGCCGGGCATCATTCGGTGATCAAACATCCGAAGAAAGACGAATATTATATTGTATATCACCGCAGGCCGTTGGATCAAACTGACCGGAATGCGCGTGTGGTGTGTATTGATAAATTGGAATTTGACGCAAACGTGTTGATCAAACCGGTGATCATCACCCATGAAGGGGTGACGGCCAATCCCATCAAATAATTACACATTCATGTGGGGCCGTAATATGTTGCGTCCCCACGTAATTTTATTTCACCTTTACCACAATAATTCCCAGATCCTGCCGACTATGAAGTCAAAACAAGCAGGCGATGGACTTTGCCATGCAAGAA
>CAZIGG010000198.1:0-2393 GCA_964538575.1 uncultured Roseivirgaceae bacterium
GAATGTTAATTATGGTTAAATCCCGGAATAGACTATAACAAACCTTAAATCCCGGCCTCTTTATCGAGATACTCCTGCACAATGCCGATGGCATTGGTAACCACATCGCTTAGCGCTGTAATGAATGTGCCCGGCTCGGCTATTGAAATAGCGTGCCTGATCGCTTCAATTTCTATCGGGATAAGCTCGTGGGTAACTTTTTTATCCACGGAGCGCATGCCTTCCAGGATCAGGCGATTAATATCTTCATCCAATCTTCCGCGTAAATGCTTTTCCTGGCGGATAATAATGTGATCAAACATCCGCGCAGCGATCATCCCGCATTCGCGGATGTCCTGGTCTCTCCGGTCGCCCACGCCTGCAATGATGCCGATCTTTTTGGGCGAGTCTACCGTGCTTAAAAATTCTTCAATCGCAGCATACCCGGCAGCATTGTGCGCGAAGTCAATCATCACCGTGAAGTTCTTAAAGTTGAAAATGTTCATCCGGCCCGGGGTTAAAGCCGCAGATGGAATAAACGTTTCCAGCGATAACCGGATGCCCTCGGTTTTAAATCCATACAGGTAGGCCGCTAACGATGCAGCCAGCACATTGCCGATCATAAATTTCGCTTTTCCGCCAAAGGTTAACGGAATGGTGGTAACTTTTTCAATGCGGATTTTCCAGTCGCCTTTTTTTATGGTGATGAAGCCATTCTCATAGATTGCTGCAATTCCTTTGTTCTTGCAGTGTTCAACAATAACCGGATGATTCTCATTCATGCTGAAATACGCCACTTTACAATCAAGCTCTCTGGCAATCGTTACGCTGGTGGCATCTTCTGCATTCAGCACTGCCCAGCCGTCTTCTTTTACGCTTCTTACCACAACTGATTTTACCCGTGCGAGATCTTCCAGCGTTTCAATGTCGCTCAGGCCAAGATGATCTTCAGTGATGTTGGTGATGATGCCAATATCACAACGACTGAAGCCTAAGCCGGCCCGTAAAATTCCGCCCCGTGCCGTTTCTAACACAGCAAATTCAACGGTGGGGTCTTTTAAAATAAATTCAGCGCTCAACGGCCCGGTTGTATCGCCTTTTTCCAATAAATGATTCTGAACATAAATACCATCGGATGTGGTAAAGCCTACGCGGTAGCCATTGTTCTTTACCATGTGCGCGAGCAAACGTGTGGTTGTTGTTTTACCGTTTGTTCCGGTAACGGCAATGATCGGAATGCGTGAGGGCTTTCCGGGCGGATAGAGCATATCAATAACCGGTGACGCAACATTTCTCGGCAGACCTTCCGATGGAGCAAGGTGCATGCGGAATCCCGGGGCCGCATTTACTTCGAGCACAACTCCGCCACTTTCTTTCAGGGGCTGGGTAAGGTTATCGGCCATGATGTCAATGCCGCAGATGTCTAACCCGATTACACGCGATATGCGTTCCGCTAAAAATACGTTTTCCGGGTGCAGGAGATCCGTAACATCAATGGATGTTCCGCCCGTGCTGAGGTTGGCGGTGGACTTTAAATAAACAATCTCATCTTTTTTTGGAACCGTATCAACGGTATAATTTTTTAATGCAAGTAAATCAAGCGTATCCCGATCGACAGAAATTTCAGTCAATACATTTTCATGACCGTATCCCCTGCGCGGATCTTTATTTTCAGTTTCAATGAGTTGTTGTATCGTGTGCTTACCATCACCTTTTACATGAGCCGGAACTCGCTGCGCAGCCGCAACAACCTGGTTGTTGATCACCAGCACCCGGAAATCATAACCGGTAATGTAGCGTTCAACAATAACTCTTCGGGAATATTGTTTCGCATGGTGCAGGCCTTCAACCGCTTTATCCCAGGTAAGCACATTAATGGAGGCGCCTTTTCCATGATTGCCGTCTAACGGCTTGATAACGATCGGATACCCGATTTTATCGATTGTGTTTTTTAAGTCCTCTTCACTCACACAGATGTCGCCTTTGGCTACCGGGATAGATGCCATACCCAGTAATCTTTTTGTCTCCTCTTTATTGCAGGCGATGTCAACGGCAATGTTGCTGGTGTTTTGGGTGATGGTTGCCTGGAAGCGGGCTTGATTAACGCCATAGCCTAATTGAACAAGCGAGTTTGATCCCAGCCTGATCCATGGAATTTCACGCGCGACAGCTTCATCCACCAATGAACCCGTGCTTGGCCCGAGCCGCACATCTTCGCGGATCTCCCGCATCTTCTGAATATCGGCATTCAAATCATACTCCGTACCGTTAACTAATGCTCCGGCAATGCGTACCGCAGCTTCAGCAGCATACAAGCCAACATTTTCTTCCACGTAGCTGAACACGACATTATAAATGCCGCTGGTTTTGGTTTCGCGCGTGCGGCCAAAGCCGGTTTCCATTCCGGCAAGGGT
>CAZIGG010000198.1:2493-4329 GCA_964538575.1 uncultured Roseivirgaceae bacterium
CCGCGAAGCGCCTGTATCTTCAATATTTTCATAGATCGATCAGGACAGGATTTGGTTGAGGTAATAAGGTAAGGAAAGTTGTTTATATTTCGGCATCGTTTACGGTACGTATTGTATTTAACACACTACTTATGGCACCCAAGGGTAAGCTAATTGTAATCGGGGGGGCAGTAGATAAAGGAAGTTTTACTGAAAAAAATTACGAAAAAGACATTGAAAAAAATTTCAACTTTTTCGAACGGGGGATTTTAAAAAGGGTTCTTACGGAGTCAGCCCATAAAATTGATTCCCGGATTGAAGTCATCACTACAGCTTCGCAGGTTCCGGAAGATGTAGGCAATGAGTATCTCAAAGCATTCTCCTACCTGGGTGCAAAAAACGTTGGCGTACTGGGCATTAAGTCCCGCGAAGAGGCCAACGCACCGGAAATTATTTCAAGAATTGAAAAGGCCGACATTATCATGTTCACGGGTGGTGATCAGTTACGGCTCACATCTGTTTTGGGTGGCACGGCTTTTCACCGGGTACTCCTGTCAAGATACAATTATGATGAGGTTGTTATCACCGGTACTTCGGCCGGGGCGGCTGCATGTTCCAACAACATGATCTACCAGGGTTCTGCACACGAAGCCTTGCGCAAAGGTGAAGTGAAGATCACCAGCGGATTAGGTCTGATCAATAATGTAATTTTTGATACACATTTTGTTCACCGCGGAAGGATCGGCAGACTGTTCCAGGCGGTTGTCAGCAACCCGATTGCCTTGGGTGTGGGGTTAGGGGAAGATACCGGCTTGCTCATCACCGATGGAAATAAGATGGAAGCCATTGGCTCCGGACTGGTGATCATTGTAGACGGCAGATACATTAACGATACCAACATTACAGACATCGAATTAGGCGAACCGATCTCGATTGAACACTTAGTTGTTCATGTAATGGCGATGGGCAGCTTGTATGATCTTGAAAATCACAAGCTGAAAGTTCACAAAGCAGTTAAAGAGCCGCTTAAAAACGCAATTCCGGATTAATGGCCATGCCCAAAATCATACTTCATGGCGGCTTCTTCAGCGAACTGGGCACAACGAACGTAATAAAAAAAGCCAAGCAACAGGCACTGTCTGACATTGCCAGAAAAGCGTTTGACGTTCTTCAAAATCATACTGCCATTCAAACCGTGGTTTATGCGGTTGAACAGTTAGAGAACAACGAGCTCTTTAATGCGGGCATTGGTTCACAAATTCAGCGTGATGGAAAAATCCGGATGAGCGCCTCTTTAATGGACGGTGTTACGCAACGTTTCTCTGGTGTGATCAATATCGAGGACGTTAAAAACCCAATTCGTGTTGCCGAACGTTTGATGGAGGTTGATGACCGCGTGCTGGGGAGTGATGGCGCAACAAAATTTGCGCGGGATAATGGCTTTGAATACTTCAGCACAGAAACCGAACTGCGCAGAAAAGAGTATGAATCAAAATTAAAAACATCCCGTTCCGGAACGGTAGGCTGCGTTGCGCTCGATTTTTTCGGAAACCTGGCGGCAGCCACTTCAACCGGAGGAAAAGGTTTTGAAATACCCGGCCGTATTTCCGATTCAGCAACGGTAGCCGGAAATTTTGCGAACGGACAATGCGGTGTATCGTGTACAGGCGTAGGCGAAGATATTGTCAGTGGTGCCATTGCCGCTAAAATTGTTACCCGTGCAACGGATGGCATGCCGTTACAGGAAGCATGTAAAAAAACTTTTGCTGAGCTAAAACCATTCGATGGCTTTGCAGGCGCGATCGCGATCGATAAAAACGGGAACATGTTTCATATCGATTCCCACCCAACAATGGT
>CAZIGG010000199.1:0-4243 GCA_964538575.1 uncultured Roseivirgaceae bacterium
CCAGGCTCCGAATCGAAAAGTTAAACTGGGATGAACAGGGCTGGCCAAAATAAAGAACTTCAAGTGCTGTAATGTGGTGTTGTTAACATAGCGGATGTGTCGCCTCAGAGTACTATCCTAATTTGTTATTTACTCAGGAGCGTGATATTTTAACTTAACATAATATAAATTATATAACTCTTACCTGCGCTTCTGCCTGACGCTCAGTTTCCCGCGAAACGCGGGACCGCGCTCTCCGGCCATGCGCACCACGTCCTTGAGTGTCCGCCCGGCTGACGCCAGTCGGACGGGTCTGTTAAACGAGGAAGATTGTGTACGAATGGCCGCACGAAATCCGCGCATAGGCCAAAGCCAGCAGCACACTGCCTTGAATCCAACGCTCAAAGCATTGAAATAGATTTGATTATCAAATGAATTAAGGATTTGTAACGTTCTGAAAATTAGATTTTTAGGGTCGGGGACTCAGATTTAAAATTCAGCCCCTACGACTCAGCCTTTATCAGATCGTATTGAACTTCACAGGTAGTAGAGTTCCTGCGGAGCTTCGTACTTTTTGCCCCCGCCTTGCGGGATGAAACACTTGAATGCAAAAAGTACCAACCCCGAAGGGATCCCCTTTGGGAAAAAATCAATCCCGATAGCTATCGGGAAAAAATGCTCCCGCCCACATGCCAGCACACGCCCGCTTTTGGCTCAGGCCAACGCACTCGGGCTTCTTAACATAATTTTTTCAATAGAGGCAGGCTCCCCTCCCCTTTTCCGGTTCGCTATTCTGAAATTGGCTCCGGAATGATTGACATAGCTGGCAATAACGTTATGATCCTCAGATAGGATAAACGCGGTTTTGATAATGGTTTCTGCAAGCTGATCGAGCTTTGATAAGGGACGGAGTTTTGACCAGGCGTTGTTCATGCCTGAAATTATTTAGCGTGTCTTATTCGGATAAACCTTTTTTGAATAACAGTAAAAGAATTGAGTAATTGTTCTTTGTATTTAAGCATTAAAGGGCAAACTATGCCAGCCCTTTCCTGAGTGGTTAATCCTTCCATCCGTAACAAGATAACACCGGAGTGAATTTTATTTAAGCGATAAACTAATTCCCCGAAATCCTTGTCTTTTGTAATCAAAATTCTTTTTTCGTCAGCAGCAATTTGAAGAAGCACATCATCATCCAGAGAACGCGTCTCATCAATAACATAAAAAACATCAAACCCGAATTGCCTCAAACCATCTACGATACTCCTGTCAACACCTTCATCAGCCAAAAATTTCATACGGTAACCGGATATGACTTTTCTCCTTTCAATGCTTCCACAGCATAAGCCAAAGCAGCGGAAACAGCTTCTTTAGTCAGTCGTGGATATGATTTTAAAAGATTGTCAACCGATTCTCCGGCAGAAAGAGACTCCAGTATTAACTCAACGGTGATACGGGTGCCTTTAATGACAGGCTTACCCATCATAATGTGCGGATTTATTTCAATGTAAGAAGAAGTATTCATAACAATTCTATTTGCGGTTTACAAAGATACTACGAATTTATTAGCTATACAGAACTTTGACCATGCTTTGTTCATCCCTTAAAAATACTTAACCATAACACAAGGTTACGGGCTTGCGGAATAGAAAGCCGCAAGGGTTCGCGGAGTCTATCCCGCTTCTTAGCGGGGCCTGCTCGTTAAAAATCTCCACCCTCCCCTGCCTGCCGAAGCGCCTCGTGTAGGCATGGCCTCCTGCCACCCCCCCTTGCCTTGTGTAGTATTTTTTTACGGCAGCCCCTCCACCTTTCTATCCGGTCCTGTGTGGCCGCGTCATGTTTAAATATATTATAAAAGTCAATATCGGTGGGTGCCTGCCCCGAGCTTCTCGGGGGTGGCTGTCGTTCGGTTTTCGGTTTGGCGTTAGGCCATTCCTGTTTGCTTTCTGTCCCTCTGGCATCAAAGAGGTTTTCCTCAGATTTTTGCATGCCTGCCGAAGCTGCATGCCTACAAATCGTATTTTTATAGAATCTATAATAAGCGTAGGCAGGTGGCTTGAGGTTTCTGTTTCAGAGCTCCCTTTTTAGGGGGCTTTTTTTTAACTATTGAGAGTACTACAAATTCTTACTTTAGTGTATTGTATATGAATGAGCCCAGCAAAATTAATTTCTTCCAGACAGAGCTTTTGATATGGTTCAAAACTAATGGACGAGAATTTCTTTGGCGCAAAAAGTCAGCTTCGAATTATATTCGCATTATTTCTGAGATTCTACTTCAAAGAACGAAGGCTGAAACAGTAAACAAATACATGCCGATTTTTCTAAAGAAGTATCCATCATGGATCCAGCTTGGTAATGCAACTGAAATGGAATTGATTAAAACCTTGAAGCCATTTGGTCTAAGCAACCAACGTGGCAAGAGACTGTATAAATTATCTCAAGAGTTAAAAAGGCGGAACGGAGTTTTTCCTAGAGAAAGGTCATTGGTTGAGGAAATGCCAATGATGGGTCAATATATAACTAATGCTTTTGAGTTATTTGTTTTAAAAAGACCCTCTCCCCTTTTGGATGTTAATATGGCAAGGGTATTGGAAAGATTTTTTGGTCCAAGAAAACTGGCTGATATTCGATATGATCCATATCTTCAAACGCTCTCAAGGAGGATTACTACTCATGATAAGATCGTTGCGATCAATTGGGCTATTCTAGATTTTGCCTCTCTTGTCTGTAAAGCAAAAGAGCCAGAATGTCAAAAATGCCCTCTGTCAACAAAATGCCAATACAGCACAGGTGCATAACCCGGATCGATATACGCGACATCGTAGGTTATATTTTTTCCTTCCTCCGCTCCCGCTGCGTGTACATTATCTTTCCTTACTAAGAATTCATTTCCCGGGATACAGCCCGAAGCGCCCACCTCCACAACATCGGTAAACGGCAGCAGCTTCTCCCGTAAATTTTTGAAATGCTGTATGCGTTTATCGTTGCCGATCATTGACCGCGGAGAGTGCAGTACAATAACCTGGTCGGGGTTCATTCCTAACTCCTGGCTGCGCATGAACTCCACCTGCTGGTAAATGACAGCCGTGGAAGTGAGCAGGAATACGGAACAGAAGAACTGGAAGGCGAGCAGGGTTTTCCGGAAATATCCCTTACCGGGTGTCGTGCTGATCTTGCCCTTGATCACTTCGGTTGTCCGCAAGGATGATAACCCTAATGCCGGGTACAGGCTCGCCACCAACCCGCCAAAAACGAGAATGGCCGCAAACAGGATCAGGATATCAGCACCTTCTTGCCCCATAAATGAAAATGCAGGGAACTGGATCTGCGTTATTTCGCGAACCTTGTCGCCCGAAAAATAAACAATTACAACAGCCAGGATACCGGCAGCCATGCTGGATAACATCGCTTCAAACAGGAACTGGATCACTAATTGTTTGCGTGTAGAACCAATCGCCTTCCGCACACCTACTTCTTTGGCACGTTCTAATGACCGTACTGTTAACAGGTTAATAAAGTTGATCCAGGCGATTACGAGAATAAGAACAGCCGCCACGATCATGGAATACACAAATGCACGGCTTCCGTTGGGCTGCAGTTCATCCGCAATATTGGATTTTAAATGGATCGACTGCACGGGCTGGAGATAAAATTCATACGTAACCTCCCGCGTGGCCGATTCGGGAATTCGGTCTTTCAATATTTTCGCAGCCATTGCTTCTACCTTTCCCGGTGCGGTACCCGGAGCTAACTGAAGATAAACATAGCTGGCATTCCAGCCTGGCGGGAGGCTGTTCTCAAATACCGGGCCGGCCAGCGTTACCAGTGTTGACCACGACACCACGAAGTCAACCTTCATGTGTGAATTGGCCGGCAGGTCTTTATAAACACCCTGAATGGTGAAGCCGAGATTTTCGTTGAGCCATATTGTTTTCCCGATGGGGTCATGTTCTCCCTCCCAGTCTGTTCCGAAAAAACGCCTGGCACCGGATTCGGAGATGATGGCGCTCCAGGGTTTATCCAGCAATGCCAGGTCTCCCTGCCGGATAAATTCCAGGTTGAATACAGAAACAAAATTGCGGTCGGCCCAGAAGGTATGCTGGCGGTTGAATTTTATATCGGCCTCCTTATAATGAAGCATACACTCCTCCTTATACACGCGGGCACATGCAACCACTTCAGGAATCTCATTTTTCAACAGTGCGGCAAGACCGGGGTAGCTTCGCGCACTTTCCATCACCACGCTGCCATTCTCTGTTTTCTTCAC
>CAZIGG010000200.1:0-4180 GCA_964538575.1 uncultured Roseivirgaceae bacterium
GCCACCAGCGAGCCGATATACCGGCCAGTGTAATTTTTTTCCTTGCAATAAGTAATATAATCCTTTACCGGTTTGGCAAACGAGTTGTACGATCCTTCATTGATGGAATAAATCTTACCATCCTCGGGGATTCTCATATCCGGGTGCGATAAAAAATATTCACCCAGGGTTGGCTCATACGTAAAGCCATTTACGCCATGACCGGCTGTATATACCAGCATGGTAGATGATCCGTACAGAATATATCCGGCCGCAACCTGTTCGGAACCTTTCTGCAAAATATCTTCTTCGCTGATGGGGGTATTGACAGGACTTTTCCTGCGGTAAATCGAGAAGATCGTTCCGATCGAAACATTCACATCAATGTTGGATGAGCCGTCTAACGGATCGATGGCAATCACATACTTTCCGTCATTGCTCAGGTCAACAAACGATTCGGTTTCTTCCGAGATAAGCGCACAGGCTTCACCGCCTTTTGTTAATGCCCGTGTAAACCGGATGTTTGCCAATACATCAAGCTTTTGCTGATGTTCACCTCCCGTATTCATGGAACCGGCTGCGCCCATAATATCAATGAGCCCGGCTTTATTCACCTCGCGGTTCACCACCTTGGAAGCCAGCGCAATATCCCGCAGCAGTTGAGAAAGCTCCCCGCTGGCATAGGCAAACTGATCCTGGTTGATCTTGATAAACCGGTCGAGCGCTGTACCAATGGAATGAGCAATCCTGGATTCTTCCATGCTCTTTGCTGCTTGATTTTTTAACTTCATCTTTGGGCTGAAATCGGACTCAAAGTTAGTCCGCAAACGATTTAGTGCAATAGAAATGAAGGTTTTTAAATTTGGAGGAGCTTCGCTCAAGAGCGCTTCAGCTATTCAAAACATGGCTTCCATCGTAAAGGCTTATGCCGGCAGCCCGTTGCTGGTAGTTGTTTCTGCGATGGGGAAAACAACCAATGCGCTGGAGAGTATTCTTAACACGTTTAAGAAAGAAGGAAATTATCAGTCAGAGATACAGACGCTCAGGAATTACCACTTCGAAATCTGTAACAATTTGTTCGCTGATCCCGATCCGGTTAAGAAAAAAATCGAATCCGTTCTGGAAGAACTGGCAGAAAACCTTCAAACACCCGGAGAATACGACCAGGTTTACGACCAGGTGATCTCGTTGGGTGAAATTATTTCATCCGTTATTGTATCGCATTACTTAACCCAGCAAGGACTTCCCTGCCAGTGGCTTGACGCAAGGAAATATATTATAACCGATACCGCTTTCCGCGAAGGAAAAGTTGACTGGAAAAAAACCGAAGAGCACATCCATCAGCTTAAGGCTGATTTGCAGCACAGCATTATTTTAACGCAGGGATTTATCGGTTCAAATGAGCTTGGTTTTACAACAACCCTCGGCCGTGAAGGTTCCGACTACACAGCCGCAATCTTTGCTTCCTGCTTACACGCTGAATCGGTTACCATCTGGAAAGATGTTCCGGGGGTGATGAGCGCTGATCCCAAGCGGCTGCCGGGCGCCATTGTTTTTGAAGAGCTGCCGTACACGGAAGCTGCCGAGATGACGTATTACGGTGCATCCGTTATTCACCCCAAGACAATCAAGCCGCTTGCACTGAAACAAATTCCGTTGTACGTGAAGAGCTTTGACGATCACACACTGCCGGGAACAAAAATTCACGAATGCCGGATTGAGAAGCTTCCGCCATTAATTGTGTTCAAAGACAATCAATGCCTCCTCTCCTGCCGCGTAACGGATTATACCTTCATTAATGAAGAACAGATGAGCATCATCTTCAATGCACTGGCTGACCTGGACATTAAAATCAATGTGATGCAGAATTCCGCGATCTCTTTTTCATTTTGCATTGACTTCCGCGAAAGCAAGCTGAACCATTTACTGGATCGCTTACAGCAATATTTTGAAGTGTATTACAACACCGGGTTAACCTTAATTACGGTTAAGAATTATGATGTCCGCACATTTGATGAATACCGTGAGAAGCCAGGCATCCTGATCGAGCAATCATCGCGCTCTACGTTGCAAATCCTGCTTAAGGCCTAAAGTATTCTTTTTCTAAAAGGTGAATGAAGGAGTCTGTTGAATGACTCAGGATATCAAACACTTGCTGAAAGCCGGCCTCATCACCATAATACGGGTCGGGCACTTCCTCGCCTGCCGGATTCAGATCAAAGCTGCGCATCAGCCTGATCTTATGGCTATGATCCCTTGCATTTTCAAGTCTCAGGATATTAGCATGATTGCTTTTATCCATCGCAAGGATAAAATCATACATCTCCAGATCATCCTTTGACAGTTGCCGGCCAAGGTGATCGATGACCACTCCGTTTTTTAATGCGTTTTTAATTGTGCGCGGATCGGGTGTATCGCCCACATGATAATTGGCGGTTCCGCAGGAATGAACCTCCACGCGGTTTTCAAGTCCTTTTTCCCTGATTTTATGCTTAAAAATAGCTTCAGCAAGAGGCGAACGGCAGATATTTCCCAGGCAAACAAACAGGATTCTGATCTTTTTCATAGCTGTTAAACCGCCAAAAATAAGGGAAAGTGCGGTTACAAAAACAACCTGCCAGGCATAAACGGACATAGCACAATTTACCGAGTATTGGTTTGAAAAGCCCTCCTCATGCTCAGAGGGGGCTTTTCTTTTTTGATCAGGATTTTTTGGATTTACAGGATTTCAGGATTGTTTTGGGTAGTAATTGACCCCGAATTCGTAAATCGTATCTCGTAAATCAAAAATCTCCATGGAACTGATAATCGTTACGGAACAATTTCAACCTGGCATTGCCCTTATCCAGCTTAACCGCCCGAAAGAATTAAATGCACTCAACCCGCAACTCATGGGGGAAGTTCGCGATGCTTTATTGGCACTTGATAAAAATGATGCTGTTAAAGTGATTATCATCACCGGAAATGATCAGGCGTTTGCTGCCGGTGCGGATATCAAACAAATGGCCGATAAATCAGCCATTGATATGCACATCATGGATCAGTTCAGTACGTGGGATCAGATCCGTAAAACAAAGAAGCCCATCATCGCTGCTGTTTCCGGATTCGCGCTGGGCGGTGGCTGCGAGTTTGTAATGACGTGCGATATGGTGATCGCATCTGAGACAGCAAAGTTTGGACAGCCTGAAATTAAAATCGGTACTATCCCCGGAGCGGGCGGAACGCAACGGCTTACCAAAGCAGTAGGAAAAGCAAAGGCCATGGAACTTATTCTTACAGGAAGATTTTTGTCCGCACAGGAAGCGCACTTCTATGGCCTGGTGAATAAAGTTGTTCCCGTTGAAATGTATATGCACGAAGCAGTTGAACTGGCCAAAGAGATCGCCCTGATGCCGCCCATTGCTGTACAGCTTGCCAAGGAAGCCATTAACCGTTCCTTCGAAACTCAATTAGATGAGGGATTAATGTTCGAACGAAAAAATTTCTACCTGACGTTTGCATCCGAAGATCAGAAAGAAGGCATGAAGGCTTTTATTGAAAAGCGGAAGCCGGTTTACAAAGGCAAGTAGAACGTATTACGCTCCATCGCAACTTTGATTTCATAAAATTTTTTATCAGTGTCACTATGAAGCAGTCTCTTTTCTTTCTTTTTATACTTTTATCCTGCTATGCAACAGCACAGCAGCAAGCTGACTCAACAGCCGTATCCGCTCCTGAAGCCCGGAGAGATACCCGGCCGGTGCTTCAGCGAATCAGGTTAGGAGGCTCAACGGGTTTTTGGATTAACACCAGGCAAACCCATGTTGAGCTGGCGCCTATGATAGCGTATGACTTTCCAAAAATCCTTACCACGGGTCTTGGATATCGTTACATCTACACACGCGACAGGTTTTACGGGAAAAATTTAAACACCTACGGACCCAATGTTTTCGCCAGAGCCCAACTCACCAGGCGAATTTATTTATGGACAGAATGGGAATATTTAAAAACCGAGTATGCGTATGAGCTTGCCAGTTCTGAAGTCACAACCCGCAGTGACCATGTAGATTCATATTTTGCAGGAGCCGGGTACATCCGGCAGGTAGGAAAAAAAGGGCGGGGCGGAATCAGCATCCAGGTATTGTACAATTTTCTGTATGACCGTGAAGCGCATTCTCCTTACTACAGCCCGGTAATTTATCGAATCGGATATTTCTTTTAG
>CAZIGG010000201.1:0-4166 GCA_964538575.1 uncultured Roseivirgaceae bacterium
CATAAAACGCTGAAGAAAATCCGGCAGGATATTGAAAACTTCTCGTTCAATACATCCGTAAGTGAGTTCATGATCTGCTCTAACGAATTAAGCTCAATGAAATCCAACAAGCGTGCGTTGCTGGAGCCGTTGCTAATTGCCCTCGCTCCTTTCGCTCCGCACATTGCGGAAGAGCTTTGGGAAAAGCTTGGACATAAAGATACTGTCTTCAACGCCACCTTCCCGAAATATGATGAGCAGTATTTAGTAGAAAGCTCGTTCAACTACCCGATCTCGATCAACGGAAAAGTACGCATGCAAATGAGTTTTGGTTTGGATGTTCCTAAAGAGGAAATCGAAAAACAGGTTATGGCTTCCGAAATCGTGCAGAAATGGAGCGAAGGCAAGCCGCCCAAGAAAGTAATTATTGTGCCGGGTAAGATTGTGAATGTGGTATTGTAAGCTTCGCGGCCCTGCCCGTCCGAATGGATTCATCCGGGCGGATGCCGCGATCCCCACTTTCAGCGCACGCGAAGGGGATGCCGGAACAAGTCCGGCAAGAGAGTACACCCCTAACGCTCATTAGCTAAACCGTAACAATTCTTTAACTTTGCGGAATTTCAAAAAATTCCAACATGCACTACTCAAAGATCGCTGGCATCGGCCACCACGTTCCGGAAACCATCATCACCAACGAATACCTTTCAACCATCATGGATACCAACGATGCGTGGATAACCGAACGCACCGGCATTAAAGAAAGAAGATGGATTGATCCCGCCAAGGATACGGTTGCCAACATGGCTGCCAAGGCTACACGCATGGCGCTTGAGCGTGCAAAGCTTACCGAAAAAGATATTGAGTTTATCGTGTTCGCTACCATTACCCCCGATTACTTTTTTCCCGGCTCCGGTGTTTTGTTGCAACGTGAATTGGGGTTGGAAGGCATTGGTGCATTGGATATCCGCAATGCATGCTCAGGATTTATTTATGCACTCTCGGTGGCCGATCAGTTTATTAAATCAGGAATGTATAAAACCATTCTGGTGGTGGGTGCCGAGATTCAATCTACGGCTATTGATCCTACTACAAGGGGTCGCAACACGGCAGTTATTTTTGCAGATGGTGCAGGCGCTGCCATTTTACAGCCCAATGAAAAGCCCGGAATTCTCTCTACACATTTGCACTCCGATGGTCGCTTTGCTGAAGAACTTTATGTGCGCGATCCGGGAAGCAGCCGGCCACGTGAAGAAAGACAGCCCGAACAAATTCTGGATACCACACATTTCAAAGTAGTGATGAATGGCAACCTGGTATTCAAACACGCTGTAGTTCGCTTCATGGAAGTAATCAACGAAGCGCTCGCTGCTAATAACATGAAGAAAGAAGACATTAGTCTTCTTGTTCCGCACCAGGCCAATCTTCGCATCAGCCAATTTGTACAGGAGAAGCTGCAATTAAGTGATGACAAGGTTTATAATAACATCATGAAATACGGTAACACAACCGCTGCCTCCATCCCCATCGCGATGAGCGAAGCGTGGGCTGAAGGTAAAATCAGGGAAAATGACGTAATTTGTTTAGCCGCGTTCGGCAGCGGGTTCACATGGGCCTCTGCACTTATTCGGTGGTAAACCAGCTCCACAATGAAGACATCGACCTATAATCCAAGTCCGCTCGAGGTAGACTTTGCGAACGCCTTATTCATCCTTCAGGAACAAATCCAAAAGCACCTTCACGACAACGAGGTGATCAATGTTGAAAGCGACATTAACCAGGATAATCCAACCGTAAAGTTCAGCCTGCTCGATAAAGACGGAGACCCGCATGAAATCGTGATCCGGATTATTCAAATACCGGATAAATTTTAACTCCGGCAGAATTTTTCGGTCACGTTTGCCGTTTAAGAAAAAAAACATCAATCCTATGGTCGAAACGACCCTCCAGACAAAGCGCGAAGAAATTGCAAATGCCATCACCCACGGCCTGGGTGCGCTTATGGCAATCGCTGCGCTGGTTATTCTCACTGTCTTCTCCGCAATAAAAGGCAACGCCTGGCATATCGTGAGCTTCGCTGTTTTCGGGACAACGCTGGTTATGCTTTACTTAGCCTCTACCTTATACCATAGCCTGAGCAACGAAAAAGTAAAAGTTCTTTTCCGGAAATTCGATCACATGTCGATCTACCTGTTGATTGCCGGAACCTATACGCCTTTTTGCTTAACGGTATTAAATAACTGGATCGGCTGGACGTTGTTTGGAATTGTCTGGGGAAGTGCAATTTTGGGAATCGTTCTCAAGGCATTTTTTACGGGCAGGAAAGAACTCCTCTCAACGATACTATACGTGTTAATGGGCTGGGTTGCGTTATTCGCGATCAAACCGTTATTTGATTCCGTGTCGCTCACAACCTTTATTTTACTCATGACCGGGGGTGTTTTTTACACCGCGGGTACCTACTTTTTTACCAAAGACCGGATTAAATACTTTCACAGCATCTGGCATTTATTTGTTCTGGCAGGAAGTACATTTCACTTCTTTTCCGTACTGAGCCTGCTACATTGACCGGAAATGGGATATACGGCCTAACCCGTCAATACGCGGTATTTTATTTGAGAACTTAATTCCGGAACTTACCGTATCTGTTTAGAGTCCCTTAACTGATCATTATGAAGAGAAGAATTATTGTGTTTGGATTACCGGTTGTGGCGTTGGTTATCTTCTCCTTTTCAACCCCTGCTGAACGTTACTTCGAAATCGCCAAGAACCTCGACATTTTCGCAACCCTTTTTAAAGAAGTGAATGCGGCATACGTGGACGAGGTTAACCCAGGCACCCTGGTAAAGACTGGCATCGATGCGATGCTCGAATCGCTTGATCCGTACACCAATTACATTCCTGAAAATATGGTAGAAGATTACCGCACCCTGAACACAGGTCAGTATGGCGGCATTGGCGCATATACGCGCAAGATCGGGAACAGAACCGTAGTTACGATGGTGCTGGAAGGATATATTGCGCAGCGTTCAGGATTAAAGATCGGTGATGAAGTTCTTAAAATCGACAATACCGAATTATCGAAGCTGGAACCCGGTGAAGAAGGTCACCTGATGAAAGGCCAGGTGGGCACTCCCGTAAGCCTGACAGTTAAACGGATGGGATCTGCTCAACCGATTAAAATCGATTTCAAAAGAGAGAAGATAAAAGTGAGCAATGTGCCGTATTTCGGTATGCTCGAAAATAATATCGGGTACATCCAATTGCTTGAGTTCACTCCCGATGCCGGAAAAGAAGTGAAGAATGCACTGGTTGCGTTAAAAGAAAAAGGTGCAACATCGCTTGTGCTGGATTTACGGAATAACCCGGGCGGGTTGCTCCACGAAGCGGTTAATATCTGTAACATCTTCCTGCCGAAAGGCAAGCTTGTGGTAAGCACAAAAGGAAAAATCCCGGAGCATAATCAGCAGTATGAGACATTAAACGCTCCGGTAGATACACAAATGCCGGTGACCGTGCTCATCAACCGCGGCAGTGCATCAGCTTCTGAAATTGTTGCCGGAACCTTACAGGATTATGACCGCGCGGTAATTGTGGGTGAAAAGTCTTTTGGAAAAGGGCTGGTTCAGGTAAGCCGGCCTCTCTCCTACAACTCTCAGCTTAAAGTAACAACGGCCAAATATTATACGCCCACCGGCCGATGCATCCAGGTGCTGGATTACTCCCACCGCAGGGAAGACGGAAGCGTGATCTCCGTTCCGGATTCGTTGAAGCAGGAATTCAA
The DNA here is from genome assembly GCA_964538575.1 of uncultured Roseivirgaceae bacterium. Lineage (GTDB taxonomy): Bacteria > Bacteroidota > Bacteroidia > Cytophagales > Cyclobacteriaceae > UBA2336. The sequence goes on from CAZIGG010000201.1 coordinate 3,761, forward strand.
AACCTTTAATGGCCGTGTCGTGTACGATGGCGGTGGCATTGATCCGGATGTTAAGCTTCAGCCGGATGAGGCGCATGCGATCACCCAAAAACTTTTCCAGGATGGGTTCATTTATGATTACGCAACCTTGTACGCATTCAATCACCCAGTCATAGCCGGGCCGCGGAATTTTTCACTAACCAATGAAGAGTATCAGCAGTTTGTAACCTGGATGAAGGGCAAAAACTATACGTATACCTCCTATCTCGACCTTCAACTGAAAGAACTAACACGCGAAGCCGAACAAGAGAAGTATTACACCGAGCTTAAGCCTCAGCTCGACCAGGTCAAAGCCAAAATTGAAGAGAACAAGAAAAACGAATTGACGCTTTACAAAGATCAGATCAAAAAGCTTTTGGAGGAAGAT
>CAZIGG010000202.1:0-4087 GCA_964538575.1 uncultured Roseivirgaceae bacterium
TTGATCTCATTCAAAAAACCCCGATATTTCGGAATTGCTTTTTCCTGAAATGCTCAAAATCGACACCCATACGCACATTCTGCCCAAGAAGCTTCCCAACTGGAGCGAGAAGTTCGGCTATGGCGATTTTATTTACCTGCAGCATCACAAAAAAGGCGCAGCCAAAATGATGCGCGGCAACCAGTTTTTCCGGGAGATCAGGGAAAACTCCTGGAATGCTGAACTCCGGATTAAAGAATACGCAAAGTTCAATACGCAAGTGCAGGTAGTGTGTACCGTCCCGGTAATGTTTTCATACTGGGCCAGGCCGCTGGATTGCCTCGACATATCCCGGTACCTGAACGATGACATTGCCGAAATAATCGTTAAGTATCCGAAAAACTATTTAGGCCTGGCTACCATCCCCATGCAGGATACTGAACTTGCTATCCAGGAACTTGAACGTTGTAAGGAAATCGGAATCAGCGGGGTACAAATCGGTTCTAACATCAATGATCTTAACCTGAATGAGGAACGGTTCTTCCCAATTTTTGAAGCCTGCGAAAAGCTTAGCCTGTCCGTTCTTGTGCATCCCTGGAATATGATGGGTGAAAGGAATATTCAGCGTTACTGGCTTCCCTGGCTTGTAGGAATGCCTGCCGAAACAGCCCGCGCGGTTTGCTCCATGATCTTTGGCGGAATTTTTGAAAAGCTTCCCAACCTTCGGGTGATGTTTGCGCACGCAGGCGGATCATTTTTATCTACCATCGGCCGCATTCAGCATGGGTTTGATTGCCGGCCTGATCTTGTCGCTATCGATAATACCATCGGGCCTAAAAACTATCTCGGTAAATTCTGGGTTGACAGCATTACGCACGATCCGCTTATGCTGGAGTATGTGCTCAAGCTGCAGGGATCAAAGAAGATCACGCTGGGAACAGATTATCCTTTCCCGTTAGGCGACCTGGAAGTTGGCAGGTTTATTGAAGATATGGAGCTTGATAACAGCATTAAAGAAGATATTTTCTGTAATGGTCCGTTAGCGTGGCTTGGTGTTTCAAAAGAAAGATTTGTGTAGTCTATTGAGGTTTTAAGATGATTAACAAAGTAATTTTATTCTTCGCGTTCAGCATCATTGCATTTTCAGCAATCGCCCAGGATAAGGAACTGGCTGAACAATACCGGTTGCAAACCGAACAGCGCAAGCGTGCAGCCATCATGCAGGTGCTGGATTCAGCAGTTACACTCATTGACGAAGGTGAGTACGAACTTGCCGATAAAAAGCTTCTTTACGTTTTAAGTAACCTAAAAAGTGTTCCCTCCGATCTTACATTTTATTTTGGAAAAAATTCTTACTACCTGGAACGCTACAAGCAAAGCATCGACTGGCTTAATAAATACATCCAGCTAAAAGGACCTTCCGGGCAATTTTATGCAGAGACCTTATCTATCTTAAAAAAATCGGAAGAAGGAATACTAAAATCACGCGCTAAGGAAGCAGCCAAAGCCGAACAGGTGCTTTCAACTTCGTATAATATTGATTGCGGCCCTTCAGGAAAAGTTATTTGTCCGGTGTGCAAGGGTACGACTGTGGTTATCAAAAGAGGATATATCAGTGACCAGTATCAAACGTGCCAGTTTTGTGACAAGCACGGTAACCTGACGTGCGATGAGTATAATTCCCTTATTCGCGGAGAGTTGAAACCGAAGAATCAATAACCGTCATAGTTGATAAGGGGATGCCGGGACAAGCCCGGCAATTATTTCGCTGGCTTTGCACTCATGACGAATGTCAGCTTCCCTCCCCTTACAATATCCTCGTGTGTGATGTACCTGCGTGTCAGCACCTGGTTGTTCAGCATGACTTTTTTAACATACACATTCTTGTCACTCTGATCAATTGTTTCAACCATAAACGTTTTTCCATTTTCAAGATTTAATGTTGCCTGCTGAACGGAAGGACTTCCGAGCCAGTATTGGTCTGATCCCGGTGAAACCGGGTAAAAACCCAGTGAGCTGAAAATATACCAGGCGCTCATCTGCCCGGCATCATCGTTACCGCCCAATCCGGCCGGGCCATCATGGTACTGATGCTTTAAGATCATGCGCACGCGTTCCTGTGTTTTCCAGGGCTGATCTGTCCAGTTGTATAAATACGCAACATGGTGTGCAGGTTCATTGCCGTGAACGTAGTTACCGATTATTCCTTCGCGGGTGATATCTTCCGTATCGGCAAAGAATTCATCCGGCAAGTGCATCGTGAATAACGAGTCGAGACGGGCTGTAAACTTTTTCTTTCCGCCCATTACTTCTATCATGCCTGCCGGATCGTGCGGAACATACAAGCTGAAGTTCCAGGTATTACCCTCAATAAAACCCTGGCCATCCGTTTTCAATGCATCAAATTCCTTTTTGAATTTTCCATCGCTCAGCCTGGGGCGCATAAACCCGATCGAAGGGTCGTACACGTTGCGCCAGTTCTGCGAACGTTTTATAAACTCTTCATACACATCATTCCGGTTTAGTTTCTTAGCTAATTGCGCGATACACCAGTCGTCATACGCATATTCAAGTGTAGTCGAAACCGAAACACCATTTTTATCCTGCGGAATGTATCCCAGGTCCATATAGTATCCGATGCCTTCATAGTTCCGCTTTTTTGCAGTTGCTACACACGCATCCAAAGCTTTATTCGGATCAAAGGTTGCATTGCCTTTAATTACCGCGTCTGCAATTACTGAAACACTGTGGTATCCGCTCATGCACCAGTTGTCGTTTGCATAATGCGACCAGATCGGCAGCATATCCAATGCGCTTTGCTCGTAGTGTGCAAGCATGGATTTAACAATATCGTTATTGCGCTTTGGGTTGATGATATTCAGGTACGGGTGAAATGCCCGGAATGTATCCCAGATCGAAAGCGAAGTATAATTAACAAACCCCGCAGCCCGGTGAACATTCTGATCAAGACCTTTGTATTCACCATTCACATCCATGTAAACCGTAGGCATGATAGCCGCGTGGTACATCGCGGTGTAGAAATTAACTAATTCCTCTTTATTAGTTGATTTTACTACAATCTTATTCAACTCTTTATTCCACGACTCTTGCGCTTCCTTCTTAGTCCTGTCAAAATCCCAATGCGGAATTTCAGCTTTCATGTTTTCAACCGCGTTTGCCGTGCTGACGGGTGACAGCGCAAACTTGATCTTGATTTTTTCATTCGCTTCAGTTTCAAAGTCAAAGTACAAACGCAATTGTTTGCCTGCCAGGTCCGGGAAATTTTTAGTCTGATCGAACTTCCGCCAGAACCCGCGATACGCCTGAGGTTTGGCATAATTCTTTGCACCATACTCCCTGATTGGCTTTGAGAACGACATTGCAAAATAAACCGTGCGTGTTCTCGCCCAGCCGTGCGTTTGGCGATAACCCGTAACAAGCGTGTCATTCTCAACCCGGACAAACGTCCAGACATTTTTATCTTCATAATTGTAGATACCCGCCATTAAATCCAGTATGATGTGCGCTTCATCCGACTTTGGAAAAGTGTATTGATGAAATCCTGTTCGCGTTGTGGCTGTCATCTCGGCAAGGATGTTATGATCATCAAGCTTTACGCGATAGTATCCCGGTTCCGCAACTTCTGTATCGTGTGAAAATTTGGAACGATAACCGGTTTCAGGCTTATCTTCCGTACCGGGATTGAGCTGCAATTTTCCAGTTGTAGGCATGATCAGAAAGTCACCCAAATCGGAATGACCCGTCCCGCTAAAATGTGTGTGACTGAACCCGACAATGGTTGGATCATCGTACTGGTATCCAGCGCAATATTTATAGACGCTGCCCGTGTATTTATTATTTACCTCGTACGGAATCGTATCGGTATCCGGGCTTAATTGAACGGCTCCAAAAGGGACAGTAGCTCCGGGAAAAGTATGTCCCATTTTTTCGGTGCCGATGATTGGCCTGGCATATTGGGTAAGGTTCTGCTGAGCATACGCACAATTAACCGTGAGCGCAACAATGCTATAGCGAATGAGATTCTTAATAAGCATGATTATTATTTATCAGGATCGGTTGAGTAAGAATAAGGAAAAGATTTTTTATC
>CAZIGG010000203.1:0-4059 GCA_964538575.1 uncultured Roseivirgaceae bacterium
AATGAGAGATTATGGGAATTGTTTCCAGGATATTCACTGCATTAAGTGCGGGTGCTTTCTTATTGGCATGCCCGGGCATTTTCTCACGCCTCAGTAATGACGGTAAGCAAAGCCCCGCACTTTTTATCCTTCCGTTTTATCCGGTAGCCTCAATAAAATCAGTTGCCGGATGAGTTCGTATGCTCACCATACCGATACCGAATTGGTGCAGCTTTTGGTTGGAGGAGATCAGCTTGCGTTTAAGGAAATCTATCAAAGGTATTCATCGCTACTGTACCGCTATGCGTGCAGTCGCATACGCAACAGGGAAGAGAGCGAAGAAATAATACAGGAACTTTTTGTCAGGCTTTGGGAAAAGCGCAACACGCTTGCACACGTTGATCCCCTAAAGCCTTATTTATACATGGCGGTTCGTTATAGAATTGTCAATTACATAGAGCATACCACGGTGCGGGATAGGTACGCAGAGAACTATAAAAGATTTACGGCAACTCACACCAACAATACGGATGAGCTGACCGACATTTCTGATTTTCACTCCATACTTGAAAAAACAATAGCGCCTCTTCCTGAAAATTGCAAGACTGCCTTTCGGCTTAGCCGCATCGAGGAGATACCCATTGCGAATATTGCCGAGCGTATGAATTTATCCAGCAGAACAATCGAGAACTACATAGGCCAGGCGTTAAAGCGCCTGCGCGCTGCATGGGGTGATCATTACCGCATTGAATAAATCTCCTCTCCTCCCGGATAGTTGACAATCACAGTGGGTCAATCGGACGTTACTTCAGAACCTGTAGCCATCCTTTATAGGATCGGCATCCCGGTAAGGTTACAGCGTAATAATAAATGCCGGAAGGCAACTCATTACTGGTTTGCCTGGAAGGCCAGCCGCCTCTATAGGCTTCGAACATAGCAATACTTTTTCCGGTACGATTATAAATTTCGAGGTTGGGATATAATCCCGGAGGCAAGCCCAGGATTTCAAAGTGTTCATTTTTTCCATCACCATTGGGCGTTACAACGTTGGGGATAAATACATGTTCAAAAGAATACAACCGTATCGTATCCGTTGCGTTTCCGCAACGATTTGTTGCCATCAGCCAATACTCGCCTTGTTCGCCCGGCCTGATAAAACTGTTTGTTTCTGTAGTTGACCATTCATAAGATTCTCCCGCTACAGCCGTTAATCCTATCCCGGAGTGTTCTCTCCAATCACACACTACCTGATCTGACCCAAGGCCGACATGAGGTTTCTTTAAAACGCCAATCGTTATGGTATCGCTGCCGTAACAACCAGATGGATCTGAAACTCGTACCGAATAGATGCCTTCTTTACTTGCTTTGTAATGGGGAAGTACACTTCCATCCTGCCAGGTGTATTGCGCATATTGTTCCGGGGTTGTCAACAGTATGTCCGTATTTTCACAGATCACTGTATCCTTGCCCAACTCGGGAGCGATAAAGGGCAAAACCGTTATCTCAACCGTGTCGGTAACGGTTTTCTTGCAAAAAGAACCCTTGAACAGATAACGTGTTGTTACTTTGGGTTCAACGATAATTTCTTTCCCGTTTCCTATCACCTGGATATTACCAAGAATTCTCCACTCAATGCTTTCCCAGTTCCAGTTTACTGATATTTTCGCAGAGGCTCCCTGGCAAATTATTTTATCGCCATCAAATTCTATTTCATTAGGGATACGAGTAACCGACACATCATCAATAAAGTAGTACGACATTTCACGGTACAGGTAACGTTTGCCCTGTTGCACAATCTTACGCAACTCATCTCTTTTAAAAAAATTCCCGATCACCAGATAGTTATAGGCTGAGTCGGCTATAAAATTCCCGCTTACCTGTGTCCAGTTGATGGAGTCTTCCAGTACATCGGGATAAATCACTTTAGGTTTCAGTGGTAATACATCATTAAAACCATATATCCGTGTTCTCTTTGTTTTGAAAGCCATCCCAACCTTATCCACAGCTATCTCTACACGGTCGCCCAGGGAGATATACATTTCCGCACAATAACTTTCTCCTTTAACTAATGGCTCAAGTAACCGGGTCTGCAGGTATTCTCTATAATCTTCCGGCTCTTGTTTCGAATACACAAATAGACCTGCAAATTCATTGCCTGTACGGGGCATCTGTTTGCCTGTTCTGTAACCCATGTAGGGCGGGAAATACCAGCCGGGCATACCGCCAAAACAGTTTTGAGGTAATTGTGTGCTAAAGAGATCGGTGGTTCCGTTTGTGGGGCATTCCCAATGGGTGGCATATTTTCCGTAATCGTCCGGGAAAAGAGTGGGGCCACATTCTGGTTGACCTTCTTCAAAACTATTGTTCCGGACAAGGTTTTGAGCAACCGAATCAACTGCCCATAAGTGGAATAAAATCAGCGCCATCTTATGTATTCTCATAGCATCACAGACCGAGCTACCGGTTAACCTCGAAGGGCAAAGGCTTTTCTTTCTTCTTTTTAAACGTAAACTCCACACCAAAACGAACGGCTATCCGGTTTACGTTAAATGTTTCATCCAGGCTAAACAGGTTATAAAGCAACACGGCAGTTCCACGGGTAAATTTATTGATTTTATAAGTTTTAAATAAACCGGTATTGATAGCATATTCCCACTCCCGTACAGATTCGGAGGCTGGAGAAGCCACCGGCTTGTTCAGCCTGATGGCCTCGCCTTCCAGGTGTGCAAAAAAGCTCTTATGTAATTTATAGTCCCCGTATGCCCGAAAACCATAAACCCTTTCGTGTGTAGTAATATTGAATTTGCTTGCATCCAGGTTTACCCGGTAAGTGCCCCCTACGCCTGCCCTGAATTTATGATGAAACCAATAATTTGCATTCGGTGAAAAATCAATTCGTTTCCAGGCTGATTCCAGGCCGATTACCTGAATCATCATGCCCGGCACAAAACGTTCTATAAAGGGCTTACCCTTCATGTTGTTAGGCTTCCGGTCAGGCAGTTTACGCATGTCCGTCACATTGTTATAATGCTTTTGAAGCTTTTCCAGTTTGGTAATGACTGTGTTTACGGTTTCATCCTTGCCGGCAAAGTAATCTTTCATCTGTCTTTGTGTGCGCTTCCTAACCTCGCCTTCAACATTCGTTGCATCGGGAATGGCTGATTTCATATCATCAACCTGGTCTTTAACCATGTCTTTGGACGGAAGCTCGCGGGTTATCTCCTTTACCTGGTCTAAGTCTTTAATTTCCTTCTCAACAGTTTCCGGAAGCTTTTTTGCTTCCTCCTTTACATCAATTTTTTTTGCTTCTTCTATCTTCGCGCCATACTTCTCCGACTCACTCTTTAAAGCCTGGGCTTTTGATGCCGCATCTTTCACCTCTGAAAATTCTTTGGGGATCAGATCAACATTCATGTTGTTCACATTCAAATTTGGCAAGTCTGAACTCAATGAGGGTACATTAATATCAACACCTGGTAAATCCGGTTTATTAAAATCCGGGGAGTCCACCGCTGACATTTTAAAATCTCCGGTGGCTATTTTGTCTTCAATATCAATTTGCGGTGATCCAACGCCATTTTTCCTGAGCAGGCTATCAAGTTTCTGTTTCTTCGTCTGAAGCTTGCTATTGTATTTAGTCAATAATGCTGCCTGCTTATCCTTGAGGCTATCCGTGGCAGAACTGAACTTATGCGATAACCTGTTTTGGGTTGATCCTATCAGACTATCCAGCTTAGCATAGTATTGATCGCTGGGAAGTTTAAGGTTGCTCAGGCTGTCAATGGAGGAATTAAGTCTGGCTGATACTGAGTCAAGCTGCATGACAATCCTCAGACTGTCTACCTGTACCAGCGTGTCAACTTCAGGTGTGCTTATCCGGGTAAGCTCATCGGCCCGCTGAAACAGTGAATCTGCTTTCTGGGCTACAGATGCGGTGCTAAAAAATAATACTAAAGTAGGGATGAGCAGTGGTTGCCACCAACTCCAAACTTTATCATTTGCTGCTCTGCTTATCGTAAAATATGTAAACATTCTTTGTATGCAGTCTTGGGTAAATAATCCAATAATACTATACTCCAA
>CAZIGG010000204.1:0-4049 GCA_964538575.1 uncultured Roseivirgaceae bacterium
GGCCTCATTTTTGAACTAAAATCGATTAAAATCCGTACCTTTAGCACTCAATTCCTGAAACCTGCTGAGGGCACCTTCTTTCGAAAGATCATTCCTCTTATCAGTATTTATCAATTGAAGCCGGTTTTGCCGGCAAACCGGACACAAACGGTGTTTTTAACACAATCGGGCTCAAGCCTGCGTAATACAATAGCATGAGGCAATTAAAGATCGTCAAGCAGATAACCAACCGCGAATCGCTTTCGCTGGATAAATATTTACAGGAAATCGGCAAGGTTTCGCTCATCACGCCCGAAATGGAAGTTGAGCTTGCAAAACGCATCCGCCAGGGCGATACGGTTGCGCTTGAAAAGCTTACCAAGGCCAACCTCAGATTTGTTGTTTCGGTAGCCAAGCAATTCAAAAGCAATAACCTTACGCTGGGAGATCTTATCAATGAAGGCAATGTCGGACTGATCAAAGCAGCGATGCGGTTTGATGAAACGCGCGGCTTCAAATTTATTTCGTATGCCGTTTGGTGGATCCGCCAGTCGATCATGCAAGCCCTGGCTGAACAATCGCGCATTGTACGATTGCCGCTGAACCGCATTGGTTCAGTAAACAAAATGCTGAAAACATTTTCAGAGCTTGAACAGCAATATCAGCGTGAACCTACTCCTGAGGAGTTGGCCCACGTTATGGATATTCCATTGACAGAGATGCGGCTCACGATCCAAAACACGGGCCGGCACGTTTCGATCGATGCACCTTTTTCGGCCGATGAAGACAATGGCTTGCTGGATGTACTGCAAAATGTATCGGAAGCCACACCCGATGCCGACCTGATGCACGATTCGTTACAGCAGGAAGTTGCACGGGTACTGGATACACTCACCGTACGCGAGGCTGATATTCTTTCCGATTATTATGGTTTGAAAGGCAAGCAGGCGATGTCGCTCGAAGAAATCGGGCTGAAGCACGATTTAACGCGCGAACGGGTGCGGCAGATCAAGGAAAAAGCAACGGTGCAGCTTCGCAAAGAATTCAGAAGCCACGGACTGCGCTCATTTTTAGGTTAAACATAACGCTCATGGATAAAACATTCACATCTCCCTATGCCCCTTTGTGGAGCAAATACCGCCCGGCACTTCTCAAACTGATGGTCGATGCCAAAACAGCTCCGCAGGAATACCAGCTCTTTGCGCATGAAGTCCGTTCACTCGCCCCGAAAGGCAAAAGCCTGGGATTTACCATGCGTGTGCAGCACAACAAACCGTTAACGAAGATCAAGGATTCGATCATTGCCAGCGACCTGCTGCATGCCCTCACGCTGTCAAAAAAAGCAACGGAACTGATGGAGCAGGATGCGTACGAATTCACGTTAAGCCGTGATTTCAAGCTGCATGTGGCGATTGTGGAAACTTTATAGGGGTTTCATAGGAAGGCAGTCCGATAAAAGGTACTTTTACACCGTAATTAAGTTTTCAAAGAATACGTGGCGGTGCTGACCGTCTTTTTTTCATCATTCCATACGCTTGTTCCGCCCGGAACAAAACCGAATAGAATCTCATGATAATCCGGATTTGCTGAATGCGTGGTTACACACATTTTTAATTTTTAACAAATAATACAATGCAAGGAACAGTAAAATTTTTCAATGATGCCAAAGGTTTTGGTTTCATTAAATCAGCCGACTCAGGCGAAGAAGTATTCGTACACGTATCCGGTCTCATCGATGAAGTTCGTGAGAACGACCAGGTTGAATACGAGGTTGAGCGCGGTAAAAAAGGCATGAACGCAGTACGCGTTAAATTAGTAGACTAATTTCATACCGAATGATAGTTGGAGAAAACCTGACGGTACCGTCAGGTTTTTTTATTTTATAACCTTTACGTCTTTAGCCTGAAGTCCTTTCGGGCCGCGTTCGGTTTCAAAGGATACGATGTCATTTTCCTTGATGGGCGTTTTTAAGCCGTTCATGTGAACAAATACACGGTCTCCGCTGTCGGAATCCATGATAAAGCCGAAGCCTTTCGCGGAATTAAAAAACGAAACCTTTCCCTTTCGGACAGACACAACTGCCCCGCCTTCGTTGCGTGAGCCGGTAACGATGTCATTCACATTAATAACACTCCTTTTTTTCAACGGATCGGGCGGTGTGGATGAGATGTTTCCGAATTCGTCCACATAAGCCATCATATCGTCCAAGCTTTGGCCGGTTTTGGCATTTGCCTTACGCTCCTGCTTGCGTTCTTCTTTCTCTTTTTTCTTTTGCGCCCGCTTTTTCTGGAGCTCTTTTTTGTTGAAGGTTTCTTGTGGTCTTGCCATGAAATGGGTTTACGTGAACGATGCCCGGTGGATGGGAAGGATGGCCGTGGCGATCAGTTCTCAAACAGAAGGATGCACAAAAGTACGGAATTAATGTCGCAACGACTGATACAGCACATGGGTTTATTTATATAGGAATGCGTCTCGGAAAACGGTATCTTACAATAACACTTTCGATTTTCAATTAATCATTCATTTTAACGCACTTCCTGCTGAAATCCAGGTGTGCATACACATGGGCACCGCTCCGGTTAACAACGATAACATTTATAAGATTGGCACATTTATTACCGCAAAGGAATTCCCGGCCCGGAAACTTCACATCACTGCGTATAAACAGCGTATTTACTATTGTTCAACTGTGGATCAGCCAGCGGCACGGCAGCTTGCTTACTTCGAACGTGAGCTGATTCAGCCTGCCTGAAAAATCAGAACTGGTATAAAACTGCGTTGATATTCATCCCTGCTCCCACCGAAGCAAAGACGATCTTATCGCCTTTTACCAACGCATGCCCCGGCATCTTTTCTTTCAGGATAAGGTCCAGCAGCGTGGGTAACGTGGCCACCGAGCTGTTGCCCAGCCAGCCGATGGTCATGGGCATAATATCTTCCGGGATCTCATGAAGATCGTACAACCTGAACAGGCGTTCCAGGATTGCCGCATCCATTTTATCGTTAGCCTGGTGAATGAGCACACGCTTGATTTCGGTAATATCCGTGTTTGCCTTGTCCAGCACCTGTTTGATGACAAGCGGAACGTGATTCAGCGCAAACTCATAAACCTTGCGGCCGTTCATTTTCAAAAATATATTAGCCTTGTTCTCCGCGAAGGGTGAATAGGAAGCTCCCATGTGCAGCAACTGGGCATGCTCGCACGCATGCGTCTGTGTTTTCCAGGAAATAATTCCGGCCTCGCCTTCCTGCGCTTCCACAATAATGGCACCGCTGCCATCGCTGTAGATCATGGAATCTTTATCGTGGGGATCTATCACTCTCGACAACGTTTCTGCCCCGATAATCAGACAGCGTTTTGCTTCCCCTGCACGAATGAAGGTGTTGGCATGGATCAGGCCTTCCAGCCAGCCCGGGCAGCCGAACGGCAGATCGTAGGCAACACAATCCGGGTTGCCGATCTGAAGCAATGCTTTGATACGCGATGAAAGCGAAGGCACCATGCTTGAACGGTTTGCTTCAAACGTTACATCGCCAAAGTTGTGCGCAACAATTATATAATCGAGTGTTTCCCGGTCGATGTCTGCATTGCGGATTGCCTGCTCGGCAGAAAGATAGCCCAGGTCGGACGCCAACTGATCGGGACGGGCATAACGCCTTTCCTCGATGCCGGTAATGGAGCTGAATTTTTCTATAACCCCGGCCATGTTCCTGAAAAGTTTCTCACCATCCTTTTCAAAAAAAACATGATCATTAAATGATGTGTTGGGAATCCTGACTTCAGGAATATAGCTGCCGGTGCCAATAATGACGGAACGCATGGTAATGAATGAATTAATACAGGCAGAAAAACCAGAACGAATCGCTGTAAGCTTTGCTTCATGTCGATTCTTAAATTCTCACAAAGAATGAATTTGAACTGCCTGAGGTAGAAATCCGCTTTGAAAAAATCTTTTACAAAGATACGGAAATCCTTTAGCTTATGTGAGCGGACTTGCTCTTATCAAAAAAGATTAGTTTGTTTTACCCTAACGGGTGTTCATAAGTTTTTGAGCAATAATGCATTTACC
>CAZIGG010000205.1:0-2521 GCA_964538575.1 uncultured Roseivirgaceae bacterium
TCTGGTGCATTACCATTGAACAAGTAAAAGGCAGCATAGGAAGACAGCCTTGCTTCATCTCCATTCCGGGAGGCTCAGCAGATAATCCGGCTGATCGGCATCGCAGGTAGCTTTTAAATATTTCTCACCATCACGCTCGGCCACTACGATGTTCACGATTTTACCCTGGCGGTAAATGTAAAACTCCCAATCATTGCGCTCAATACCCCGGATGGCATCTTCCTGGCTCACCGTCCAGCGATGTCCTGAACTGCCACCATGAATAGAAAGAATGCGGTGAGCCGGATCCTGTGATTCGGCTTTATCAATACACGTAATTTGAAGCTTAACGGGCATTTACTAATGGTGAGGCGGATTAAAGTAATGGTTATCCCCACCGTGCACCGAATCTACAGGAAGTATCGGATCATTGTCAAGTAGCGCAGGGAGTTACTCCTTTGTTTTGACAAAAAAAATTAAGAATTCTTATATTCGTTAAGACAATTATTTACTCTCACCAGCCAATTTTACTAATACCGGAATAAGCCTGAACTGGCATTCTACTTGTCACCCCTCCTCTAAAGGCCTCAACGCCTGGTAAAATAATAAGCCAAATAAACCCAAAATCGTCATGAAATCTTTACAAGACAGTTCCGTGAAACAGGTTTTCTCCACACTACGGGAAAATTTCACTACATCCGAGCTTGAACTCCTGGATCAGGACATCAATCAGCTCCTTACCTCAAGTGAAACAATTGAACAGCTTCTCAGCCTGGCCAAGGAGGCCCTTGAAAACAGGCGGATGACACTGACCGTAGCAGCATAAACTTCATCTTCACATTCGCACCTGGGCATGTTTAACATTCGGAGTTTTCGCGATAAGAACGGAGCAATTTCAACTGTTTAGGCAGACCGTCCGGTATGAGTTAATAATGTTGTTCTACCTTCGTTATCTTGCCAATAAAAATTACTGAATGAATTCTACACATGAATTTCTTGCCCGGGAATACTGGGGCAATTCCGTACAGGATTACCTGATCGCATTTGGCATTGTCATCGCTGCTATTCTGCTCATACAAATTTTTAAGCGCGGATTTTTAAAGCGTTTCGAAAAGTGGGCCGCCCAAAGCGAAGCCCATTTTGATAATATGATCGTTCGGGGAACAGAACGGTTTGGCTTACCGATTCTGACGTTCCTCATAATTTATTGGGCCATTAATTACCTGACGCTTTCCCCTAAGGCCGAAAAAGTAGCGGATGTTGCCACTGCGGTTGTTATCGCTTACTTCATCATCCGCCTGATCTCTGCTTTTATTCAGAATCTTATCTCCTCCAGCGTTCGCAAACAGGAAAATGGCGAGGTGAAAGTAAAACAGATTGGCGGACTCATGATCATCATCAACATGGTGATCTGGGTCCTGGGGCTTGTATTTCTGATTGACAATCTCGGCTACAACGTTACTACCATTCTTACCGGTGTGGGGATTGGCGGTATTGCCATTGCACTTGCTGCACAAAATATCGTGGGTGATTTATTCAACTATTTTGTGATCTTTTTCGATAAGCCATTTGAAGTCGGGGATTCCGTTACGGTGGATGATACAAACGGAACGATTGAATACATCGGTCTGAAAACAACGCGAATCCGAAGCCTGACCGGTGAACAAATCATAATTTCAAACAGCGACCTTACCAAATCCCGGGTGCACAACTTCAAACGCCAGGCCACCAGGCGCATTGCTTTCACCCTCAGCGTCCGCTATCAAACCCCGGCTGAAAAGCTTCGAAAAATCCCGGGTATTATAAAAGAGATCATCGAGGCATCGGAAAACACCCAATTCGACCGGGCACATTTTGCAAAGTTTACTGAATACGGCCTCACGTTCGAAGTGGTCTATTTTGTTACGGTACCCGACTATATCAGGTACATGGACGTTCAGCAGGAGATCAACCTGAAGATCATGGAGGCCTTTAAGAATGAGCAGATTAACTTCCTGATCCGCGAAGACAAGCCCGGAGCGTGGGACAATAGTTAAGATTACATTAACTATAGAATTATGTATCCGGAACCTGTTGCAAATGAGAATGTTATGAGATAAATTTAAAGCCCTTCCGGAATACCGGAAGGATCAAATCTGATCAAACCAAAAAGTAAAAATGTTATGAGATCGATCTGGACAGGCGCTATCGGCTTTGGCCTCGTAAACATCCCGGTGAAGCTGTACAGCGCATCACAGGAAAGTAACATCAGCATGGACATGCTCGATAAAAAAGACCATGCCCGCATCCGCTACCAGCGCATCAATGAAGGCACCGGTAAAGTGGTGGAATGGAAAAATATCGTGAAAGGTTTTAACCTGGACGGGGACTACGTTGTGCTGGATGACAAGGATTTTCAGGCAGCCAGCCCGGAGAAAAGCAAGATCATCAACATCAGCTCATTCATTAAAGAATCGGAAGTTGAAAGCGTTTATTTTGAGACACCCTACTTCCTCGAACCTGATAAATCAGGTGAGAAAGCGTATGTGCTCCTGCACGATGC
>CAZIGG010000205.1:2621-3973 GCA_964538575.1 uncultured Roseivirgaceae bacterium
GATAAGTTTAAAGACACGTATTCGTCTGAGTTGATGAAGCTCATCAAAGCCAAAGCTAAAGGCAGGAAGATCAAGCAGCCGGTGTTGAAAATAACACACCGCAAAACAACCGACCTGATGGCACAACTGAAAGCCAGTCTGAAAAAGGCATCGTAAATGGGCTTAAAGCTTTATAAGAAAAAGCGGAATTTTAAGAATACGCCTGAACCCGAAGGGAAAGTAAAAGCCTCCAATAAAAAACTATGCTTCGTCATCCAGCGGCACGATGCTTCGCGCCTGCACTACGATTTCAGGCTTGAACTGGATGGCGTAATGAAAAGCTGGGCCGTACCGAAAGGGCCGTCCTTAAATCCGACAGACAAGCGGCTTGCCGTAATGGTGGAAGACCATCCCATGGAGTACAACAAATTCCATGGCGTTATCCCGAAAGGAAATTACGGAGCCGGTACAGTGGATATCTGGGATGAAGGAACATACACCGTTGATCCGCTGCACGCTAAAACCAAAAATGAAGCAGCCGAACTTCGCAAGATGCTTGAGAAAGGCCAGTTGAAGTTCGTCATGAAAGGCAGGCACCTGAATGGTTCGTTTGCACTTGTCCGCCTGCGCGATGAAAAAAACTGGCTGCTGATCAAGCACCGCGATAAATATGCGGTGGATGATTATGATAGTGAAGAAATCCGCCCCGTTAAACCGCATAATGCGGATAAAACCTGGCAATCCAACCGGCCAAACTCAAAACAGAAAAGTGCACAGGCCGCACAGCGCGTCCGGGCTAAATCGCATAAGCTCACACATTATATTAAGCCGATGCTGGCCACACCCGGTGAAGTTCCCTTTACCGATGAGGATTGGATATTTGAAATCAAGTGGGATGGTTACCGTGCGCTGACCGAGAAGAAAGGAAAGAACATTAAATTTTATTCCCGCAACGGATTGTCGTTTACCGAACTCTACCCGGAACTTGCTGACGAATTAACAAAGATCAAAAAAGATTGCGTGCTGGATGGCGAAATCGTTGTACTGAATGAAGACGGCAGGCCCAGTTTTCAGAAACTGCAGCAATTCGATGAGAACCGAAGTCTTCCCATATTATATCATGTATTCGATTGCCTTTGGTACGATGGACAGGATCTCACCGGCCTGTCATTGATTGAACGCAAAAAATACGCGTTGAAGGCTATTCCAAAAAGCAATGCCATCCTCTACTCCGATCACATCGAGAAAGACGGTGAAAAGTTCTTTACCGAAATCATCAAACTCGATGGCCTCGAAGGCATGATGGCCAAGCGGGCCGAAAGCACTTACGAAGAAGGCCGCAGAAGCCGCTCCTGGCTGAAGATCAAGCTTGT
>CAZIGG010000206.1:0-3907 GCA_964538575.1 uncultured Roseivirgaceae bacterium
TTTGCCATCACCTCCGCGCCTGCACGCGATGATTCAAGTAAAAACGCGTTACCATAATCAAAAAAATAAGTGCCTTTTGCCGTGTGCTTATTTATTGCTGCCACATGTCTTCTCAGCGTCTCCTGAACTTTCTTTTTAAAAGATTCAGGATCATCGCGCATCAATACATTGGATTGATCAAAGCTTATGCCGGCAGGATAATATCCGCCAGCCCAGGGGTTATGCAATGAAGTCTGATCGGAGCCCAGATCAACATACACATTTTCCGTATCGAACTTTTCCCATACATCAACTATGTTGCCCTGGTAAGCAATTGACACAACTTCTTTTGAGGCCTTAGCTTTTTTAACCCGGCCAACAAGCTGATCAAGGTCGGTGATCACTTCATCTACCCAGCCTTGCGCATGACGTTTCTCTGTTGCTTTTGAATTTACTTCAGCCACCACTGTAATGCAGCCCGAGATATTGCCTGCTTTTGGCTGGGCTCCGCTCATTCCGCCTAATCCGGAGGTAAGAAACACTTTACCGGCAAGACCTTCACCTGATTTTGAAATTTTTCTGCCGGCATTCAATACGGTAATCGTTGTTCCGTGAACAATTCCCTGAGGGCCAATGTACATGTACGAGCCGGCAGTCATCTGGCCATATTGCGTAACGCCAAGCGCATTGTATTTTTCCCAATCATCCTGCTTTGAATAATTAGGGATCATCATCCCATTTGTAACAACAGCTCTTGGAGCATCTTTAGAAGATGGAAACAAGCCCATCGGATGACCGGAATACATGTGCAGCGTTTGTTCATCCGTCATGGTGGCGAGGTATTTCATGGTTAGCAGATACTGCGCCCAGTTTTGAAATACCGCACCGTTTCCTCCGTACGTGATCAGTTCATGCGGATGCTGCGCTACAGCCGGATTCAGGTTATTCTGAATCATCAGCATAATGGCTGCAGCCTGAACTGATTTTGCCGGATAATCGGATATCGGGCGGGCATGCATTTCATAATCCGGTCGGAAACGGTACATGTAAATGCGGCCAAACTGCAGCAACTCCGCATAAAATTCCTTTGCTAAAATTTCATGATGCTTCGGATGGAAATACCGCAGGGCGTTTTCTATTGCAAGCTTCTTTTCATCGGGTGTGAGAATATCTTTTCGCCTCGGGGCATGACTAACGGATGGATCAGGCGCTTTTGCAGGAGGTAACTCATCCGGAATACCTGTAAGAATTTGTTCCTTAAATGTTGCTGGCACGGACTTGCTGGTTCAGTTGAAAATCGAGCTGTTTGTAATTGCTTTTAATATGATTGTACCCAATGTCAAAAATCTCTCTCCCCTTAGCCAGGTCGAACGTAGTAAACTTACCCAGGTCTTTTGGTTCAATTACAACGTTGCAATGCGTTTTGCTGATGCCTGAGTTTACGTTGATCGCAATCAGGAGGCTTCTTTCGGTTACTTCCTTCACATTTTTTATGTCGATGCGCTGCTCAACGGGGTTGCAATGACTTCCAATGATAAACTCGCATTTACCAACGAGTGGTCTGACAGGAAGATTATCAATGATACCGCCATCAACATATACATGCCCATCTAAAATAACAGGGTTAAATAATGCAGGAATGCTCGATGAAGCAATAATTCTTGGAATCAGCTCACCGGAATCAAAATACATAACCCGGCCATTTAAAATGTCCGTAGCGGCAATGGTTAAGGGTATTTTCAGGCTTTCAAATGAGTTCTCCGGCAGATGCTTTTGCATCACCAGGCGGAATCCTTCCATGTTTAACAGTCCTGCCCACGACCAGGCAGGCCGCACGGACCGTAATAATCCGGCCGATGAAACAATTTCGAGAATTTCATCGGGCTTATACCCGTGGCAATAAAATGCCCCGGCAATCGCACCAGCACTTGTACCGGAGATTTCTGAGAAAGTAATTCCAAATTCTTCCAGCGCTTTTATCACACCCAAATGTGAAAAGCCCCTTGCTCCACCGCCCGATAATGCTAACCCAATCTTCATCTACAGAATCTCATTTAGTTTAAACGTGCGGTCCAGCCGAACGCCCTTCTCGGTTCGTTTAACGGTGCAGCATTCGTTTACCGGATCATGCTGAAAGAACAAGATATACTGCTTATCCGCAGCTTCATTTAAGAACTGTTCCTTCTCTGCAAGGGTAATTAAAGGCCGGGTATCATAACCCATTACATAAGCTAACGGAATGTGCCCGGCTGACGGAAGCAGATCAGCCATGTAACAAATGGTCTTGTCCTTATACTTGATTTTAGGAACCATCATTTTATCCGTATGACCGGAGACAAACAATATGTCAAATTGTTTGAAAGGAGATGTACCGACTTCCGTGAATTGAAGATGACCGCTTTCCTGCATCGGCAAAATATTTTCTTTCAGGAAGCTTGCCTTCTCGCGGTTGTTCGGTTTCGTGGCCCACTCCCAGTGATCTTTATTCGACCAGTATTTAGCGTTTGGGAAAGTTAGTACCTGCCTGCCATCAACATTCTTCACTCCGCCCCCGCAATGATCAAAATGTAAATGCGTCAGGAACTGATCGGTAATATCTTTCTCAGAAAATCCGGCTTTATGAATGGATGAGATCAGCGAAGCATCGCCATGCAAGTGATAATGACTCAGGAATTTTTCATCCTGCTTATCACCAATACCATTGTCGATCAGGATCAGTTGGTTCCCGTCTTCAATCAGCAGCGAGCGCATGGCCCACGTACAGAGGTTATTATCGTCAGGCGGGTTCGTTTTCTGCCAGATGCTTTTGGGTACTACGCCAAACATGGCGCCACCGTCAAGCTTAAAGAAACCGGTATCAATAACGTGAAGCTTCATGGTGGTAAGTTATCAAGTTATTACATAAAAAAACCGTGCAAGCACGGTTTAAAATACAGGTCGGGGTACAGGTTATTATTCCTTAACAACACCCATGGCGCAAAACTTATCAATGCGCTGCTGGATAAGGTCGTCAACCGGAATAGCGCTCAGCGCTTTGTAATTGTTCAAAATTGTTTTCTTCACTTCCTGGGCCATCCACTTCAAATCATTGTGCGCGCCACCCAGCGGTTCTTTTACAATGCCGTCAATGAGTTTTAAGGAAAGCATGTCTTTACCCGTTAGCTTTAATACTTCCGCAGCCTGCTCTTTAAAATCCCAGCTTCGCCAGAGAATGGAAGAGCATGATTCAGGAGAGATCACCGAGTACCAGGTATTCTCAAGCATTAACACACGGTCGCCAATGGCAATACCCAACGCACCGCCCGATGCGCCTTCACCGATAACGATACAGATCACCGGCACTTTCAGCATGAACATCTCTTTCAGGTTGCGCGCAATGGCTTCTCCCTGGCCGCGCTCTTCAGCTTCAAGTCCCGGAAATGCACCGGGTGTATCAATTAAGGTTACGATTGGCTTATTGAATTTTTCGGCAAGTTTCATTAAGCGTAAAGCTTTCCGGTAACCCTCCGGATTGGCCATCCCAAAATTTCTGATCTGGCGTTGCTTGGTGTTACGGCCTTTCTGTTGACCGATGATCATAAAGGTCTGCCCTTCAATTGTTCCGAAGCCGCCTACCATAGCTTTATCATCGGCAACCGTTCTGTCGCCATGAAGCTCGATAAAGTCGGTTGTGATTTCGTAAATGTAATCAAGCGTATACGGCCGGTCCGGGTGGCGGGAGATCTGAACGCGCTGCCAGCCGGTAAGGTTTTCGAATGTTTCAGTTTTAAGGTCTTTGATTTTCTTTTCGAGGGCTTTGATTGCCGCTCTCACTTTTTCATCACTATCCCCCGCCAGGTGTTTCATATCATCGAGTTTCGCCTCCAGCTCAGCAATGGGTTTCTCAAATTCCAACAGCATAGATTGTTTTTAGCGAGCACAAAGTTAA
>CAZIGG010000207.1:0-3886 GCA_964538575.1 uncultured Roseivirgaceae bacterium
GGCAGTCCTTTTTATTTTGACACGCGTGAAAGGGCACGAAGCAGAGCCGGAAAAATAATAAAAAGTACAACCAGGTTCTTATACAATTGGGGGCTGGTTTGCTGAAAGGCCATAAAAAATGCCTGTACAATTCCCAAAAATATAAACAAAGCGAAAAGATCTGCCCGGTACGGCATTCCGGAAGTCAGAATAATTTAAAAACCTTCCCGAATTTCTTTGTCCTGTTTATCTTGCGCACCCAATCCGGAAATCATATGAAACTACCATTATCTATAATTCTACTAGTTGCAGTTGCCTGCATTGTCCATGCACAGGATTTTGATCCTTCACGCATCCAAAAACATATTAAAACCTTATCGGATGATAAGTTCGAAGGCCGGGGTACCGGAACAGAAGGTGAAAAGAAAGCTGCTGCCTATATTGAAGCAGAATTTAAAAAGCTTAAGCTCCAGCCAAAGGGCGACAACAACACTTACTTACAAAGTTTTACATTTAAAGGAGGCGCACATGGTGAAGGTACCGAAGGCACATCCAATAACATTGCAGCCTACTTGGATAACGGGGCTGCCACTACCATTATCATTGGCGCGCACTACGACCATTTGGGTGTTGGCGAGCAAAGCGGGTCGCTGGAAGCCAATTCGAAAGGCATGATCCATAACGGTGCAGACGATAATGCTTCCGGGGTTGCAGGCGTGATTGAGCTGGCAACGTATTTCAGCAAGAACAAGGTTAAGGAGAAAAACAATTTCCTGTTCGTGTGCTTCTCCGGTGAAGAGATGGGATTGTTCGGATCGAAATACCTCGCGGATCATTCACCGGTTGATTTGGGAATTGTAAACTACATGATCAACATGGATATGATCGGCAGGCTTGATCCCCAAACTAAAGCAGTAATTGTTCACGGAACGGGCACAAGCCCGGTGTGGGAAACACTTGTTAAAGGCTTTGAAAATGAGAACATCAAAATCAAAACCGATTCATCGGGCGTTGGCCCATCCGATCACACATCTTTTTATTTAAAAGATCTTCCGGTGCTGCATTTCTTTACAGGTTCCCACAGCGATTACCACAAGCCTTCGGACGACTGGGATAAAATCAATTACAAGGGCGAAGCAGAAGTTTTGAAGCTGATTGCAAAAATTATTGAAAGTCCGCAAACACAGGATAAGCTGGCCTTCCTCACGACAAAATCAAAGCAGCAAAGTACACGCGCTGCTTTTAAAGTTACGATGGGTGTGATGCCCAGTTATTCGTCAGACGCAGCGGGCTTGCAGGTAGATGGCGTAACGGAAGACAAGCCAGCCCAGAAAGCCGGCATTAAAGCAGGCGATATCATTACCCAACTGGGAGAATACGAAATCAAAGACATCTATGGCTACATGGATGCGCTGGGAAAATTCGAAAAAGGACAAACCGTTCAGGCGAAAGTAAAACGTGGTGAAGAAGTACTTACGCTATCCGTTACCTTTTAAGGCAAACCGGATAGCGGTTCAGCCCAGGGATGTTGATTAGCATAATTATTCTGCCGAAGAATCAATAATGTGCTGGCTTACAACCTTGTAAATCTCCGCCAATTCAGGGTTTTCTTTTAAAAACTCCATGTGCCGTTCCAGAATTTCAAAGTCACCACGAACAGCCGGGCCGGTTTGAGATTTTTCAGGGCCGATCTCGAGGCTCTTATTTAATGTTTCGGCAATCAATGGTTTGAGAACGTTAAAGTCTAAGTCGTTTTGCTTTGCTATTTCCTTTGCAATTGTCAGCATGTGATTGGAAAAGTTTGAAGCGAACACGGCAGCTACGTGCAGTGCTTTACGCTCCTCCGAACTGATTCGCTTCACATTGCTGCTGATGGCTTTGGCCATTTTCACCAGCGCTTTTTCAACTTCTGTACTTTCGCTTTCAATAAAGATGGGGACACTTTTAAAATCAACTTTCTTTGCTTTGCTGAACGTTTGCAGCGGATAAAACACACCCATGTTTTGCGAACCGGCATCATCCAGGATGCTTAATGGCTGGCTCCCGGACGTGTGAACCACAATGGCATCATCGGGCAGAACAATTTTCTGAGCAACCTCCTGAATGGCATCATCGCTCACGGAGATAATGAAAATCTTCGATGTGCTGGCTGAAAAATCGAGGGATATGTTTACGTGCGCTTCATACAACCGGCCTACCAATGCGGCAGCGTGTTTAGGGTTCTGACTGTAAACTTCACGAACAGCATAACCAACGTTATCCAACGCGGGTGCGAGGTGCCACGCGAGATTGCCAGACCCTATAAAACTAATCAGCATCAGGATGGCCAGGATTTAAAGATTGACTTGATTTATGGGGTCGGAAAATTCGCTTGTATTCCATACTTGCTGCACCAAAATTAATCAAGAGGCCTGTTTCAAAATTATAAGCCGATAAATAGTTTTTTGCTTGTGCCAGATGAACATCTTCCAGTTTAACAACTGCTTTAAGTTCAACTATAAGCTGACCTTCAATAACAAAATCAGCTCTTCTTGTACCAACCGGCTCTTCTTTATAAAAAATTGGTTGTTCCACCTCACGTAAAAAAGAAACTTCCGCCCGGCTTAATTCAATAGCAAGGCATCGTTGATAGATCACTTCCTGAAATCCATTGCCCAAGGTTTTGTGCACCTCAATAGCACACCCAATAACTTTATATGTTAGCGGATCTTGAATGGACATACTTTGAGTTTTTTCATCCTAAAAATCAAATAATCCTGACCATCCTGATTCAGACCTTGGCTGTTACCTTATAAAGCTCGGCAAGTTTGTTCACCACGAAATCAATTTCTTCAGGCGTGTTGTATTTGCTGAATGAAAAACGAACCGCACCTTTTTTCGATCCGGGATACAATGCACCCAGCACATGTGAGCCGGTAGATGCCCCGCTGGAGCAGGCGCTGCCGCCTGAAGCCGATATGCCTTGCAGATCCAAATTGAACAACAGCATTTCATTTTCTTCCGATTCGGGAAGGCATACATTCAATACAGTGTACAGGCTCTTTTCAAGATTGGCCGAGTCCCCGTGAAAATCAATGCCCGGGATTTCCTGCTTCAGCTTTTCAATCATTCTCGCTTTTAAACCGGTGATATATTTCTGATGTTCATCCATTTCGCGGTAAGCGATTTCCAATGCTTTAGCAAGTCCGATAATACCGTACGTGTTTTCTGTTCCGCCCCGCATGTTACGCTCCTGTGCCCCGCCATGAATAAACTGACCGAGCTTGCGGTCTTTACGGATGTACATAAACCCTACACCTTTCGGGCCGTGAAATTTATGTGCTCCAGCGGTCATACCGCACACATGAAGTTCGCGCATATCGTGCCGGTAGTGACCCATCGTCTGTACCGTATCGGAATGAAAGAATGCATTGTACTGCTTTGCCAGGTCTCCCACTGCTTTGATGTCTAACAAATTACCAATCTCGTTGTTGGCGTGCATCAACGAGATCAACGCATTGGGGTGCTGCTTTAAAAGATTCTCCAGGTCATTCAGGTCAACATGACCTTTTGCATCCATCATCACATGATGCAGTTGAATTACACCTTGCTTTTCAAGTGTTTCAAGCGTGTGTGTTACGGCATGGTGTTCAATAGGGGTTGAGATCGCATGCCTGATGCCATACGTTTTAATTCCGCTTACAATAAGGGTGTTGTCAGCTTCTGTTCCGCCTGAGGTAAAAATGATCTCGCCCGGAGTGCAGTGCAGCAGTTCGGCAATTTTTTTGCGGGATGATTCAATGGCTGCCCGCACTTTTCTGCCATGTGCGTGGATCGAAGACGGGTTCCCGAAATCTTCGAGCATAAAAGGCTTCATCGCTTCAAAAACTTCCGGGTCGAGCGGTGTGGTGGCAGCGTTATCGAGGTA
>CAZIGG010000208.1:0-3771 GCA_964538575.1 uncultured Roseivirgaceae bacterium
GGCAATAACGACATCGACCGCATGCAGGAGATTAAAGAGCGTTCTTTATTATATGAGGGCCTCAAACATTATTTCATTGTTCGCTTCGCGCAGCGTCCGGGGGCATTAAAAGAATTTGTTAACCATATTCTCGGGCCAACCGATGACATTGTGCGGTTTGAATTCATTCAGAAGCATAACAAAGAAACCGGCCCGGCTTTAATCGGCATCGAAGTAAAGTCAAAAGAAGATTTTAAAGGTTTAATGGAGCGTATGGACAGCTATAAGCTGAACTATACATTAGTCAACCAAAATGAAAATTTATTTGAATATTTAGTTTAATCGTCATTCTGAGCGTAAGCGAAGAATCCCCCAATAGAGAACACGAGTTCATCTCGTCTCCGAATCCGGGGATGCTTCGGACCGAAGCCTCAGCATGACGTTTGTAAAAAATCAGAACGAAAATTTATTTGAATATTTAGTTTAGTTAACCCGATAAAGAATTACTTTAGTAAAACCAATGCAGTACAATAACAACCATATTCTGTTTTCGTCACCCATCCGGGGTGGTGCTGCGATTACTTCAGTGATCACCACGATCACAACTACCATTATTACGGGGTAGCCCGTTCATACTACCATATTACCCGATTCCTTTAACGCTGTTGTTGCCAGGCAACACTTCAGGCGCCCAACTTTAATCATCGATCATGAAAATTATAAAATTTGGCGGCTCATCAGTCGCCACCCCGGACAGGATCAAATCAGTGATCAGCATCATCAAGCCTTATTCGCAAAGCGATGTGGCCATTGTATTCTCTGCCTTTGGCGGAGTAACGGATGTATTGATTCAATTAAGCACGCTGGCGCTGGGCGGAAATATTGAATACAAAAAGAAACTCGAAGAAATTGAGCTTCGCCATCAAGATGCCGTGCGTAACCTGATCAGCATAAAAAATCAGAGTGCAATCCTGGCGCAGGTAAAAATCCAGATCAATGAACTGGAAGATGTTCTGCATGGCATTTACCTGGTTAAAGAACGCACGCTTCGCACACTTGATTATATCATGAGCTTTGGCGAACGGTTGTCGGCTTACATCATTTCGGAAGCTATGAAAGACGCAGGCATCCCGGCTCAATACTTAGATGCGCGCAAGGTAATCCGCACGGATAATCAGTTCGGTCATGCTAAGGTTGACTTTGAGATAACAAACAAATTAATTGCTGACCATTTCAAACATCATGATGACTTGCAGATCATCACCGGATTCATCGCTACCTCCGAAAGCGGTGAAACTACAACGCTTGGCCGGAGCGGTTCCGATTATACCTCAGCCATTTTTGCGGGAGCATTGAAAGTTACATCGCTCGAAATCTGGACCGATGTAGACGGCATGATGACGGCCGATCCGCGCATGGTTAAAAAAGCGTTTACCATTCCAGCCATGAGCTACGAAGAAGCGATGGAACTCTCGCATTTCGGAGCGAAAGTTATTTTTCCCTCTACCCTGTTGCCCGCCATGGCGCACAACATTCCGATTTGGGTTAAGAATACATTTCATCCGGAGGTTGAAGGAACGTTGATCAGCGCTGAATCCACCAACGGAAAACTGATTAAAGGTATTTCCTCCATGAATGGCATCAGCTTGCTGAACATCCAGGGAAGCGGAATGCTGGGGGTTGTGGGTGTATCCATGCGGTTGTTTTCAACGCTCGCGCAGGAAAAAATAAATGTGATCCTGATCAGTCAGGCGTCATCCGAACACTCTATCTGTATCGCGATTGAAAGTTCATGGGCTGCGAAAGCCAAAGCTGCCCTGAAAAAAGAATTTCAGCACGAAATAAGAAACGAGCTCATCGATGATGTGCATGTAACCGAAAACCTGTCTATTGTGGCCACGGTAGGCGATGGTATGAAACATCATCCCGGCACCAGTGGCAGGATGTTCAGCGCCCTCGGAAAAAACGGAATTAACATTGTGGCAATTGCTCAGGGTTCTTCCGAGCGAAATATCTCGGTTGTGATTCAGCAAACCGATGTTGCAAAAGCATTGAACGTGTTGCACGATGCATTCTTCCTGTCGGATAGAAAGACTGTTAACGTTTTCCTGGCCGGGACCGGGCTGATCGGAAAAGCTCTACTGAATCAGGTGAACGAACAATTCAAAAAATTATCAGAAGAGAATAAACTGGAAGTCCGCATTGCCGGAATGGCGAACAGTAAAAAAATGATCTTCAGCGAAGAAGGTTTATCATTCGTGAATGCTGTTGAGAATCTGAAAGAGAAAGGCGACCCGATGAATCTTCAGGCCTTCTTTCAAAAAATGACGGACATGAATTTGCCAAGCAGTATTTTCGTAGACTGCACATCAAGCGAAGAAGTAGCCGGTTTGTATGAGACAATTCTTGATTCGAACATTGCTATTGTTACGCCAAACAAGAAAGCCAATTCCGGCTCCTTACAAACATATCAGCAACTGAAGAAAACTTCGCGTCAGCGCGGGGTAAGATTTTTATACGAAACCAATGTAGGCGCTGGCTTGCCGGTTATTAATACGTTAAATGATTTATTGTTAAGCGGTGATAAAGTAATCCGTGTTGAAGCCGTGCTGAGCGGAACACTGAATTTTATCTTCAGTTCGTTCACGGGTGAAAAGCCTTTCAGTGAAATCGTTAAGGAAGCCAAAGAAAAAGGTTACACCGAACCCGATCCGCGCGATGACCTGAGCGGAACCGATGTAGCGCGGAAGATTTTAATTCTTTCCCGCGAATGCGGATTATCGTTAGAGCTTGGCGATATCCCGATTCAAAATCTTGTACCGGCCGATTGCCAGGGGGAGATGACAACTCCGGAATTCCTGACTAAGCTGAAAAAGCATGATGCTGCTTTTGAAACTTTACGCGCGCAGGCGGAGGCAAAAAAAGAAAAGCTGCGCTACCAGGCTGTCCTTGAAAACGGGAAAGTAAACGTTGAATTAAAGCCTGTGAACAGTTCACATCCCTTCTATTCATTATCCGGAAGCGATAACATAATTTTACTGACCACCGAACGCTACCATGAACGCCCGATGGTTATTCGCGGTCCGGGCGCAGGTGCGGAAGTAACAGCAGCGGGTGTGTTTGCAGATATTATCAGAATAGGTAGTAGATTATAGTCATGAAAAAAACAGTTCGCGCATATGCTCCCGCCTCCATTGGCAACGTCTCCTGCGGGTTTGACGTGATGGGCATGGCCGTGGATGCCCCTGGGGATGAAGTGATCATTACCTTAAATGATTCAGGTAAGGTCACCATCAAGAACATTGAAGGTGATGGTGGTAAACTCCCCTTAAACGCTGAAGAAAATACTTCGGGTGTTGCTGTGATCGAATATTTAAAAGCAATCCAAAGCAAACAGGGCGCTGAGATTACATTAATTAAAAATCTTCCCTTAGGCAGTGGTATGGGATCGAGCGCTGCCAGTGGCGTAGCAGCGGTTGTGGCGATCAATCAGTTGATGGGAAATCAACTGAAGAAAAGTGAATTGCTTCCCTTCGTTATGCAGGCAGAGTTTATCGCGTGCGGATCAGCCCATGCGGATAATGCTGCTCCGGGTTTATTAGGCGGACTGATTTTGATCCGCGACAATCACCCGCTGGACATTATTGAAATCCCAACACCTGATGAATTGATGTGCGTACTTGTACATCCACATGTTGAAGTAAAGACCCGGGACGCGAGGCAAGTACTCAGGCAATCCGTTCCCTTAAAAGATGCCATCACCCAATGGGGTAATACAGCTGCGCTTGTAGC
>CAZIGG010000209.1:0-3734 GCA_964538575.1 uncultured Roseivirgaceae bacterium
TTGAACTTCTCCGGTTTCTCCAGCATGGGTACGTGACCGCATTGCTCGATAAACTTCACCTCCGAGTTTGACAGCAAATCGTTGAAATGCAATGCGGATTCGGGCGGAGAAATTGGATCGTACAGTCCCCAAATCAGCAATACAGGATGATCAATTTTGTTCAGGAAAGTTGAAACCCGAAACCGCCTGGATGACCGCGCTATCTCTCCGATCACTGCCTGCCTGGACTCATCACGCGTAACTTCATAAATTTCCTCTACAATCTTTTCGCTCACGAATTCCTTCAGGTAGAAAGCCTCTTCGATTTCTTCCTGTAACGATTGAAAATCAATCGGGACTTCGGCCTTCAGTAAAGGTGAACGTTCCATCAATCCAGCGCTGCTCACCAGCACCAGCTTACGCACATTGGCGGGATACAAATGTGTGTACATCAAGGCAAGCTGTCCGCCTACCGCATGGCCAACCAGGGTAACATTCTGCAAGTCATGAAATTCAATAAACTTATGCAATACATGCGCAATATGCTTTACGTTGGCATCTTCCAGCGGAAGATCCGTCAGCGGCAGCCTGGGAACAATCACATGAAAATCATTTTTCAATGCCTCCACTACCGGTTTCCAGATGTGGATGTTCCCGAATATGCCGTGCAGCAAAATCACCACCTGTCCCTGCCCGGTGTTTATGTAGGTTTGCGTATAGTCAGAAGAACGGGTTGATGTCATGTGTAAAAGGTTCAAAGCATCGGTGCATGTTCTATTTCATAAATCGGTTTAAGCCGTTGTTCGAGATAATCCACAAAAGCTTCGTATGGGTTAAACCCGATTACATCTTCGGCATACGCGACAAAGTTTGACAACGCATTGATGTCGTAGTAGTAAACCTCGTCCGTTTCAGGATGCACTAAATATTCAACACCGCCCGCATCAAGCCGGGCCGCTTTGGCAATGCGCTGAACATTGTCAATAATTTGGCGGGACGGGACAAACGACTCTACGCGAATGCGTCTCGATAAGTTCTTATCATCCAGCCGGGCTGTACGAATGTCATTCAATTCAGCCGGACATAGATTGAAATTATCACCGGCCGGAAAAATTTTGATGGCGTACAGAAACTTTCCGTTTAACGTTTCCACGCGTACAATATGTCCGCCCTTGGGAGCAATGTATTCCTGAACAAGCGTGGAGTGATCGACCCCCAGGTTGATCTGGTGCCGGTCAATAGCCTGCTGCAGTTTTTGCGCGCTGTCAAACTTTAAAATACCGGCACCGCTGCTGCCCACATTGGGCTTGATGATCACCGGAAACCGAAACGACTTCGCGGCAGACAAAAGCTGACTGATGTGATTGATCACCCGTGTTTTCGGAAAAGGAAGGCCCAGCGAAGCAATCAAATCCAATTGCCGCGCCTTGGACGTTTCAATCTCCTGGGCAAAAGTTCCGTTCACAACCGGCACTCCCAGCCGTTCAATATGACTGAGGTAGTTGGTCGCATAAAAAATTCCCTGCACGTTTCCCCGCAAATACGCGGAAGAACTCATGCGGTTAACGATCAGGCTGTAGGGCGCATCCCGCTCCTGCGGATTGAATTGATTCTGTGCCGCGTTGATCCGCACAAAAGGTATGTTTCTGCGCTGCAGTTCTTCAAACAGCGGCTTGAACCAGATATGGTGCTCGTAAAATATTCCAATGGGTTTATTCGGTGCTTTCATGAATAAAAAAGTAAGGTTGTTAATAATTAACTAAGGTGATCCGGCAAGGTGTTTCCTGGAAACAGGGCGAATCGGAGCAATCTCGAAATGCTCAATCTTCTGACGATACTTTTTTCTTCATGCGGCATTAATTTATAGTTCCCTGTTATTTTGGGCGGGTTGGCACTGATTCAGCCTTGCTGAAAGTTGCCAGGGTATCGTTGAGCCCGGCTCTACTCCCTTCTTTATAAATTCAATGCAAATCTAAACACAATTTCCATTTTACCAATAAACTCTATAGAATTAGTAGATTATTAATGAATCTTTTTTACTTTTGCAGTTATTAACTGTGTTGACGGATGAATTTTGCTGCCTTTGTCGTGCCTGCCTTTCTGATCTTTACGGGTCTTGAGTATTGGTACGCCCGGCAGAAAGGAAAATCAAGCCTTTTTTCCTACGAAAATACGGTCACCAATATTTCGGTTGGCATTGCGGAACGCCTGCTTAGTCTGCTGATTACTGCCAGCTTTTACCAGCTCTATTATTATGTATACGAGCATTACGCCTTGTACCGAATTCCCAACCATTGGGCCGTGTGGATTATACTTTTACTCGCCACCGACCTGGTTTGGTACTGGTATCACCGGCTCGGCCATGAAATAAATTTATTCTGGGGCGCCCATGTGGTGCATCACCAGAGCGAAGAATTTAACTACACGGTTTCCGCACGCATTACTGTTTTTCAGGCGCTTGTGCGGAATATATTCTGGTGTACGCTACCGTTTGTCGGGTTTCACCCGGCTATGGTCATCACCATTCTGGTGGTTCATGGCACCTATTCCTTTTTTACACATACCCAGGTTATTGGCAAGCTCGGCTGGCTGGAGCATGTCCTCATCACTCCTTCTCATCATGGCGTTCATCATGCTTCCAATGAAAAGTACCTGAACAAGAACTATGGAGATATTTTTGTTTTCTGGGACAAGCTATTCGGAACTTTTCAAAAAGAAGAAGAGAAACCGGTTTACGGCCTGACGCATCCGCTTAAAAGCCACAGCTTTCTCTGGCAGCATTTTCATTATTATGCCGAGTTATGGGAAGCCTGCAGGCGCAGCGGAAGTGTATGGAAATCCATTAAAATTATTTTCGGAAAACCTGAAGATGTTGACCAGGACATCCGCCCTGCATTGGAAGCAAAACTGCTGCCGCACAAGGCCACACCCCGGCACACGTTCCGGTTCAGGGCCTATCTGAACATCCAGATGATCAGCACATTGATCGGATTGTTCTTTTTCATCCTTTTTTTCAATCACCTCGATACGGTTGAAATAACGCTGGGTGTGATGGTGATCCTGATCACGCTCATTAATTGTGGCGCTATGCTGGAACAGCAACGGTGGATTTATTTCCT
Organism: uncultured Roseivirgaceae bacterium; assembly: GCA_964538575.1. Classification (GTDB taxonomy): domain Bacteria; phylum Bacteroidota; class Bacteroidia; order Cytophagales; family Cyclobacteriaceae; genus UBA2336. Next base: position 3,099 of record CAZIGG010000209.1, read on the forward strand.
GGAAATTGTCCGCGCTATAGTGTTGCTGGGATTTGCGTGTTACTGGCTTCACAGTTTCAGCACGTTTGTTATTACGGTTCTCCTGCTGCTGGCCATTTGCTCGCTTGAGCTGGTGGAGAAACAATACTACCTGTTTGTGTACGCCAGAACGAAAAAGAAATCAAACAACAATAAGTTCAATAATATATGAATGTTCAAGACCCGCTATCATGCCCGGTTGACTTCGTAACCGTTAACGAAAACAAAGTCAGGCTCATTGCCTTACAAATATTTATCCTGAGCATTGCTCTTTTGATTTCACAGCACTGGTCGTTGATCATACTGTTAACCGTTGATTTCTTTTTGCGGTCATTCGATCTCAACAAATTCAGCCCGCTTGCCGCCATCTCCGCTGGGATTATCAGGCTCTTCTCCATTGGGGTTAAACCGATTAATCAGGGATCCAAACGATTTGCTGCGCGCATCGGGCTGATCTTTTCCGTTGCTATGCTGATAAGTTATAGCGTAGGATATCCAACCGCGGTAACAGGGCTGGCAGCCGTGCTGGTTATTTTTTCTTTTCTCGAATCGTTCCTTTCCTTTTGTGCAGGATGCTACGTGTACACGTATTCAAAAAAGATCTTTAAAATCTGACGA
>CAZIGG010000210.1:0-3731 GCA_964538575.1 uncultured Roseivirgaceae bacterium
GCTGTTTCTTGAGGAACTCCGCAACATTTTTAAGAAATACGGCTTTTAGCCCCTGTCACATCTTTATTGAATATCGGCTTGCCCATTCCGGTTTAAAAATAACCTTAAAAACTTGCGCAGTTAAATGACTGCACATATATTGCAGTCAAATAGCTGCATATATGGAATTACGGAGAGATGTATTTCAAGCCATTGCCGACCCTACCCGAAGGGCGATCATTACCTTAGTTGCCCTTCAGGCCATGACGCCCAGTGCCATTGCTGAAAATTTTGACTCATCCCGGCAAACAATTTCCAAACACATTCAAATACTAACCGAATGTGAACTGCTTACACAAAAACAAACCGGCCGCGAGATTTATTATCACATCAACGCAAAAGGAATGAAAAAAGTGGCCGACTTTATTGAACCCTTCCGCAACATGTGGGATGACAGGTTTAATAAATTAGAAAGCATTATGAAAAAATACCTGCCTGCCGGCAAGGCAGGTAAATCAAAAAAATAGATCATGGAGCGGAAAACAAAAATCAATGCGGAAGACGGTAAGCAGGAACTGGTGATCACGCGGGAGTTTGAGTTGCCCCTGGACCTGCTCTTTAAAGCGTATGAAGAACCGGAAATTATTGAGCAGTGGATGGGTACAAAAGTACTGAAGCTTGAAAATAAAAAGCACGGAAGCTATCAATTTGAAACAACTGATCCTATGGGAAACAAACATCGGTTCAATGGAACCTACCATGAGTTTGTTCCCAACCACAAAATTACCCGGACATTTGAAATGGAGAATACACCTTTTGATGTACAATTAGAGTTTCTGGAATTTGAAAGTCTTGCTGCAGATACCAGCAAACTCACAATGCATATTGTATATCGCTCCGTTGCACTCCGGGATCAAATGCTGAAGCTGCCCTTTGCGCAGGGTATCAACATGGCTCATAATAGAATACAGGAAATTGTCAGTAAATTAAAATAACATAGTATGGCAACAACTAAACGAAACAACATTATCTACTGGATTGCCACCCTTTGGCTTGCCCTGGGAATGACCAGTACGGGAATAGTACAGCTCATAAAAATGAAAGAAGAAACGGACATGATGATGCGCCTGGGCTACCCGTTCTATTTTCTGACGATACTCGGTACGTGGAAAATTTTCGGGGTGGTAGCCGTGCTTGCTCCTAAATTTCCGTTAGTGAAAGAATGGGCGTATGCAGGATTCTTCTTTGCCATGTCGGGCGCAATAATTTCTCACGCTGCCGTTGGCGATGGCGCGAAAGAATTTTTCGGGCCAGCCTTACTACTTTTGCTTACGGTGGTGTCCTGGTATTTCAGACCTGCCGATAGAAAATTATTTGTTTCGGTTAATGCATGAATAATTAACTTCTTGGAATTATGGAAACGCCAGGCATACTCAACACACCACCGGAATGCGAAATTGTAACAACCCGCGTGTTTAATTTTTCGCGCCAGCTTGTTTACAGGGCATGGACCGAGCCGGAACATCTTAAAAACTGGTGGGGGCCTAACGGGTTCACCAATACCTTTCACCTATTTGATTTCCAGGTTGGCGGAAGATGGAGCTTTACCATGCATGCCCCCGACAAAGGAAATTATAATAACGAATGCACCTTTGTTGTTATTCAGGAACCTGAATTGCTCGTCTGGGATCGTCAATCAAAGCCGATATTCCAGGTAGAAGTAGTTTTCGATGCACTCGCTGAAAATGAAACCAGGGTTACCTTTAAGCAAAAATTCGCAACGGCTGAAGAATGTGCCAAAATAAGAAAGCACGTGCCTGATAAAAACGAAGAGAATATGGACAGGCTGGAAAAAGAACTGAAGAAAATGCAATAAGCGTATGTTAAAAAAGAAATTATCATCGAAAAATAGAGAAGAGCTCCTCTTAGTAGTAAGAGACCGTTTTGAAAAAAACAAGAATCGCCATAAAGGCATTGAGTGGGCTGATGTTCAGAAAAGGCTGGACGCGAAAACTGATAAACTGTGGTCACTTCATGAAATGGAAAAAACAGGCGGTGAACCGGATGTTGTTGGTTACGATAAGAAAACGGGTGAGCTTATTTTTTATGATTGTTCAGCAGAAAGCCCGAAAGGCCGGAGAAGTATCTGTTACGATCATGAAGCGCTGGAATCAAGAAAAGAACATAAACCGGAAAACAGCGCGGTGCAAATGGCTGCCGACATGGGAATTGAGCTTTTAACAGAAGATCAGTATCGCAAATTGCAGGAATTTGGACCGTTTGATACAAAAACCTCAAGCTGGATCGTGACACCGGCTGCTGTCAGAAAGCTCGGTGGGGCGCTCTTTGGTGATTTCCGCTACGGCACTGTTTTCGTGTATCATAACGGTGCGGAATCGTATTATGCTGCACGGGCGTTCAGGGGATCGTTACGTGTCTAAATTAGTATATCAGTGAAATGTGTAACCGAAAAAGCTTAATTGAGCACTCCAATACGGTTATGAATTAATCATACCATTAGTTTGTTTATATTGTGGAGCCTTTAGATCCTCTAAATACACACATTTGACAAAAAAGACACTCATATTCTCGCGCACAAAGCTTGATTTTTCATCCACGTTGAATAAGCGCGTTAATGAATATTTCAATACCAACGGCATCAGCCGCCACGGAAACTCGGAGATGGTTTTGAAAACCATTTTTATGTATACGCTATACTTTTTGCCTTACGCTTTGATCGTCAGTGGCGTCATTACCTCACCCCTGTTGCTTATTCCCATGGCGGTGATCATGAGTCTGGGGCTTGCAGGTATTGGCTTGTCGGTGATGCACGATGCAAATCATGGAGCCTATTCTAAACGAAATTGGGTAAACACGTTTCTCGGTTATTCACTGAACCTGATTGGCGCAAATGCATTCAACTGGAAAATGCAGCACAATGTGCTTCACCATACGTATACAAACGTTCATGAAGAGGATGAAGACATTGCCCCCCGTGGTGTAATCCGGATGTCTCCGCATTCAGACTGGAAATCCATGCATAAGTTCCAGCATATCTATGCCTGGTTCCTGTACGGACTTATGACTATTGTGTGGATGGTGTTTAAGGATTTCAAGCGCCTTGTAGTATACCATAAGAATGGTATGGTCAAAAAACACAAAGCTAATATTGCCAGGGAATGGGTTATTCTTATCATCACCAAATTAGTGTACATCGGGTATATTTTCGTTATTCCTCTTGTTTTCACAACCTTGCCCTGGTGGCAGATCCTGATCGGAATCTTCATTATGCATTATATAACCGGATTCATCCTGGCTATTATTTTTCAGCCTGCTCACGTGATTGACGGAACCGAATTCCCGTTACCCAACGAAGATCGTGCCCTGGAAAACAATTGGGCCGTGCATCAGTTGTTAACAACAACAAATTTTGGAAATCGGAGCCATTGGTTTTCATGGTATGTTGGCGGACTTAACTTTCAAATTGAACATCATTTGTTTCCGAATGTTTGTCACGTTCACTACCGGAAAATTTCCGGTATTGTAAAGGCTACCGCACTTGAATTTGGTCTTCCGTATAAAAGCGCCAAAACTTTTTTCGGAGCTTTACGCGGACACGCACGCCTACTGAAGCAGTTGGGGGCGCGGCCGGCAGTTGCTTAAAATATATTCTCCGTTAATAGAATCTGGCAAGTACCCCGCCATAAAAATTGCGAAGCGGAGCAGCGTTATAATACCGGCCGCCAAAAGCA
>CAZIGG010000211.1:0-3721 GCA_964538575.1 uncultured Roseivirgaceae bacterium
GCGATGAGTATAAGGTTGAATAACAGAAGAAGAAAAATTCGCTGCATGCAACAAGGTATGAAATTTTTAATTACTGGATTACTTATTCGAGCTTCTGATCCAGCAGCATCTCCTTAAACTCATCAAAGTCGGTAACAACGCCCGCTAAAAAAGCTTCCTCGTTGTACGACATGATAAACTCATGATCTTCGCGCCAGAATTTTACGCCCTTATAAACGAACACCCGGCTTTCTTTTTCCTCGTTGATGGTGTTGAACACATTCATCAGCATATCGTTCGAGTCGATCCTGACATCCTGTACAGCCAACGACTCATTTTTTCGTGAAAGCGTTCTCATATCTATCCGCATGATGTTGATTTTATCAGTCATCAAATGTAAGCCGGTGAACCTCACATTCGGAACAGCCTTATTAACCCGCGACACGAGTTGTCACTAATGCACACATGCTGCCTGTTGCCAACTTGTCTATTGCCTGCTGAACACTGCCCGCTTTTCTTTCTAACTAACTGCTCACAAACCCCCAACTTGTCCTGTTCACCGCATTTCCTATCTTGGGAAACCTTTACCCTATGCAGTTAACCTACAACAACCCCCAAACCGTAAAAGCCTGGTGCATGTACGACTGGGCAAACTCGGTGTACAACCTTGTCATCACCACCACATTTTTCCCGATTTATTTTTTGGCGGTCACAAAAGAAGAAGTACCCCTGCTCGGCAGGGTGTTTAAGAATTCAGCCTTGTATGATTATGCGCTGGCCTTTGCGTATCTCTCCATTGCGCTATTGCTGCCCATACTTTCCTCCATTGCCGACAGCCAGGGAAACAAGAAACGGTTTATGCAATTCTTCACGTATGTTGGCGGACTTGCCTGTATCGGCATGTTCTGGTTTCGGGGTGACAACGTAGGCTGGGGAATAACCTGCTTCATCTTTGCCGTGATCGGCTATGCAGGCGGACTTGTTTTTTACAATTCGTACTTACCGGAGATTGCTGCACCGGAAGACCGCGACAAGATCAGCGCCCGGGGTTACTCCATGGGATATTTTGGAAGTGTAATCCTTCAGTTGGCGGGCTTTGGGCTGGTATTGTATTTTAATGCGAAGGCAAATGCCTTACCGGAAGGAGAAGAAAAAAATACCCTTCAGCTCATGGGACCTTTGGTCACTTTTGTGTTGGTGGGCTTATGGTGGATCGGCTTTGCGCAGATCACATTCCGCAAACTTCCGCCCAATAAACCTTCTGCGGAAAAATTCAGTTACGGATTCCTGACTGCGGGATTCATTGAGCTGGGGAAAGTATGGCACCAGGTACGTAAGCTTAGTGTGCTTAAATGGTATCTCGTTTCGTTCTTCTTTTATAACATGGGCGTGCAGACGGTTATGCTTGCCGCAACCATTTTCGGCAGCAAGATGCTCGGCCTCCCATCGGATAAGCTCATCATTACCGTTGTGCTGATTCAACTCGTGGCGATTGCCGGTGCTTTTGTGATGTCAAAGCTTTCGGGGCGGTTCGGCAATTTACAGGTGCTGATGGGTGTTGTGGTGCTGTGGATATTTCTATGCATCGCGGCTTATGGAATGGCTTCCTTAAAAGAATCCGGACATAATGTTGAGCTTTATTTTTACGTCCTTGCCGTAGGCGTGGGGCTTGTTATGGGCGGCATTCAGTCGTTAAGCCGGAGCACGTACAGCAAACTGATGCCTGTAACCAACGACACGGCATCCTTTTTCAGCTTCTATGATGTAACCGAAAAGGTCGCCATTGTAATCGGAATTTTTACCTTCGGTTATATTGATGAATTGTTAGGTATGAAAAATTCGGTGCTTTCGCTGATCGTGTTTTTTGTACTGGGACTGATTGCGCTGTCGGTCACATATCGCAAGCAGGCACGTATTCAGTAAAAATTACCGGGTACGGTCGCGTTTTGAAAATGTGAAATTGTATTTATATACATACCCTCCCGCATACGATACTTTCAGGTGAAAGTACATGGTTTTGGAACGTGTTGAGAACACGGTTTTATGGAGTGAGTTTTCAGCAACCTTCAGGAAATTTTCACCCCAGTCGGACAGCAGCTTAATATCGTATGGCTTGCCATTATCATCTACTGAAAATTGTAACGTCATAAAATTATCTCCAATCGTGTAGTAGCTTTTTCGGTTTGATCGGAGGTCGGTATTAATGATGTAGTTCATTTTTTGCCGGAGATCGAAACTAAACGTCCTGAGATCGCTGGGATAGCGGTTGAAAAAGTATTGCTGGGATTCGCTGCAGCTTTCGCGCTCAAACGTTTCGAGGATCCCCAGGTAATTCCCCAGAAAAAATGTGTTGAGCAGGGTACGCGGCTTTGAATTTTTCATTTTTCGTTTCGAAATCAGCGTGCTTTTGATAAGCTTCCCGCGATTAAATTTCTCCATGTAATACGCCTGCCTGTTGTGATCGGGAATAATCCATTTACCATCGGGCTTTCCGTCCACAACCTTTCCGATGGCCGGAACACCATTATACATATACCGGAACATCGGTTCATCCTTAAATTCCGGTGAACCGGCAACGATACCGCTAAAATCACCGGAACCATTATCCACCTGTACAATACCGGTTTCATCAATAAAGCGCATCATCAGAACGGTAGAGTCAGAAATGCTCAGCACACGTTCAGGAACACCCGTAACATGAAAGTACTCCCAAATGCCTACGGGCTCATTGTTTTCGTAGTAGCCTCTGCTGAAAATTCTTCCGGTGCTGTAGTACACCTCAAAATAACCGTGCTTAATACCATTCCGGTAAACGCCTTTTGCCAGGAGCCTGCCATCAATGCTGCGATCTTCAAAGTAGCCGTTAAAGTCACCATTACCGGTTACCCGGACGTGCCTGACATAATCGTAGCAGTCTTTTTCGGTGAACATGAAATCCTTGTTGAAGTACAAGGCCACGCTGTCACCCTGAATAAGTTCATAGAACACAATCGAACTTTGCGCCCTGCTCGTGGTGACATACAAGGTAAGGATGAAAAAGACGGGCAACAGGAGTCGTGCAGAACGCATGCTTAATACCGCAGGTGTTTCACCGTCATGCCATTGTTGATTAACTGCTTAAGCGAGTCAATCCCGATTTTTAAATGCTGTTCCACATAATTTTTAGTAACCGATACGTCACTCACCTCGGTCTTAACACCTTCCGGCACCATCGGTGAATCAGATACCAGCAATAAAGCGCCCGCAGGTATTTTGTTGGAGAATGCGGTTGTAAAAATAGTCGCGGTTTCCATGTCGATTGCCTGTGCGCGGATCTTCCTGAGATATTCCTTAAACTCTTCGTCCCATTCCCAAACCCTCCTGTTGGTGGTGTACACCGTGCCGGTCCAGTAATCCTGGTTGTAATCGCGAATGGTTGTGGAGATCGCCTTCTGTAAAGCAAAAGAGGGGAGTGACGGTACTTCAGCCGGGAAGTAATCCGATGAAGTTCCTTCTCCGCGGATCGCGGCAATCGGAAGGATTAAATCGCCAACGCTGTTTTTCTTTTTCAGGCCCCCGCATTTTCCCAGGAATAAAACGCCTTTCGGCTGGATCGCGCTCAGGCAGTCCATTACCGTTGCTGCATTCGGACTCCCCATTCCAAAATTAATGATGGTGATGCCTTCTGCCGTTGCGCTGCGCATCGGCTTATCCAGCCCGACTACGGGTACATTATGCCACTCGGCAAACATGTGGACGTAGT
>CAZIGG010000212.1:0-3706 GCA_964538575.1 uncultured Roseivirgaceae bacterium
GAGTATTTTTGAGATGACTTGTATGTACTTTCTGAAGATTCGTGATCCTTTTATTTCTACAGAAAGAAAGCCGTCCAAAGCACTGCCACAAATTGTCTTTAAAAACACTTCTTTTCTAAAATCTTTTTTGCACCCATGCAACCCCCGGCACCGTTATGGCATCTTAGAGGTGCGTTTAAATGGATTTGAAAATTTACCGGGCTGACGAACAGGAGCTTATCAAAGGGTGCATCAGGCGTGAGCGGGGTGCCCAAAAGCGCCTATACGACACATTTTCATCAAAAATGTATGCTTTGTGCTGCCGGTATGTGAAGGATTCCATGGAAGCGGAGGATGTGCTGGTTACGGCCTTTACCAAAATATTAGACAAGATCGACCAGTATAAAAGCGAAGGCAGCTTTGAGGGGTGGATCAGGAGGATCGTGGTAAACGAGTCGCTCACCTATTTGCGAAGAAATAAAAACATGTACCTCGAGCTGGAACTTGAAGCTGCCAACTACGAGCCCGACTATCAAGCCGTCAGCGATCACCTGGAAGCGGAAGACTTGTTAAAGATGATCGGTGAATTGCCTTCCGGCTACCGCATTGTGTTTAACCTCTATGCAATTGACGGCTACTCGCATAAAGAAATTGCCGGGCAACTGGGCATCAGCGAGAATACTTCGAAGTCGCAACTGAGCCGGGCCCGCGCCCATTTACAGAAATTATTAACCGATAACGATTGGAACGCTAATCAACAACGTCATGACATCACAACCTGATAAATTATTCCGCGACAAGCTGGAGAATTTCCAGCAGCCGGCTCCAACCGGAGCCTGGGACAGGATTGAAAGCAATCTCGTGCGGCCTGCACATAAGCTTGTGTGGGTACGGGTTGCTGCGGGTGTTGCGTTACTCGCTGCCGCAGCTATTGTTCTATGGCCATCGGAGAAACCTGAAACTGAAATCGCGAAAACCACAGAACATACTCCGGCTAAAAAAGACACGGCTCAGCAACAGACTGATAAAAAAACTGAAACGAAAGATGAAGCAGTAAAACAACAAGCTGAACCGGTTTTACCTCCTCAAGAAACAAACACCGTAACGCTCGCGAAAACAGAAAAGCAATCACCTGTTCAGCAAACTGCCAACGCAGCTGATGATTCAGTTTTAACCAATTCTGTTTCTGAAACCCATGTGCTTATTGCTGAGGTTCCGCTTCAGGAAAAAGAATTGACGTCTAAAACAATTGTGTACACTGCGGATGAAGTGAATTCAAAGTTCTTAAAGAAAAAGTTACCGCCCCAAGCAACGCCTGATAGCAAAGAAGCATCTGGTATACAAAAGCTGATCGGGTTAGCGTATGATGCGAAAAATTCAGAAGCACCGTTAGGCGATCTCCGGCAAAAGAAAGATGATATTCTGGCGCTGAATTTCGGCAAAAAGAAAGGCGAAAATTAATTTGAAAACATTATGAAGAAGTTTTTAGCAGTAACATTGATCCCGATAGCTATCGTGATGATCACTTCCGCAGCAGCCTTCGCACAAAAGAGCGCTGACACCGTAGTTGTTGAACTGGCGAAAACAAGCCGCATGGTATTTACCATAAAAGACAAAAGTGATCTGGAGCAACTCAAGCAATACGATTTCCAGGCAATGTTCGATGATATACTGGCCCGGCTTGAAAAGAACGACAGCGTGATTGTAGTGGTTAGCCCGGCAGAAGAAAAAGTTGTTATTGAAGTTTCAGAGAACACAGAAGACCGAGCCGCTAAAGATGGCGACACATACAATAATGACGATGATGACAACGATGATGATCGTCATGATCATAGAAGACATCGCACCACGCATTCCTTTAACCTGGATGCGGGATTGAGTAATTACCTGGAAAACGGAAAGTTTCCGGATGAAGCAGGGGAAGCTTATGCGGTTCAGCCGTGGGGTTCCTGGTATTTCGGGCTAAGCTCCGTGCAGCGCACCCGCTTTGGTCAAAAATTCTACCTGGAATGGGCATTGGGTGTAAGCTGGTACGACTTCAAATTTCAGAATGACAATACCGTGGTTGTAAAAGATGATTCAGGAATAAGCTTTGAGGAAGATTTTAATGATGTAACGTTTGTTAAAAGCAGGATGCAGGTAACCTACCTCCACGCATCGGCTGTTCCCATGTTTTCCTTTGGCGAACACCGGGGCGGCAGAAAATGGAGAACGTACAACACCGGCTTCCGGATTGGTGCCGGACCTTATGCAGCGTACCGGGTCGGAAGCTCAACCAAGCAGGTGTATAAAGAGGATGGTGACAAGCAGAAAATAAAAAACAAGGACAACTTCTACCTGAATAATGTCCGCTACGGGGTGCGCCTGCAGATCGGTTTTAAGTCGGCTGACTTCTTCTTCAACTACGACATAAACGAACTGTTTGTCACCGGCAAAGGGCCTAAGCTCAATGCGTTCAGCTTTGGGGTGACGTTTTAAAAAGTTAAGAGTTATTCGCGATACGTTATCAGTTGCCCTGCAGGAGTACAGGGCAACTTATTTTTAATGACTTTTGCGAATACAATCGCAAAATATTGCTATTTTTTGCGAATAAATTCGCAAAATATTGTATTTTTGGACTTTCCGCGATCATAATGATTAAAAGGCACGTTCAAAAAAGTATTGAAAACCGGCTAAACGACCCGAAAGCCATCGTCATTTTGGGAGCCCGCCAGATAGGAAAAACCACGCTGCTGGACGAGCTTTTTAAAGATAAAAACAGTGTCCTGAAATGGAACGGAGATGAGGCCGACATCAGGAATATGCTGCAGAACCCCACCTCCACAAAACTGAAAAGCTATATCGGAAACGCTAAAATTTTGATCATTGATGAAGCACAACGCATCGAAAACATAGGGCTTTGCATAAAATTAATAACCGACAACCTGAAAGACGTGAAAGTAATCGCAACAGGCTCTTCTGCTTTTGAACTGGCTAACAAAATCAACGAACCGCTTACCGGGCGCAAATGGGAGTTTATGATGTACCCGCTTTCGTTCGCAGAAATGGCAGGCCACAATGGCCTGACGGAAGAACACCGGCTGCTTGAAAAAAGAATGGTCTTTGGTTACTATCCCGATGTGGTCAACAATCCGGGCGAGGAAATTGCCATTTTAAAACAACTATCCGACAGTTATTTGTATAAAGACATCTTAACCTGGGAGCGGATTCAAAAACCCGACAGGCTCGAAAAATTAGTTCAGGCTATTGCCTTCCAGGTGGGCAGTCTTGTTTCCTATAATGAGTTAGGGCAAATGGCCGGACTGGATAACCAGACTGTAGAACATTATATCAATTTGTTAGAAAAATCATTTATCGTTTTCCGGCTTGGAACCTACAGCCGCAACCTGCGAAATGAACTGAAGAAATCCCGAAAAATATACTTTTACGACAACGGTATCCGCAATGCCGTAATCAATCAATTCAGCCTGCCGGGGCTACGGAACGATAAAGGCGCACTATGGGAAAATTTTATGATCAGCGAACGGCTCAAGCACATCACCTATCATCAGCGTTATGCCAGCCGTTATTTCTGGCGGACTACAGCCCAGCAGGAAATTGATTATGTAGAAGAATACGATGGAAAGCTGAATGTTTACGAGTTTAAAATATCGTCTAAAAACAATAAGTATAAATTCCCAAAAACATTTACCGACACCTACAACCCGGATATTTCAGAAGTGATAAC
>CAZIGG010000213.1:0-3527 GCA_964538575.1 uncultured Roseivirgaceae bacterium
CCTCGATGGTTTGGGGGCCAATCTTTGGCCGGATGGCGTATGCGGGGTTCCGGTTCCGGATAAAATAATTTTTATGATATGCTGCGTTTAGTAGTGAAGAATCCCTTTATCCAATGCACTGAAAGCAGATAACAGAGACATGAGTCAAAGCGTGTTCTCTACAAGGGGATACTCGGCCAAGCCTCAGCATGAATTGTATCCTTACTTAATTGTGCTCATTTCAAAATTGACGCATTTTCAAATTATTTTACTCGTGTCCGCAATTATTAATGGATAAGAACCTCTTCCGAAACCTCCTCTACCTCAACCAACCCTTTTTCATTGATGGCGGTCAGCCGTACTTTTCTGATCTCGTTGATCAGGACAGGATCGTATTTAGCCGTTACCCGGATATAGTTTTCCGTGAAGCCGTGCATCATGCCGTTCTCCACATCATTTTCAAAGAGTACGGAGTATTCTTTTCCAAGATGTTCTTCATAAAATTTCCTGCGCTTCTTGTCGGAAAGGATGTGAAGCATTTTAGAACGTTCGGCCCGATCTTTCGGGTTAACCGGGTTCTCCAGCGTGGCCGCTAATGTATTGTCACGCTCTGAATAGGTGAATACATGCAGGTATGAAATGTTCAGTTCGTTCAGGAATTGATACGTTTCGAGGAAGTCCTCTTTTGTTTCTCCGGGGAAGCCAACGATCACATCAACCCCGATACAGGCATGCGGCATGGCTGCCCTGATCGTATCAACCCGGCTTGCGTACAACTCGCGCTGGTAGCGCCTGCGCATTAATTTCAGAATCTTATTCGAACCGGATTGCAACGGAACATGAAAATGCGGAACAAATCTTTTCGACTTCCAGACAAATTCAATAATGTCATCGGACAACAGATTAGGCTCAATGGATGAAATCCTGAACCGGTCGATGTTATCAACTTCATCTAAGGCCTTCACCAGATCAACAAAGCGTTCAACGCGTTTTCCGTTTTGAAGGCCAAAGTCTCCCGTGTTAACACCAGTCAAAACAACTTCACGGACTTCCGTGCTTGCAATCTCATTTGCAGTTTTGATGATATTTGAAATACTGTCGCTGCGGCTTGACCCCCGCGCTAACGGAATAGTGCAAAACGAACACGAGTAGTCGCAGCCGTCCTGAACTTTCAGGAATGTGCGGGTACGGTCGTGAAGCGAGTACGATGTGTTAAATGTACTGGCGGCTTCAACTTCCGAGGCATGCACTTCAGGCTGGGGCTTTCGCACAAAACCATCGAGCAATTCTACCAACCGGAATTTCTCAGCCGCGCCCAGCACGGCATCCACTCCCGGAATTTCAGAAATCTCTTTGGGTTTAAGCTGGGCATAGCAGCCGATAATGGCAACATACGCATCGGGTGAAATGGCACGCGCCTCCCGGACGATTTTGTGGCATTTCTTATCGGCATTTTCCGTTACGGAGCACGTATTGATAATGAAGATGTCCGGGGTATCGGTAAAATCCGCTTTTACGTAGCCCTTCTGCTCGAACATCCGCGAAATCGTGGAGGTTTCCGAGTAATTGAGCTTGCAGCCTAAGGTGTAAAACGCGACTTTTTTCATGCCAGACCGCAAAGATAATCAGGATTTTCGGGAGATAAATCCATATTTTGAAAGTTGTCAGTTATGTTTTGACCGTCTATCTTCCCATCGTGAAGATAAAGTTTATCCATGTATTATTTTATGGGCTGGTCGCACATCTGGTAGTTTCATTCTTTTTTATTGTGGATGCACCATTTTTTAGAATCCCCCGGCTTTCGGGATTCTACAGGACCTATTTGCTGCCCGGACCTTTTTTTACAGATTCCAGAATAATTGATAATTATTCTTTTTCCGTATCCTGGAACACAAGCGGTAGGTGGAGTTCCGCAATTAATCCTGTCAGGGAAGATTTTAGCCAGTACCATTCAAATCTTAATCCTTCTGCTCTTTACAGGAGCAGACTGGGCCGTGAAGTACGATTGACATTTCCTGATTCTGCTGAAACCGACATTAAGAATAAAAAAGAATTCCTTCTGCTCAAGCGGTTTTTGTATGATAAGTATATTCCAAGGGAAGCGGACTCTGTGCGAATATGGATTGTTAATAACCAGGCAAAGAATTTTGGAATAAGAAAGGACTCTGTATACATAACCTTTTCCAGGTGACCCTGCTTTCACATTATAGAACGGTATTCACATATCATCTTCAGGAAAAACGCGCGCGATTGCAGATCACTATTTTTTGTAAATCGCTTTATGCGTTTCTTTTTCTGAAAATTATTTTTCTTTGGCCCGTTCTTCCGGAGGGTCAGCGGTATTTTCCCTATGAATTCCGGTCAGTGCCTGGTCAGATTATATATGCACCGATTAAGCTTGCGCAATATGATTTAACAATCTTCCTGGTGTCACTCCTGATCCTTCTGTCATGGGCGCTGATAAGGAAAATAAATTATGTTACGGCTGCGTTGATTTTCTGGTTCTCCTTTAGTCTTACCCGCTTTGCGATCCCATTTACAAATGGCTCGGATTATGTCCTGAACCTGTTTCTCCTGCTCTCCATTCTTTTACCCGTAACCCCGGCCATTAAATCGGAGGGGCTACGCAATAAACAGTTAATCATCTCCAATTTTGCTTTCCTGTTTTGCAGGATTCAGCTTTGTCTTATTTACGTGTTATCCGGATTCGATAAAGTAACGAGTCCGGCATGGCGTTGCGGAGATGCTGTTTATGCTATTGCTAACCTGGAACTCTTTATTAATCCTTACCTGTCAATTCCTGACAGTAAAAGCATTTACCTGTTGTTAGCCTGGGCAATCATTTTATTTGAACTGTTGTTTCCTGTGTTGGTTTGGTTTAGCAGGTTTCGAATATATACTTTGACAGCGGGTGTTATTTTCCACCTGGTAATTATTTTTGGTTTAAGCCTGCCCGACTTTGGATTGCTCATGATACTGCTGTACAGTTTGTTTATTCCGGTTCGGAAGAAGGGCAAAGAGACTACGAAAGCAATCTCCGGTGATAATTCACCTGGCCGAGGTGATATCCCAGGTGCGCAGTCAGGTGTATGAAGAAATGCATGCTCGTCAAGGGGTAGTCAAATACCTTTTCAGGATACGCTTTTACGAGGAGAGAAGGCTTGAAAGATTCGAGGGTTTCCTTTACCACGCTTCGGGTAGTTTCTATTTCTTTCAGGAGTTCAATTCTCGGAATGCTGGCAGCGGCAAATTCATTCGCGCGGTTTCTGATATAGCCGGTTTTACCCAGCACCGCTCCGAAATAATACTGCAGGTTTCCGCAGAGGTGCAGGCACAGATTACCAGCCGGATTTTTAATACCCGGCTTCACAGCCCAGATACTTTCTTCATCCGGATATTGTTCAAGCTCTTGTGCAAGCTTAACCAGGTCGCGATCGATCAGGTTTGCAACCGATTCAATAAAATCTCTTTCCACTAAACTGATTGTAAATAGTGTTCAACACCTTTGATCTTTTCATCCAGCTTTTGAGTTGCCGCTTCAAATTCAT
>CAZIGG010000214.1:0-3504 GCA_964538575.1 uncultured Roseivirgaceae bacterium
CGGACGCATTCCATAAAGTTGCGCATGTGGCGGGAGGTTGTTATGTCTCCGCCTGTATTGGCTGAAGAAGCAACCTGTTCGGCAGTCGCAGCAAGATCGAGTGGTGTCAATAAGTTAGGCTGCAGGCCCATTGCTTTTGCGTGGTATTCCGTAAGGCCGCCTTCGGGAGTTACTTTATTTGTATTCAGATTAAGTTCTCCGCCATTGGAATAGTAAATCTCTTTTGGGTTTTCTTCGCCATTGTGCATGCGCGATGAAAAAACAACCTGGAAGCCGGTTGAATTATCTTCCCTGCCATAATCAAACACGGCAGTAGTGGTATCCCAGTTTTGTCGCCCGTCTTTCCACATGTAAATGCCGCCATTGGCTACAACACTTCTCGGATGTTTCAGGCCGGTGAACCAATGCACCGTATCGATCTGGTGACTCATCCACTGACCAGGCATACCGGAAGAGTACGGCCAGAATAAGCGGTACTCGAGATGTTTTCGCGCATCGAAGTTTTCAAACGGTCTGTTCATTAAAAAACGTTTCCAGTCAGTGTCTTCTTCTTTCATCTGCGCAACTAATGCCGGCCTTCTCCACCGACCGGGCTGATTAACATGCCATGTCAATTCAACGGAGGTTATGTCGCCAAATTTTCCACTGCGGATAAAGTCAGCCGCTGCATGGTAGTTCGGACCGCTTCTGCGCTGCGAGCCGATCTGGATAATTTGCTTCGAGCTTTTAATTGCTTTTAATGCCGCGCGGTTATCAGCCATTGTTTCCGCAAAAGGTTTCTCAACGTATGCGTCACAGCGGGCATTCACCGCTTCGATCGCGTGAAGCGCATGCTGAAAATCGGCCGTGCTGATAATAACAGCGTCTGCTTCTTTGGCATTATAAAGCTCTTCATTATTACGATAGGCTTTCACTGCGTGATCAAGCGTCTTGCTAAGATGAGCCTGACCTTCCTCACGCCTGACTTTCCAGATGTCGGAAACAGAAATGATGTCAAAGTTCAATTCCTTACTATGATTCTGGAACGAAGGAAGCAGCGAATATTTAAACCGGTCAGAAAACCCGATGACGCCCAGGTTGATCCGGTCATTCGCCCCGATAATCCGGCCATAGCTTTTCGCGCTCAGCGCCATCGCGCCAAAGTACGTACCGGCTGTTGCAAGCGAAACCTTCTTAATAAATTCGCGCCTGGGTAAAGTGTTCTTTTTTGAAGTGCTCATAAGAATTTAATTTATCACACGATCAACTACTTAAGCTCTTTAATTTTAATGCTTCGGAAAAAAACTTCATCGCCATGATCCTGCAAGAGGATGCGGCCTTTTTCAGCCATACCGAAATTTTCCCAACCTGCATACTTGCTGCGGGCAACCAATGCATTATAAATAGGTGTTCCGCGCTGGTACTCAACAATCTTATACCCATTCAGCCAATGTTCAACCCGGTTATCGGGATACACAACGATGCGGCCATAATTCCATTCCCCGATTTTATGAAGACCGCGACTGATTTTTAAAGAAGGGATAAGATCGTACAACGACCCAAGCGTTCGGTTTCCCACAACACCAAGTTTTGCATCCGGATGTTTTTCATCATCCAGAATCTGGTACTCCAATCCGATAGCCGAACCCATATTGCCTTCCTTTTCTGTAACAAAATATTTCACCCCGCTATTGGCGCCTTCGGTTAATTTGAATTCAAACTGCAAATCGAACGCAGCAAATTGTTTCTCCGTTACAATATCTCCTCCGTTTTGCGACTCCGCTCCGGCTGATTTAGCGACACGAAGTATTCCATTTTGAAGATCCCAACCTTGCTTCGGAAATTCTGTTTTGTAAGCGCCACGCCAGCCTGCTGTTGTTTTCCCATCCCACAACAATGTTATTCCGTTTTTCTTTTCCTGTTCGCTGAGTGTATTGGATACGGTGTTCACCACGAAAATTGAATCCGGCTCAGTAGCTTTGAGATTTTGCGTTTGAATGCGAATGTTACGCCAGCGGATTTTCTTTCCGCTTTCTTCGGGTGTACCTACTGCATGCACCTGTAATGCAATAAAACCGGATGGCGTAACATCGTCCACAAGGTTAGCCGCAGCAATACCGTTAATCCAGGTGCGCATCACATTTCCGATGCATTCGATGCGGCAGGTATTCCAGTCATTTTTGCGATACGCTGTTTTGGCCGAAACATTATATTCTAACGGGTAAAGCCATTCCCTGCGGGCTTCATCATAAATGCCGCCCGTCCAACTGCGGGGTGAAGGGTCTATCTCCATTTGATATCCGTGTACGCGGCCATTTTGATAATCCGGTTTACTTTCACTTCTGAACTGGATGCCGGAATTCATTTCATCGTCAAGCTTAAACTCCAGCTCAAGGATAAAATCGCCATACGAAGAAGTTGTTGCCAAAAATGAATTGGGCTGACTAAAAACAGTAGTTCCAACGATCTCGCCATTTTCTACTTTGTAATGAGCCTTTCCATTAAGTTGTTTCCATCCTGTCAAATCTTTCCCATTGAAAAGGTTTGTCCAGTTGGATTGCGCGTTTGATTTATGTGAAACAATAAACACCAACACGCTAAAAATCAGGAATACTTTTTTCATAACATTAAATGAATCGGATTTATCGGGCACTATATCAGCTTCTGCTGCTTCAATTTATCTTTGATGTAACTTTTAAATTCGGCCGGACTGGTTACCGTAATCTCATCCGCAAGGCCCATGACAAAGCGGCCGACCCCTTTGAAGTTTAATACCGGGCCATTAAAGGTATACGTTCTTTCTTCTTCGCTTTCATTCTTTTCAAGATACGGCAAGGAGAGCGGAAATTCTTCCCGCAACAGCACATACGCCCGGAGGCTGAGTTTCATAATAACCCAGGTTTCCTTTTTGCCGCTGATGCCGAAAATATCGGTCGATGATTTTTCGTGGAGCTTCTGGAATTTAAAGGGCTTGTCCAGCATCACCACTTCACCAATCCGTTCCAGCTTAAAATATTTGTTTTGCTTGTCTTTCGTATCAAGCGCCTGCACGGATTGAAAGCCCTCGCCAAACTGGAAAGGTTCCACTAACCGGTCGGTAATCTCCTGGCTGTTGGCCGAGTGATAATTTTTCAGCACAACCTGCCTGCCTTCTTCGATGGCTTCGCTTAACGAGCGGAACATCTTCGCTACGCGCAGTTTTAAAAACTGTTCCGGTAATTCCTTGGCTTCCGAGTGAAAGGCCAGCTTCTTTAATAATGTTCCCCGCAACGGGTGCTTGTCCGCTCCGCTCTGAATGAGTTGCCGCAGAATGCTTACCTCTTCCAGCGTAAACCGGTCTTCCGGGTTTTCACCTTCCTCCTGGTGGATAAAATAGCGCCCATGAAAATCCTGGTCAATAATGAAGCCTATCTCTTCCAGCAATTTGAAATAACGGTAAATCGTGCGGGACGTAGAATCAAGCTGCTGCGCAAGCTGATCAACCGTGCGGCCGCCACCTTTCAGCAAGCCGATCAGTTGAAATAC
>CAZIGG010000215.1:0-3364 GCA_964538575.1 uncultured Roseivirgaceae bacterium
TTTCTCAATTCCACCGAAATCCCTATCTTGAACGCTTTCAATTGACCTAAACTCATGAGCGAAACTAAATTTAAGCCAGTCCTGGGATTGCGCGATGCCACGATGATTGTAGCGGGTTCGATGATCGGTTCCGGTATTTTTATCGTAAGTGCCGACATCCTCAGAAACGTGGGTGGTGCCGGCTGGCTGATTGCCGTGTGGGCGATCACGGGCTTCATGACCATCACCGCAGCCGTGAGCTACGGTGAACTCAGCGGGATGTTTCCAAAGGCTGGCGGTCAGTATGTTTACCTGAAAGAATCGTACAATCCGCTTATTGCGTTTCTATATGGCTGGAGTTTTTTTGCGGTTATCCAAACCGGAACAATCGCTGCAGTGGGCGTAGCCTTTTCAAAATTTACAGCGTATCTGATTCCCGGAGTGAGTGAGGACCTCGTGCTTTTCAGCATCGGCTCATTTTCAGTTTCACCCGCACAGGTTTTATCCATTGCCACGATAATTTTGCTGACCTGGATTAACACGCGCGGTGTGCAGGGCGGAAAAGCCATTCAAACCAGCTTCACCATTACAAAGCTTGTCAGCTTATTCGGGCTTATCGTGTTTGGTCTGATCATGATGAAAGGTGATGTATTTTCTGCCAACTGGGAGAATGCCTGGAGCCTTCGGAACATGACGGGTAATGGAACGTTCGCGGAACTAACCATGATTGCTGCGCTGGGCGCGATAGCGGCTGCCATGGTAGGCTCAATCTTCAGCAGCGATGCGTGGAACAACGTAACGTTTATTGCGGGCGAGATTAAAAATCCGCAGCGCAACATTGGCCTGAGCTTGTTTTTGGGCACGTTCATCGTAAGTGTAATCTACATCAGCACGAACATCATGTACACCGGTGTTCTGCCCTTAAATGAAATTGCCTTTGCGGAAAAAGACCGGGTAGCGGTGGTGGCGTCCAA
The DNA here is from genome assembly GCA_964538575.1 of uncultured Roseivirgaceae bacterium. Lineage (GTDB taxonomy): Bacteria > Bacteroidota > Bacteroidia > Cytophagales > Cyclobacteriaceae > UBA2336. The sequence goes on from CAZIGG010000215.1 coordinate 954, forward strand.
TGTAATTTTTGGAAACATCGGAACCGTAATCATTGCGTTGATGATTATGATTTCAACCTTCGGCTGTAACAATGGATTAATCCTGGCAGGCGCGCGTGTGTATTACACCATGGCGAAAGACGGCTTATTCTTTAAGCAGGCCGGTGAGCTGAACAGGTTTGCAGTTCCCCAGCTTGCCTTATGGGTGCAATGCGGACTCGCCTGTGCCTGGTGCCTGAGTGGTAAGTATGGCGATTTGCTCGACATGGTCTCGTTCGTGGTCGTGCTCTTTTATGTTTTAACAATTGTCGGCATATTCATTCTCCGCAAGAAGCGCCCGGATGCAGCACGTCCGTATAAAGCATTTGGTTATCCTGTGCTTCCCCTGATTTACATTTTAATGGGATTAACCTTCTGTACGCTGCTCATCGTCTACAAACCTCAATTCACCTGGCCGGGATTGATCATCACCCTGGCCGGTATCCCGATTTATTTCTGGGTGATGCGGAATAAAAAATAAAATTGTACACAATGACATTATTGTAGAGACGCAAAATTTTGCGTCTCTACGTGGTTTATATCATGTGCAATTATCGGGAAATTTGTTTTGATAAAATCTCAAGACCTTCCAAAAAGGAGTGCGGTTCATACCCAAGCTCCTTTTTTGCTTTATCGATAATAAAGCCCGTCTTAAGCGGCCTGCGGGCGGGCTGCCTGAATTGCGTTGAGTCGGTAGCCTTTATCAAGGATGAATCAAGCTTAAAAAATTCAGCGGTTTTTATGGCAATGTCGAACGGTGTAATAAAATCCTTTCCGGAAATATTAAAAATACCTTTCGCTTTTTTTATAGCTGCTAGGTAGCAACCCTGCGCAAGATCTTCGGCCAGCGTGGGCGTGCGCCATTGATCGTTAACCACCGAAATGCTCTTCTTTTCTTCCAGGCTTTTCTTTACCCAAAGCACAATGTTGGAGCGGCTAAGGTCATTCGTGATGCCGTATACCAGCACCGTGCGAAGAATGCTCCACGAAATATTGCTCTTCTGAATGACCTGCTCAGCGGCCAGCTTACTTTCACCATAAAAGTTTATCGGGTTGGGTTTTGCGGTTTCGTCCAGCGGACCGGTTGACCCGTCAAAAATGAAATCCGTGGAAACGTGAACGAGGTGAACATGGTTTACGCGACAGGCCTCCGCCAGGTATTCTACCGCAGTTACGTTGTTAAGGATGCACGCCTCCCGCTTGGTTTCGCATTCATCGACTTGCGTCATGGCGGCAGTGTGAATGATCACCCCGGGTTTTGTGAAGGCGACAACCGAGTCAACTTGTTTTTTATCAGTTACGTCAAGCAGGTGAAATTCTCCTTTTTTGATTCGCTGAACGGAAGCGCTTCTTGCCGTTGCCACAAGCTGAACATTCTCCTGTTGCTGCAAAAGCGTCACCAGCTTCTGCCCCAGCAAACCATTCGAACCCGTAACCAGGATTTTCATGATTACTTGTTAACCTCTGGAAACACGTAGCCGTAATCCTTTTCGATTTTTTTGCGTGACAGTTGCTGAACAGTAATAAACATCCGCACATCTTCTGTGGGCCTTTCCCGATCTGTCGTTACCGCGGCAATTTTATCAACCACTTCAAGTCCTTTAATCACTTTTCCGAAAACCGTGTAATCACCATCCAGGAAAGGTGTTCCCCCTACAGTAGTATAAATTGTTCTTTGCTCAGCAGAAAAAGCGAAGGGCTTGTAACCCGGGTTCTCTTTAACGATCAACGTATCACTTTTTTCAAAGAAAGAATTCAGCCAGGCGCCATCCTGCGCTTGCTGACGCTCCTGGATTTGCGTCAGCAAGGGCTGATACTTGGGCATCATAATGATTCCGCGCAACAACTGATTTTTTTTCTGGTTTTGAAGGGTTTGTTCATACTGATCGAGTTCTTCGATCGCATATTTTTTGCCCTGCACGATATAAAACTGACTTCCGCTGGAAGCTTTAGTGGGATTGGCACCATCCGGCAGCCGGGCAGCAGAAAGTGCCCCGCGCTCATGAAAAAGTTTTGGATTGAATTCTGCATCAACGGTATACCCCGGGCCACCACCGCCCAGCGGTTGCCCGGCAGTTGCTTTTTTTGAATCGGGGTCTCCGCCCTGGATCATAAACTCCGGGATCACGCGATGGAAGAGAAGACTATCGTAAAATTTTTGATTGATAAGCTTGATAAAGTTTTCCTTGTGCTTCGGTGTCGCATCATAAAGAATAGCTACCATGTCGCCATAGCTGGTTTTAATGGTTACCACATATTCGCCCTTCTTATCCTGAGCGCATGCGGTTAACAGCAGGCAAAGAAGTACAGTCGATAGAAGTGATCTGGTCATAGAATTGTTTTTACAGCCGGTAAAATTAAGAATTTATTAGTCTTGCCCTGAAACAGGCTTG
>CAZIGG010000216.1:0-3345 GCA_964538575.1 uncultured Roseivirgaceae bacterium
GCGGCAATCAAAAACTTTTGCCTCTGCCCTGAACAGCCAATCAGATAGTCATCGCCTCCGTCATGCAGCTTCAGCTTTTTCTTTAGCTCATCTGGTGTGAGAGGGTAATTGCGTGTAATTACATTTGCTTTACCGTCCGGGAAATAAATAACAGCGCTTTTTGCGTCAGCTTTTAATAATGCTTCTGTTTTAAAAATCCTTCCGGGGAAATTATTGATAAGTTGTTCACTCGTATACAAATGTGTGCTGGGATGAAGTTTATGAAGCGAAAATCTCCACGCGATTGTTTTAAACGCTCCCGCTTTGAGGATTGAGGCATTGGGTTCGTAGAGATAAATCAGCGGATCAGATAACTCCGCCTGCGTAATTTTCTCTTCGGCTATTTTGAATGAAAACACCTCATGATCAGACGAAAGATTAACGGCAGTGATAACCGCATCAGCCTGAAAATCTTTTTCGCAAAGAAACAGAAGTTCTTTCACTTCATTTTTAACCGAAATAACCCAAACGTGCTTAACGGTTTTTAATTCCAGCAAGCCTTGTTGCAGATCCAATAAGGGAGCGGCTTTAACCAACAGGTTTTTTGAATGCTCAAAGATTTGAGGGAGAAGCCCAACAACATTGGGTTCACAATCGGCCAGTTTAAAAACTTTTTGGTTTGATGTTGTTCTGCGCGATGGATCAATGAAGAAACAATCGGTTTGTCCGGTAAACGAGCTTAAAAAATCTTCTGCGGTTGAATGAATGTGCTCAATGTTTTGCGCACCGAGAACCTGGTGATTATGCCGGGAGTATTCAATTAACTCCGCATTAGACTCAATATACTTTACCTGATGAAAAACTCTGCTGAAAAACAAGCTGTCAATTCCAAAGCCCCCTGTAAGATCGATTAAGGTATCTCCGGAATTTATTGCACCCGAAAGAACAGAAGTTTTAAAGATGGCCGTTTCTTCAGATGAGCTTTGCTCAAGGTTTATTCCGGGCGGATAAACGATGTTGGGTGTGTTAAAGTAAAGCGGAATTTTTGTTCTGGCTTTTTTGCGCCCGCTGATTTGCCAGGCAATAATACTGGCGGGAAGATCAAAAATGATTTTGTGCTTCAGCAGAAGCTGCTGCTCGTCATCCTGCGCGTGCTGCTCAATAAAATCCTGAACGTTCTTTTGAAGAAGCTGCTCAATCATTCTTTTACACGAAAAGTCCGGATGATTGTGCGGAACGGTAAATCAAACTTTGGGAAAAGATTTTTCTCTGTAACACCGTTCACCAAGTAAAGTGAATTGCCTTTTTTGATCACATAAAATAAAGCCTGCAAGGTTGCGGATAAGGTACTATCGCCCGACCCGGTTCCTCCTGCTGCCGTTCCTTGTGCGGAGAATGTGAAGGTGGCCCACTTTGCCTTGAGTCCGTTGATTTCTTCCGAACCCTGGTTTACTAATTTGAATCTTCCGTACGCAGCCGGAAAATCAGTATTGATATAAAAATCAAAAGCATCATTCAGCTCAATATCTTCTCCATCGGTTACACTAAACTCAAGCTTTTCATCCCAGGGATCCATTCCGCCATCTGGCGGAGCGTAAACAGAACTTTCACTTCCGCTTGCCTGTACCTTCCATCCGGCTGTTGGCGTGAAAGAATACCGGCCTTCTGAATTTGTATACGCGGATGAAGCTTGCGCACACACATTCAGCGAAACGGAAACAAGCAAAAGGAAAAACAGTAAGCGGATCATTGTGCAGCGGTTACGTACACAATATTAACGATAGATTTTTAAAATCGGATTACAGCAAATGATGCTGAAACAGGATGGCAAAAAGGGCCGCGGAAGAAATTACCAGGAAGGCCAGCCGTTTCAGGAGTTTGTTAACACCAGCCTTCTCGCGGTGCATTACTCTGAAAAATGCGGCCTGGATGAGCATACTTAAAACCAGAACAATCAGGGAAGAGGTCAGCGGCAGGAGCAGTGCAACGGCCAGCAGCATAATGCTCAAAAAATTCAACGCATTGAAGAATCGCGGCAGCGCGACCTCCGCTTTGGCCACAAACGAATGAATAAACGACATAACTACGCCACCGACTTTATAGACTGCATTAAATACAAATCCGATGTGAAAGGTAAGTCTATTTCCCATGAAAAATGCGAGATTTGAAGGTGTTTGATTTAATCATCGTTGGAGGTGGCGCAGCAGGCTTTTTTGGCGCTATCCAGGCAGCCGAATTGAAGCCGGGTCAGAAAATCATTATCCTCGAAAAGACAACGAAGCTGCTCTCCAAAGTAAGAATATCAGGCGGAGGCCGGTGTAATGTAACCCACCATTGCTTTGAGCCTACTGAGCTTTCGCATCATTATCCGCGCGGACAAAAACCGCTTAAAGCATTGTTCAGAAAATACCAGGCAACCGATGTGGTTAACTGGTTTGAGCAAAAAGGCGTAACGCTTAAGGCAGAAGAAGACGGAAGAATGTTTCCGGTAACGGATGATTCGGAAACAATCATTGATTGCTTTTTAACGCAGGCACAACATCACGGAATCAAAATTGAAATGAATGCGGGTGTGGAAGAAATTAAAATACTGCCCGATGGATTTGAGTTGGCTTGTAATAACAAAAAGTTTAAAGGCAAAAAAGTTTTAATTGCGCTGGGCGGCCATCCGAATGCCAATGCGTACAGTTTCATAAAAAAGCTCGGGCATACGATTATTCCGTTAATTCCCTCTTTGTTTACGTTTAACGATTCACAAAAAGAGTTTAAAGACCTGATGGGTGTTTCCGTTCCAAACGGAGTTGTTAGAATTGCCGGAACAAAATTTTACAAAGAAGGACCGATTTTGATTACACACTGGGGATTGAGCGGACCGGCTGTCATTAAACTTTCCGCGTGGGCGGCAGAATATTTTTATCAGAATAAGTATGAAGCAACTGTTCTGATAAGCTGGATAAAGGAAACACAGGAAGAAGCGGTGAGAAAATTTCTTTTAGACTATAAATCAACCAATAAAAAGCGAAAGGTTTATTCGCATCCGCTGTTTGAACTTCCTCAACGGTTATGGACAAGGTTGTGTGAGCTTGCTGAACTTTCAGATCAGAAAATCTGGGATGAGCTTTCGAATAAGAACCTGAATAAGCTGCTCGAACTGCTGATCCGCTGTCCGTTTAAAATAAAAGGCAAAACAACATTTAAGGAAGAGTTCGTTACGTGCGGAGGCGTTGACCTCGCAGAGGTTAACATGGAAACGATGGAGAGCAAAAAAATAAAAAACCTCTTCTTTGCAGGAGAGGTTTTGAACATAGATGGCGAAACGGGGGGGTTTAATTTTCAGGCTGCGTGGACGACTGCGTATGTTGCCGC
>CAZIGG010000217.1:0-3297 GCA_964538575.1 uncultured Roseivirgaceae bacterium
CCCCGTGTTCATAAAGACCTCGATGGATTTGAAGTTTCAATCAACCAGTTTGGAGAATTGAACTCGAACATGAACATCGAAAAGATCAACGAATTCCTGAACAAGAATGTTGACGATAAAAAGCTGCTCGACCGCGATGAATCCACTGAGCTGCCCAAAGGCAAAAAGAAAAGAAAATAACCCCTTCGCCCATTTATGAAATTGAAGCTTGGCATCATCCGCGAAGGCAAGACTCCGCCCGATATGCGGGTTCCGTTTACACCTGTTCAGACCGAAGAAATTGAACAGCGCTTTCCGCACATGAAGGTGATTGTTCAAAAAAGTCCGTTACGGTGTTTTAGCGATGACGAATACAAAGCGCTTGATATTGAAGTTGCAGACGATGTAGCACACTGCGATGTGCTGATGGGCATCAAGGAAGTTCCGGTTGATCAGTTGGTCGCCAGCAAAACATACTTGTTCTTTTCCCATACCATCAAGAAACAACCTTATAATAAAAAACTCTTACAGGAAGTTCTCAAAAAGAAAATCCGGCTCATCGATTACGAAACGCTAACCGACCGACCGGGCAACCGAATGGTGGCCTTTGGCCGGTTTGCAGGAATTGTGGGCGCGTATAACGGCTTATGGACATACGGCAAGCGTTACAACGCCTTTTCACTTCGAAGAGCGTTTGAATGTTTTGATGTAAATGATCTGAAGCTTGAGCTTAGAAAAGTAAATCTGCCTCCTGTAAAAATAATCCTGACAGGCGCAGGCCGTGTGGGAAAGGGCGCCATGGAAACCCTGGATACAGCTGGTATCCGAAAAGTAAGTCCGGCTGATTTTTTAACGCAAACGTTTAACGAGCCGGTTTACGTTCAGTTGGGAAGCGGTGATTATCACATCCGGAAAGAGGGCGGGCATTTCAATCGCGAAGAGTTCCATAAATATCCGGAACGCTACAAGTCTGATTTCTTAAAATTTACCAGGGTTGCCAATGTCCTGATGGCCGGTGCGTTCTGGAATCCGAAAGCGCCTGCGCTCTTTACAAAAGAAGATATGCTGGCCTCGGATTTTAAAATCAAGGTCATTGCCGACATCACGTGCGACATTGGCGGATCAATCCCCAGCACCAAAAAAGCCAGCACGATTGCAGAGCCGATCTATGATTACAATCCGGTCACGGATTCAACCGGGCCTCCGTTATCCGATACCAAGCTTGTTACCGTGATGGCCGTTGATAATCTTCCGTGCGAACTTCCGCGCAGTTCCTCAGAAGAATTCGGACGCGACCTGATCGACAAAATCCTCCCCTTGTTTCTCAACGATGACCCGGATGCGATTTTGCATCGCGGAACCATTGCCAAAGGTGGTGAACTGACCGATACATTTGCGTATCTTTCAGACTATGCTGCGGGTTAGCTTACTTGGCTTTATTCTTTGCTTTCTCTCTCCCGTTCTTCATGCACAAAACAAAATTTCGCGTGAGGTGACGCTTCGTAACGGAGATTTTAAGCGGGCTTCCTTTTCAAAATCGTACTGGGCAGAAGAGCGTTACGATAACAAAAAACTCAGATTCAAGGGTAAATTTCTGAAGTGCACAACGCGCCAGGGCGCTGTTGATGTTTTTGAAAAAAGAAAGATTGGCCAATGGACTTATTATTATCCAACCGGAGGCATCAGCCGGATTGAGAACTATACAAATGCTGAATCATGTAACACCAAAATTACAAGAGAAGGCAAATGGCAATACTTCAATCAGCAGGGGGAACTTTATTACGAGGAAGTCTTTAAGAACGACACGGTCATTTCATCTGTACTTGAAATCTATCGCGACAGCACACTTTACGAAAGTTTTGCCACCGTAAATGGTAAGCTTCAAACCCTGCATGCCGCCAAAGAAGAATCTTCAAACGATTTTGTTTTCAATGGTGACTTTGAGCTTTATAAGTATAAGCCGGTACTCATCGTTAATGATGGCCACAACACACTGGAAGAACTTATCCCCGGCTGGTCTTCAGCTAATGCCACAAGCTCAGACTATTACAACTACAACCGAAAGGTTCAGGATGTTCCGGATCATTTTGACAAAACGGTGAAAGGCACTGGCTATGCAGGGATCCTGATTTACAACAGTCGAAAAGAAAGTTACTCCGAACGTATTCAGACCAAGCTGAAAAAAAATCTTACAAAAGGCCAGCGATACTGCCTCACGTTTGATGTTATGCTTTCCATTAATTCCGGTTTTTTTACGGAGAAGTTTGAAGCCTTGCTTTCATCAGGCCCTGGATATATGAGTTCTGATTCTACCCTTTCAGACAGCTTAAAACACATCACGTATCAGCATACATTCGATAATACCAACCGCTGGCAGCAGCTTTGCGACTGCTTCACGGCCGATGGGTCGGAGCGCTACCTTACATTGGGTTTATTCTCACTCCGGGATGCCGGAGTCACCAAAACAACGGAACGATACAAAAGTCTGATGGATATTAATGAGGCCGCCTATTACCTTATCGACAATGTTTCCGTTAAGGCTGTTTCTGAAGATTTCACGTGCGCGGAGAAGTTGTTTGTAAAAAGACTTGAGAAAGAGAAGCAGCAGAAACTTAAGAACAACATTTTTAACATGCTCCTTACCGGAGAAAGCAAAGCCATTACATTTAAGAATGTTCAATTCGAAACCAACCGTTCTGATCTTAAACAGGAATCGTTTCCTGAATTGGAACAGCTAAAATCCTTCCTTGAAAACAGCAACGCCAGCATCGAAATAGCGGGGTTCACCGATAACGTAGGGCAGGCAGAACATAACCAAACACTCTCATTAGCACGGGCGGAGTCAATAAAAACCTGGCTTGTTACAAGGGGCATTGAAGATTTGCGATTGTCAACCGTTGGACACGGGGCTTCCAATTTTGTTGCGCATAATGATACAGAAGCAAACCGCCAGCTTAACAGGCGCGTGGAAATCCGGTTGGTTAGCGCTTCCGACTAAAAGCCGTATCTTTAAATCATGTATCTGTTTAATGAAACCGTGGGTATCGATGCCAGCATAGAACAGGAATGGCTTACGTGGGCGAAAACAGCGTATATCCCCGCTGTGCTGAACACGCAACTTTTTACAGGCTACAAAATTTATAAAGTGCTTCACGAGAGTGAAGATGGAAGCATCTCATACTCCATTCAGTTTTTCTCAGCTACGCTGGAAAATGTAGTTCAGTTTTTAGAGGTTTTTGCTCCTCAACTGGTGGAGCGACAACGACAACTGTTTAATCACAAGCATGTGGCATTTCGTACGTTGCTGGAAGAGGTGAA
>CAZIGG010000218.1:0-2092 GCA_964538575.1 uncultured Roseivirgaceae bacterium
GCGTATTGCCTGTAAATTTCTTTTCGTTCCGATTGACGATACGGTGCATGTGGTCCGCCAACGCTCACGCCTTCATCAATTTTAATTCCGGCCCAGGCCAGCGATTGTAAAATATATTCTTCCGCTCCGGGCACATAGCGGCCCTGGTCGGTATCTTCAATGCGCAGGATCATTGTGCCGTTGTGCTGGCGGGCAAGCAGGTAATTGTAAAGGGCAGTCCGCACTCCGCCAATGTGTAAAGCGCCTGTCGGGCTGGGTGCAAACCGTACGCGAACGTCTTTCATGGATAGTTCAAAAATATCCGTAAAGGTAAAGGTTCGGGCCACATTTAACCGCTTCGTTCGCCAACAAAAGCGGGTGAAATCAGGCCGGTGAGCTGAAAAATTCAGTCAAAGTCCGAAAGGCTTTATACCTTTACGATCTGCTTATCAGAATTATCAATGACTGACGAAAAACACCTGAATTTCCTGGAGGAAATTGTGGAGAAAGACCTTGCTGAAGGAAAGTATAAAACTATTGCTACGCGCTTCCCGCCTGAGCCGAACGGGTATTTACACATGGGCCACGCGAAAAGTATTTGCCTGAACTTTGGCCTTGCGTTAAAATATGGCGGCAAAACCAATCTTCGCTTCGATGATACGAATCCGGTTACGGAAGAAACCGAATACGTTGACAGCATTAAGAATGATATTCGCTGGCTTGGATTTAACTGGGCGAATGAGCTTTATGCCTCGGATTATTTCGGGCAACTGTATGAGTTTGCTGTATCCTTAATTAAAAAGGGACTCGCTTATGTGGATGACAGCACGAGTGAAGAAATTGCGAAGCAAAAAGGAACGCCAACAACACCCGGCACAAACAGTCCGTTCCGAAACAGAACGGTGGAAGAAAACCTGGCCATGTTTGCCGACATGCGTGCGGGGAAATATAAAGACGGAGAAAAGGTATTGCGCGCCAAAGTTGACATGGCCCATCCGAACATGCACATGCGCGATCCGCTGATGTACCGCATCAAACATGCGCATCATCACCGCACCGGGGATAAATGGTGTATTTACCCGATGTATGATTTCGCACACGGACAGAGCGATTCGATTGAGAACATAACCCATAGCATTTGTACGCTCGAATTTATTCCGCACCGGGCGTTGTACGATTGGTTTATTGAAAAGCTGGAGATCTATCCATCGCACCAATACGAATTTGCGCGGTTGAACATGACGTACACCGTGATGAGCAAGCGTAAGCTTTTGCAACTCGTGAATGAAAAACATGTGAGCGGCTGGGACGATCCGCGCATGCCAACATTAAGTGGCGTTCGTAGGCGAGGCTATACCCCCGCCAGCATTCGGGAATTTTGCGACCGCATTGGCATTGCCAAGCGTGAAAACCTGATTGATGTTGGCTTGCTGGAATTTTGTGTGCGTGAAGACCTGAACAAAATCGCGCAGCGCAGGATGGTAGTGTTTGATCCGATCAAAGTGGTGATCACGAATTACCCGGAAGGAAAGATTGAAATGCTGGAAAGTGAGAACAACCCGGAGGACCCCAATGGCGGAACGCGCGAAGTTCCGTTTAGTCGTGAGATTCTGATTGAGGAAGAGGACTTCATGGAGGTTGCCCCCAAGAAATATTTCCGTCTCGCGCCCGGCCAAATGGTTCGCCTGAAAAGTGCATACATCATTAAGTGTGATGAAGTTGTAAAAGACAGCGCCGGGAAAATTATCGAATTGCACTGTTCCTATATTCCTGAAAGCAAAAGCGGTTCGGATACTTCGGGCATTAACGTGAAAGGAACATTGCATTGGGTTTGCGCAAAACATGCTGTTCCGGTTGAAGCAAGGTTATATGAAAGACTTTTCAAAGTTGAAGATTTAAGTGATGCCGAAGGTGATTTTAAGGATTATTTGAATCCGGAATCACTCACGGTTAAAACGGTTTATGCCGAACCAGCGCTGGTCAACCAATCGAAAGGAGAGCGTTATCAGTTTTTGCGCAAAGGATATTTTGCCGTTGATCCGGATTCCACTCAGGATAAGCCGGTGTTTAACCGAACCGTTACGTTGCGGGATATGTGGGCGAAAAATAAATA
>CAZIGG010000218.1:2192-3265 GCA_964538575.1 uncultured Roseivirgaceae bacterium
TTCACTTTCGCGAAGTCGTTAAAGTCTTGTAAAAAGATTGTGCTCTTTACCACATGCCGGAACTCAAAGCCTGCCGCGTTTAAAATGTCGCCAATGTTCTTCATTACCTGAGCCGTTTCATCTTCAATGTTACCGGTAATCAGTTTGCCGGTTGATTTTTGAATGGCGATCTGGCCGCTGATGAAAAGCATATTGCCTGCCTGGATCGCCTGGCTGTACGGCCCGATGGGTTCTGGCGCAGCGCCTGAATAAACTACATTTTTTGACATGTTTTTTAAGGGTTTAATTAACTTAGCAGCTTCTCAAAAGTATGAATATTCTCGTAATCGGTGAGCAGATCAATCTGGATGAAACCAAAGCAAAGTTTGGCGAGGGTCATAACTATACGTTTGAGCGCGACCACCGTGAAGCCGAGCGTTTTGTACAGGGAAGCGACCTGGCGATCGATTTTATCCTCGATGAGGACCCTTTCCAGGTAGAGATTTATACAGAAAAGCTGAATTCAAAAGTTTTTGTAAACACCGCTAAAATTTCGCTCGCTGAGTTGTCTAACCTCGCCAACCATAATTTAAAATCGAAACTTTTTGGATTTAACGGCCTGCCAACCTTTTTGAACCGAAGCGTTCTGGAGGCAAGTGTTTTAAACCCGGAAGATGAAAGCCAGCTTGCAGAACTTTGTAAAACGCTGAATACAGAATACCTGTTAGTGGATGATCGTGTTGGACTGGTAACACCCAGAATCATCTGCATGATCATTAACGAAGCATATTATACAGCAGAGGAGGGAACCGCTTCGCGGGAAGACATTGATTTAAGCATGAAGCTGGGCACAAACTATCCGTACGGGCCGTTTGAATGGTGCGAGCGTATCGGTATAAAGCATGTGTATGAATTGCTCGAAGCTGTATATGAAGATACGCACGATGAGCGCTACAAGATTTGTTCGCAGCTTAAGAAAGAATATCTGCGCGCAACTTAAGCTTGCTTCTGAACTTTTCCCGAAAGTAAAACAACAACCAATCCCATCAAGGCGATCAATGCAAAAGCAACACGCAACGTGTAGCCTTCTGCGA
>CAZIGG010000219.1:0-3260 GCA_964538575.1 uncultured Roseivirgaceae bacterium
CAGCCTGTAAAAAACCCCGAAGGGGTTCAATATCAATAAAAAGAAAGGTATAAAAACGGGCAACCCTGAAAAGGGTTGAATGAAACATTGCCTTTGCGGTGAAATATCAGATGCGTGCCGGATCAGCAGGGAACCTGCCTACCTCCGCTTGCTCATGTTTTTCCGCTTATTGCGATAAAGCTTGCTGCTGGAAGTCCAGAACACCCCATCCGGGATGTAGTACTCAAGCTTCAGCGTCAGCAGCAGATAGCTGTCGTTGACATCCGCACCGCCTCTTTTAGATCCGGGCTCATAGGGTGAAAATCCAGCCTCGGGTGCTCTGTCCGACAAGGCAACTCTAATAGGATCTGTCCAGCCCGACTTATCCGGGTGTACCGTGCTCACATCATCGAGGTAATCCGTAAACGTCTTCCGGAAGCTTCCTTCGAAAGCAAGATTAAAAAACGGGCCCAGCATTACGCGTGCGCCCAGCCCGAACGGAATTACCGGCTGATAACGGCTGTAGGATATCCCCTCTGTTTCCAGCGGCTGCAAGGCATAGGTTTTTCCATCCAGCTCAGCCTTTGGATTTGAGTATAACAGCCCGATTCCGGCAAATGCATAAGTATTGAACACCGCCCGTTGATAAAAGCGGAGGCCATTCGGGAATAAGCTGATTGCTCCTGTGGCGCTGAGCTCGAAATTGTTTGCGGAGAACGATAAATTCCTTCTGAGGCGGTCACTATCTTCAGACTGCGAATCGTCACCTTTCAGTTGAAACCAGGTTATCTCGGCCCGTAGGGAAACCCTGCTGGTAACAAAGTATTGTAATCCTATGTTGATCGTTGGCTTGGTATCGAGGCTTCTGTTTTCTTCTTTCAGGTCACCGAAATACGAGGAAGCCCCCGTACCGAATGATCCGATGATCGTACGCTCTCTTCGGATGGCGTAAAAGCTTTGGGCCGAAGCCATCTCGGAAGCAAAACTAGCCAGCAGTATCAGGAAAAGGGTAAGCCTCATGGTATAATAAATAATTGACTAAAATAAGAAATTTTGCCCTGAATATAAAATATGCCTAAGCCAGAACCTCCTTTACCTTTTGTGCCGCATCCTTCAAAACAATGGCAGAATAGACTTTTAAGCCCGATTGCTCAATGATTTTAGCCCCTTCCTCGGCATTTGTGCCCTGGAGGCGGACAATAATCGGTACCCGGATATCCCCGATTTTCTTATAGGCTTCCACAACCCCGTTGGCAACCCGGTCGCAGCGTACGATACCGCCAAAGATGTTGATCAGGATCGCTTTTACGTTGGGGTCCTTCAGGATAATCCGGAAGCCGGCTTCAACGGTTTCGGCATTCGCGCCACCGCCAACATCCAAGAAGTTTGCGGGTTCGCCACCCGAAAGCTTGATGATGTCCATGGTAGCCATGGCAAGGCCCGCGCCATTTACCATGCAGCCCACGTTTCCGTCAAGCTTCACGTAGTTCAGCCCGGCTTTTCCGGCCTCAACTTCCAACGGGTCTTCTTCCGTGATGTCGCGCAGTTCAGCCAGGTCTTTATGGCGGTATAACGCGTTATCGTCAAGGTTAACTTTGGAGTCGACCGCGAGGATTTTATTATCGGATGTTCTGAGTAACGGGTTGATTTCAAACATGGAAGCATCAAGCCCCAGGTATGCATTGTAGAGCGAGTGAATGAATTTAACGCCTTCTTTAAAAGCATTTCCTTCCCAGCCCAGCGCAAAAGCAATCTTTCTCGCCTGGAAGGGCTGAAGGCCAAGCATCGGGTCGACCCATTCCTTGATGATCTTTTCAGGATGATTTTCAGCAACCTCTTCGATGTTCATACCGCCTTCGGTAGAGGCCATAATGACCGGGGAGCCTGTTGAACGGTCGAGCAGAATGCTCATGTAATATTCTTTCGGCTCTGATTCGCCCGGGTAATAAACATCCTCGGCAATCAGAACTTTGTTAACTTTTTTTCCCTCCGGCCCGGTCTGGATAGTCACCAGCGTTCCGCCCAGGATTCCCTTTACTTTTTCAGGCACCTCGGCTAAGCTCTTGGCCAGCACCACACCCTTCGAGCCGGTTTCTTTTACCGTACCTTTTCCGCGTCCGCCCGCATGGATTTGCGACTTCACCACGAACCACTTGGTGCCGGTTTCTGCCTGGAGCTCTTTGGCCGCGCTGATCGCGCTGTCAAGCGTGTCGGCAACAATGCCGCGCTGGATGGCTACGCCATACTTTTTAAGAATTTCTTTGCCCTGGTATTCGTGTATATTCATGAGGGTTGGATTTTGTTGTGAAACTACCTTATTTAAACGTTTATTTCATGTGTTTACTGCAAATTTTTATGGTCACATGGAATCTCCAACGATAGATTATTATAGTTTTGGCAATTGAAGTCTAAGTCGATTTCAAGAGCAATATAGAGTGAATGAGATCATGGTAAAAGCCTCCGGAATCCGTAAATCCTATGGCTCGCTTAACGTGCTGAAAGGCATAGAGATGGAGGTTAAAAAAGGTGAGGTGATCTCGATTGTCGGGGCTTCCGGGGCAGGGAAAAGCACATTGCTTCACATCCTCGGAACATTAGACACTCCGGATACCGGCAGTCTTTCTATTGGCGGGGAGAGCATTTCGGGTAAATCTCAAAAATCCCTCGCGGCCTTTCGCAACCAGTCGATCGGGTTTGTATTTCAATTCCATAACCTGCTGCCGGAGTTTACCGCATTGGAAAACGTAATGATCCCCGGACTGATCGCCCGGAAAAACGAAGCCGCACTAAAGCAAAAGGCAAAAAGTGTTATGGATCTTCTCGGGATAGCACACCGGCTGGAGCATAAGCCTTCGGAACTTTCAGGAGGGGAGCAGCAGCGCACCGCGGTGGCGCGTGCATTAATTAATGATCCGGCCCTTATCCTGGCGGACGAGCCCAGCGGAAACTTAGATTCAAAAAATGCGCAGGAGCTTCACCAGCTCTTCTTCGATCTGCGCAAGCAGTTGAACCAAACGTTCATCATCGTTACACACAACCAGGACTTTGCAGCCATGGCCGATCGTAAACTCGAGATCAAGGACGGAATGGTGGTGGTGTAACCTGTTAAAGCTTGTGTTTTTTAATGTACCGTTCACCCCTCACTGTCAACTTAGCGCCTCCGCGCCTTAGCGGTTAAAAATAACCCTGTCCGTTTAATTAAAGCCTGTTCTTTTTGCCGGAGCGCGCATTACTTAGCTGTCAAAATAATTGTGTATTAGGGATTAACCGCAAAGGCGCAA
>CAZIGG010000220.1:0-3230 GCA_964538575.1 uncultured Roseivirgaceae bacterium
ATCCCTCGTTCCTCGGGATGACCGCATTATGAGTATTTTTGAGATGACTTGTAACCACAATCAAGACGCATACCAGAGACTTAACAAGATTCACAATTTCAAAACACTAACTTCAAACGATTGCATAATGCAGTTCCGATAAATTTTATTAAGGAACTGAGCAGACTGCATTCCTTTTAGTAGTTTGGAAGCTTTACCAGACCCCGATGATCGATTTAAAAACGCTTTTTCCCTACAAGTTCGCGAAGAACTACTCAAAGCCTGTTGCCTATTTCTCCATGGAGTTTGCCATCGACCAGCCGCTGAAAATTTACAGTGGCGGACTGGGCTTCTTAGCGGGATCGCATTTACGCAGCGCGTACGAGCTTAAGCAGAACCTGATCGGCATCGGCATTCTCTGGAAGAAGGGGTATTACGACCAGGAGCGCAACCAGGATCAAACGTTGAAGGTAAGCTTCCGGAATAAGGATTATTCCTTTATAACCGATACCCATATTGTTTTCCCGATTATCATTCACGGTGCACGGGTTTTTGTAAAAGCTTACCTGCTGAAGCCGGAAGTTTTTCATTCGGCTCCCTTGTTTTTATTAAGCACGGACATTCCGGAAAATGATTTCCTGGCGCAAACAATCAGTCACCGGTTGTATGATCCGAATGAAACAACGCGGATAGCGCAATCTATTTTGTTAGGGATTGGCGGAGCGAAGCTGATTGATATTCTCGAACGCAAGACTGACATCTATCACATGAACGAAGGTCACGCATTGCCCATGTGTTTCTACCTGCTCGATAAATACAAGAACGTTGATGAAGTTAAGAAACGCGTAGTGTTCACAACCCACACCCCTGAAAAGGCCGGCAATGAAGAGCATAGTCTGCCGTTGCTGAATAGTATGACTTTCTTCAATGGACTAACACTTCAGCAGGTTCAGGAATATGTGTATCCGGAGAATGGTGTATTGAATTACACCCTTACTGCGTTACGCCTGGCAAAACGTGCAAACGGAGTTTCTCAGTTGCACGGTGAGGTCTCCCGCAAAATGTGGGGCGATTACCAGGGCATCTGTAAGATCGAGGCGATCACTAATGCGCAAAACAAAACGTACTGGATGGACGAAGAGCTTGAAAAAGCCTTGAAAAAAGGTGATGATAAGGCGTTGGTGAAGCACAAGACAGAGCTGAAGCGAAAGCTTTTCAGAACGATCGCCAATCAAACCGGGAAATTATTTGACGAAAATGTTTTAACCATTGTGTGGGCAAGGCGTTTTGCCGGATACAAGCGTGCTAACTTATTGCTCCACGATTATAATCGTTTTCTAAAACTGGTCGGTAACACGGAGTATCCGGTTCAGATTATCTGGGGAGGCAAGCCTTACCCGGAAGATTTTTCTGCAATCAACATCTTCAACGAAATCTATTGGAAAACAAAAGAGCTTAAAACCTGTACGGTTGTTACCGGCTATGAGCTTTGGTTATCCGGACATTTGAAAAAAGGTTCTGACATCTGGCTGAACAATCCGCGGTTATACCGTGAAGCTTCCGGCACTTCGGGCATGACCGCTGCCATGAATGCATCGGTTAACCTGTCCATCCCGGATGGATGGGTTCCGGAATTTGCCAAGCATGGAAAAAACTCCTTCATCATTAAAACCGCTGAAGATTCGCTTTCGCAGGAACTAAAAGATAAAACAGAAGCGAATAATCTGCTGGATGTTTTAGAAAACGAAATTATCCCGATGTATTACGATAGTCCGGCCAAATGGACGGAAGTCGTTAAAGCAAGTATGAAAGATGTGTTGCCACAATTTGATTCAGGCAGAATGGCAAACGAATACTACGAGATGCTTTACAAATAATTAACTATGTGAACTGGTATACGTTCTTGTGTAAACAGGGAATATTGAGGAGATTTGCCGGTCTTCCATTTAATCGGCAAAAAAATGAAATCAGCTTACATCTGTGTTTTTATATTTTTCGCTTTCAGTCTTCTGTTTAGCGGATGCGAAAAAGGGAAACTCCCGGTTTTTGGTCAACGTGAAGTAACTACGCGGGAAGTTGACGGAAAGCAGGTTACTGACACGGTTTATCACACCATTGCTCCCTTCAGGTTTGTGAACCAGGACAGTTCAGTGATCACCAACGAAACATTCAGCGGCAAAGTTTATGTGGCCGATTTCTTTTTCACCTCCTGCCGAACCATCTGCCCGATCATGAAAACGCAAATGCTTCGTGTGTACGAGCGGGTTCAGGATGATCCGGAAGTATTGATTCTTTCACACACCATCGATCCTGAATATGATACGGTTGGATTACTGAATGATTTTGCAAACCGGTTAGGCGTTAAAAGCAGTAAATGGCATTTCGCAACCGGTCAGCCGAAAGACTATGTGTTTGAACTCGCGCAGAAAAGTTACTTCGCTACCGCGATGGAGGATAAAACTGTGCCTGATGGATTTATCCATAGCGGTGCTTTCCTATTAATTGACAGACAGGGGCGAATCCGGGGTAAGTATGACGGGACAAAAGAAGATGATGTAAACCGCCTGATGAAAGATATTAAACGACTGGAGCGTGAGTAGGAGAAATTTTCAGATTTTAGATTTCAGATTTATACCGGTTGTGTTACTCATCAGCGCATGCTCGTCTAATTCAGGTTCCGATACCGGCTCAGTTAAATTCAAACAATACTATGTTAAGGGCGAAGAGCTTTACCTCAGGCATTGCAGCAACTGCCACCAGGCAACCGGAACCGGGCTTGGATTAGTCTATCCTCCGCTCAACACTTCCGATTACATGGAAAAAAACTTTGAGAGCGTCTTATGCCTGATGAAGCATGGGATGAAAGGAGAAGTTATAGTAAATGGAAAAAGTTTTTCGCAATCCATGCCCGGGGTTTCCACGTTAACTAATCTTGAAATTGCCGAGATCGCAACCTATATCTACAACACCTGGGATCACCAGCGCGGGCTGGTTGATGTAACGGAGGCCAGCAGAATAATGGATTCGTGCGTGGTTACTTCAAATTGATCACAAGCTTTTATAACCTCATTGCGGTGCTTGGAAAATTTTGATCGATCTGACTCCAACAACCGGCTATTACCGAAGAAACGTTTCAGGCTGCGAAGCCAATAGAAATTATGCAACTGCTTCTTCCGTTACTGCAGGTAAGCCGGCATTGAGCATAGCGCCAAAGCCGCCCTGGATGTTTACAAGTCTGCCTGTAAACCCTA
>CAZIGG010000221.1:0-3217 GCA_964538575.1 uncultured Roseivirgaceae bacterium
AATACTACACCCCACGGGCCTCACATCCGCCACATCAATTTTTTGACTAGCCAGCAATTTTGTAATCGCATCTTTCAGGTACGAAACTTTTACTTCTTTTTCCGACTGCGCATTATCGTCAATTGCTCCGCGGTAAACCACTTTAAACTCCGCACCGGATTTCTGCAATAAAAATCCCTCGGGGCTTTTTCTTGGGTTCAGGATCGATAATAGCTTTTGATCTTTATCGGCTAAGTAAGGTACTGGCAGCTTACACTGATCGGCATAGTTTTTCATCTGGTCTACTGATTCAGCAGCCTCAGTGCCTGAATTAACAAGCAATACCGGGATCTTGCTGTTGTACTGACTGGCTAATGTTCTTATCCGGTTTAAATAGTAGCCGTCATACGGGCAGGTATTGCTGGTGAAGATTATAACTACGCCCGGTGAAGCAGAATAACTTTCCAGCGACACTTCTTTTCCATCCACCGCATTAGTAAGCGTAAAATTTTGAATCGTTTGCGCAAACGCGGCTGAGCTGACCAGGACAAATAAAAACACGAAGCTTTTCATCATCTTATTTGTTAAGTACGACTGTAAATCCATTGTGAACCTCATAGTATAAAGGTATGGTCGTTTCGGTATTGTTTACAATAATCCTGCCGCTAATATTGCCCTGATTTTGAAGCGTAAAGGGCATTATTATTAAATTTTCCGCAAACACTAAATCCTTCTTCCCGTAAATTTTAATCAGCGCCTCTTTGGCGCACCAGTATATGCAATGTTTTGTTTCATTATCGCCTACGTCTTTCAATTCTGTTGGATGTAAAACCCGGGGCGCGATTTTTAAAAGCTTGGATTTAATCTGCTCCACATCAATACCTACGGATTTTGATTTGTCAATCAACGCGCCAACATACGGATATGAGTGACTTAGCGAAAGCTGATAGTTGTTATTCCTGAAAAACGGTTTCCCGAACTCATTCTTTATAATGCCCTCAAACTTTACAGATAGTTTTTCCAGCAATGTTTTTGCAAGTACCCGGCCAACACAAAATTCAAGTCGCTTTTGTTCGTGAGTGATATGCGGTGGGATTTTTTCAAATTCCCTGACCTGATCCAGCAACTCATCTTCCGGTTCGCGAATGTGCCATAAGCCCCAGGCGCGTTCAGTTGACAATTCTAATTTTTCCAGGGGCATTGATTATCCGTGTTTATGTTTCAATTTTGTAAAAATCCGGTACAATCCTGTTATAAAGATGCACAAAGTTAACGTTGTAAAGCTTACTACATTCACGGGTCACCGCGACTGTGTATATGCGTTGCAGCCGTCTAACAAAAGCAGCGTTTTTTTCAGCGGAGCAGGCGATGGTATGATTGTTCGCTGGGACATGGAAAAGCCGGACGAAGGCGAACTGATCGCCAAGCTTCCTAACTCGGTTTATGCGTTGCATTATCATGCTGAAAGCAACCTGCTGCTGGCGGGTCATAATTATGACGGCATTCATTTCCTGGATTGGGAGAATAAAAAAGAACTTGCATCGTTACATTTTACAAAAGCAGCCATTTTCGATATTCAGTCGTACGGAAATAGAATTTTCGTAGCCTGCGGGGATGGCAGTCTGATTTGTGTAGATCATGAAAAACGGGTTGTGATAGATAAGAGTAAGCATTCAGACAACAAGGCGCGGACCATTGCCATTCACCCGGAACGCGGGGAGATCGCGGTTGGCTATAGCGATCATTACATCCGCATTTTCGATCTTGATTCTCTTGCATTAAAGCACGAATGGCAGGGGCACCTGAATTCGGTTTTCACGCTGCGCTATTCGCCCGATGGCAGTTTTTTATTCAGCGGGTCGCGTGATGCGCGCCTGAAAGCATGGGATATTCAGGCGGGATATTTGCAGGCTGCGGAGGTTGTGGCGCACATGTATGCAATAAATCATATCGAATTTAGCCCGGATGCCAAACATTTCGTAACTTGTAGCATGGATAAGTCCATCAAGGTGTGGGACACCGCGGGGCTGCAGCTTTTGAAAGTAATTGACAAAGCGCGGCATGCCGGCCACGGCACTTCGGTTAACAAACTTTTGTGGACATCTTTTGAGTCGCAACTTTTAAGCGCCAGTGACGATCGCAGTATTTCGGCCTGGCAGATTTTTTCAACTTAAGGCGCGTGAATTCACGGGTCATTTTTTAAACGTACTAAAAGGTAAAGGCTATGAAAATTACACCACTTGAAATCCGGCAGAAGGCTTTTGAGAAAAACTTTCGCGGGTACAACCAGGACGAAGTAAATGGATTCTTACAAACGCTGTCGCAGGAGTGGGAGCGTATTTACGATGAGAACAAAGAGCTTCGCATCAAGCTTGAAGCAACGGAACGCGAGGTGCTGAAGCTGCGCGAAGTGGAAAGCTCATTATACAAAACGTTAAAAACCGCGGAAGATACCGGAGCTAATGTAATTGAGCAGGCCCGCCAGTCAGCAGAGTTGAACATGCGCGAGACGCAATTGAAAGCCGATGCGATCCTGAATGAAGCGAAAGTAAAAGCGCGTAATGTGATTGAAGAATCCGAAGCCCGCTCAAAGAATACACTGGTGGAGATGGAAGAGCGTTTGAAAACGCTGGTGGAGAACTACAAAAAACTTGAAAGCACACGCGATGATCTGTTACAGGATATGAAACGGATCTCTCAGGATAACCTTGAACGCGTTGAGCGCATTAAGAATACGGTGAAAGATTTTGATGCCGATAAGTACGCTGCTTCAGCAAAAGAAGGCATTCAGAAGACCATTTCCCCGAATGCCGATTTCAACAAACCGCAGCCGGAAACCAAACCAACTCCCGCCCCGATTGTTCTTGAATCCGGTGAAGAGTTTGTAGTAGAGCAGCAGTCGGTTGTAGAAATCAGTACGCGTAAGGTAAAATCCTTTTTTGACGAGATTGAATGAACGGTCGCATAGCGCTGGAAGGCCTTGAGTTCCATGCCTTTCATGGCGTGTATCCGCATGAGCGCGAATCAGGCAACTGGTTCGAGGTTGATATTGCTGTGGATACCGATTTCTCCCAGGCTGCTAAAACCGATGAGCTTACCGGCACGGTTGACTATGAAGCGATTTACCGCGTAGTGAAAGATGAGATGGATAAGCCATCGAAACTACTGGAAACTGTGGGCGAAAATATTGTGGACGAAGTGCTTCGTCAGTTTCCGAAAGTAGTAAATGTTGAAATGA
>CAZIGG010000222.1:0-3168 GCA_964538575.1 uncultured Roseivirgaceae bacterium
GAAACATATACCCGGCTTTCATCGTAATCGGGTATAACGGATTTAATAAAAGATTTTAATTCGGCCGGATCGGCTTCCGCATCCAATCCTAAATCATTTCCGTATTCGGCATTGATTTTTTTAAGCACATCCGCCAATGGCACCGTACCTTCTTTTGTTGTGGTGTAGATTGAAATTTCACTGAGGATGGATAGCCGGTTGTTCGCAGTGGCTACAATCTTTGTCTTAGCTTCATCCAGCGATTCAAGAATAACGCCCGATTTTGCAGGTTTAAAAACTTTATAAAGTCCGCCCTTTCCGGAAACGGTGGCAATATCCTCTAATGTCATGATCGTAAACTGTAAACGTGGCCCGCCCGGATGATCCCCGCCAGAATGACTCTGTCGGGCTGGCGTTCGGACGGGCAAAACTAATCATTTTTTGCGCACCTTCGGGAGCGCATTTTCAATAAAAGTCAGCACCTCGTCCCTGCCTTTCTTTGCGGTGGAAGACGTTACAAAAATGGGAGGCAGTTCGTCCCAGCGCTTCAGCAGTTCTTCATTATACCGGTCGATGTGCAGCTTTACTTTTCCGGTGGCAAGCTTGTCAGCCTTTGTAAAGATTATTCCCAGCGGAACTTCATTGGAGCCTGCCCATTCCAGGAAGCTTAGGTCGTTTTTTTGAGGCTCCAGCCGGATATCGATTAAAACAAAAATGAAAAAGAAATTTTCACTGTCCCGGATATAGTTGTCAATGATCTTTCCGAATGTTTGATGGGTGTCTTTGCTGACACTGGCAAAACCATATCCGGGAAGATCGACCAGGTACCATGCCTGATTGATGATATAATGATTAATGGTTTGTGTTTTGCCCGGTGTGCCGGATACTTTGGCCAGCGACTTCCGGTTGGTCAGCATGTTAATCAGTGAAGATTTCCCCACATTCGATCGCCCGATAAAGGCAAACTCAGGCAGCTTTTTGCCGGTTAACTGCTTCACATCGGTGATGCTTGAAACAAATTCTGCCTGTTGTATCTCCATAAGCGGGAAATTCTGCCGTGAAAGCGTAGGCCATGTAAGGTTTAAACGCTTTATCAACAAAATTGAAGCCCTCAAATTGACGGTTTTTTCTATATTGGCAAGCGCAGGAATGCGTTTTATTCATAACTTTATTTGATAAACCGATTTTAGACATGTACAGTATCCGTTGTGTACTGATTTTTTTAGCTGTCGCGGTGTTAAGCCTGGCAGGTTACAGCCAGGATACCGACAAAAAAGCAGAGGCTGCGAATTATTTAGCCATGGCCGATGAGATGCGGGAAGGCTCCACCGCGGATAACGATATCCGCGAGATTCTCGTGATGGCAGCAACAGCCGATCCCACCAACCTTCGGGCAAACTTTGATGCAGGCTACTATCATTTAATTACGCTGGATAAGGACCTGGCCGTGCAATATTTTTTACGGGTTTACGAGCTGGATAAAAAATTTCATTTTGATATAGAATACCGTATCGGGCAGAGCTATCAGTACGGGTTGGAGTTTGATAAAGCCATTGATTTTTTTACCCGTTATAAAGACAAGCTCATAGCTAATCCAACCTATAAGGGTAAGGATAAGATTGCGCTTGAAATCGTTGAACGGAATTTATATGAGTGTGAGAACGGAAAGGAATTTGTAGCGAACCCTAAGAATTTTTCAATTGTAAATATTGGCCAGGAGATCAACTCCGAATGGGATGACTATGCCCCGGTGCTCAACGAGGCAGAAGATGAGATTGTATTTACCTCGAGACGCAAAGAGGGAAATATTAATCAGAACGTGGATATGGATAACAAACCTTTTGAAGACATTTTTATGTCGAAAAAGGTTGGAGGAAAGTGGAGCCCGGCAAAAAATGCGGGACCAACCATTAACACACCATCGCACGATTCAAACCTGGCGCTTTCTGCAGACGGTAAAATGCTGCTGATTTGTTCGGACGAAAATGCCGGTGACATATATTATTGTGACCGCCAGCCTGACAATAGCTGGGGCAAGCCAAAACCTCTTCCGGGAAATTTAAATTCCATGTATGAGGACAAGTCTGCAACCTTAACAAGAGATCAGAAAACGATTTACTTTTCAAGCAACCGTCCGGGCGGGTTTGGAGGGATTGATATTTATAAGGCAACCGTAGACGCAAAAGGCAACTGGAGCCAGGCAAAAAATCTTGGGCCCAAAATCAATACGGCTGACGATGACGATGCTCCTTTTATAGACTATGACGGTAAAACTTTATACTTCAGCTCGCGTGCGCACAAAGGAATGGGCGGGTTTGATATTTTTAAATCTGTATTAAATGATAAAGGCGAGTGGAGCGAACCTGAAAACCTCGGTTACCCGATCAATACGCCCGACAACGATATTTTTTACGTGACTACGAAAAGCGGGGAGCGTGCCTATTATTCATCCGTGCGCGAAGATGCATTGGGCTACGAAGATATTTATGTGATCACCATTCCGCCTGCGGATAAAGATCCTGAACCGGTTGCCGAAGCGCCTAAAAAGAAAATTCCGCTCAAGTACATCATCCGGGTTGTGGATGCCGGCACGAAGAAAGTCATGTCTGCAAAAGTTAAGCTCCAGGGGGCTGCCGACAATGTTGTGGTTGGATCTTCCCTGAACTCCTCAGGGATGTACGAGTTTAAAGTATCGGAAGCGAAAGACTACAAGCTTTCGGTAGAGGCCGAAGGATTTATGTTTGTGAATGAAACCATTTCCCTGGAAGGTTCTGCAGAGCAGGAAAAAATAGCGATGAAAATTGTTGAATTAAGGAAGCTTGAAGTTGGATTGGTTTCCGTATTGCGGAACATTTATTTTGATTTTAATAAGGCAACGTTTAAGCAGGACTCATACAGTGAACTGAACAAGCTTGAGCGCATGCTGCAGCAGAACACAGGCATGAAGGTTGAGATTGGCGGTCATACCGACATCGTGGGAACAAAGAATTACAATAAGCTCCTGTCGCAAAAACGTGCCGAAGCGGTTAAAGATTTTCTTACCAAAAAAGGTATTGACAGCCGCAGGATCACGGCAGTGGGTTATGGCTCTTCCAGGCCGCTGGCCAGCAATGATGATGAAGAAGAAGGCCGTGCGCTTAACCGCAGGGTTGAATTCAAAGTCCTCTCAGGTAAATAAACCCTGTCGTT
>CAZIGG010000223.1:0-3117 GCA_964538575.1 uncultured Roseivirgaceae bacterium
ACAATATCCCTGTGTTCTGATCAGCTTTATATTGATTCGCAAGGGTATCATCTACGAATTCGCAGGTAAAGGGATATTCGGGCGCAATTTTTTTCCACTCTTCTTCTACAACCGCGAGGCTGGCTTTTAAATCCCCGGCATTAAATTTTATCGACATGCACCACATGTTTTGCTGATCGTGACGAAGCACGAGCGGTTCAATCCTGCGGTGCAGAGAGCGATAATGAAAATCCTTTACCACGCCCACAATCTTACCGGGCTTGTGTCCATCCATTACCTGGATGGTTGTTCCGACCGGGTTCTCCAGCATGAACTCGCGCACGGCAGTCTCGTTAACTAAGTAAGCATCCGAAGAATCGGTGGAGAATGTCGCTGAAATATTTCTTCCCTGAACAATCTCCAATCCATACGTATCCACGAAATCAAAATCAATGATCATCGTATTTATGCTCTGGTCTTTCACATCTTGATCGGGAAGGTTATAACCCCAATATGAACCGCTCATTCCCGGTGTTCCATTGGAAAACGTTGCGGTTTTAATACTGCTGTGATTCAACAAGTTTTTACGGAAGGATTCTTTCTTATTCCACAATTCTGTGGGCGGTGCAAAGTAGACTATGCTTTCCTGGTTAAAGCCGAGGTCAGTTGTTCGAACATAGTTCATTTGTGCGTACACTACGAATGTGGCAATCATCAGGAAGATGGCTGCGCCAAACTGCATTACGGTCAGAACTTTTCTGAGCCCGGCATTTCCTCCACGACCCGTTTCTCCTTTCAATACTTTAGCCGGACTGAATGAACTTAGGTAGAAGGCCGGGTAGCTTCCGGCCAATACACCGGTGATCAATCCGGCCAGGACAAATACCCAGATAAAGCTGTTAGGCGTAAAGTATTCTATCTTTAAATGCTGACCTACAAGTGAATTGAACATCGGAACCATCAGTTCGAGCAACACAACGCTCAGTACGAGAGAGACTGAAACCATGATCAGTGTTTCACCCAAAAACTGGCGGATCAATTGATGCCGGAAAGCGCCCATTACTTTTCTTAAACCAACTTCTTTCGAACGCTTGATGGCCCGCGCAGTCGATAAATTCATAAAGTTAAAACAGGCAATTACCAGGATGAGCAAGGCAACTGCCGAGAAAATGAAAATGTAGTTCTTATCCCCGTTCGCTACATCGTTGCGGATACCTTTTGTGAAATGTATCTCTTCAAGCGGCTGCAGCCAGTCGCCTGTTGCCCCTGGATTAAACTTATCGCCCCGGGCTTCTGTAAAGCGTTGATCAATTCGCTTTGCAACCTCATCCGTATTGCTTGCAGCCGGAATATAGAAGTACGTTGAATAGTTCCACGCATCGAGATTCGTAAGAAATTTTTCTGCCGGCCACTTATACCGGTCTTCAACAATTTTAGCTGCCGATTCAAAGGTTGTTACGTACGTAAATTGCAGGTGTGAGTTCGCGGGCACATCCTTAAATATTCCGGAGACTTCAAAATCATAGAAGTTGTCATACCGGATAACTTTCCCGACAGCATCTCCCTTCGGGAAATATTTCTCCGCAACGGATTGTGCAATGGCAATGGTGAGCGGGCGATTTAACACTTTTTTTGCATCGCCCTGAGCCAGTTCAAAGCTGAACATGCTAAAAAAGTCAGGATCAGCAATGGCGAATGGTTTTGCATCGAGTACCTTTTCATTGAAAAGCAGCAGCGGCCGGCTATCCATTTCAGAAAAGCGCGAATACATTTCTACTTCGCGAATGCCGGAACCTATCAGCGGGCCAAACCCGGCAGGCAAGTTGGTTTGCATACTGACAGAACCATCCTTTTCGCTGCGCGGAATGTATCGATACAAGGAAGCTTTATGTTCATGAAAGTTCTCAAAGCTGGTTTCAAACCGGATGTACAGTGTTACCAGCAGGCAGCACGCAAGCCCGATGGCCAGGCCAAAAACATTAATGGAAGTGTAGCCGGGATTTTTCGAAAGATTCCGGACAGCGATGAGCAGGTAGTTCTTGAACATAAGCCTGGATTAAATGCTTTAAAGATGCCTAAAAAGCACAAAAGGTTGCTCGTTAGACGCTCCAAAACACAAAATTGTTGCACCTTTGTGGCTCGTATGTCCGACCGTTACACCCAGCGCGGGGTATCCGCAAGCAAAGAAGATGTTCACCAGGCAATCCGCACGCTCAACAAGGGCCTGTACCCGAAAGCGTTCTGCAAAATTGTAGAAGATTACCTCGGCAACGATCCGGATTATTGTACCGTGATGCATGCCGATGGGGCCGGAACTAAATCATCGCTCGCGTATCTCTACTGGAAAGAAACCGGTGATCTTTCCGTTTGGAAAGGCATCGCGCAGGATGCCATCATCATGAACATTGATGATTTGTTATGCGTAGGCGCAACGGATAACATTCTCTTATCCTCCACCATCGGGAGAAATAAAAACCTGATTCCCGGTGAGGTGATCTCGGCCATCATCAGCGGCACGGAAGAAGTTTTAGCAATGCTTCGCCAGCATGGACTGAACATTATCAGTACAGGCGGAGAAACTGCCGATGTCGGTGACCTTGTTCGTACAATCATCGTAGACAGTACCGTAACGGCCCGCATGAAACGCAGCGATGTGATCGATAACGCAACCATCCAGGCGGGAGATGTGATTGTCGGATTAGCCTCTTACGGGAAGGCTTCTTACGAAGATTCTTACAACGGAGGCATGGGCAGCAACGGACTTACCTCTGCACGGCACGATGTGTTCGCAAATGAATATGCGAAGAAATATCCCGAATCGTTCGATAATAATGTGTCGGCCGATCTCGTCTACAGTGGAAAATATAAAGTAACCGATTCTATTCCGGGAGTTGATGTTACCGTAGGAAAGCTTGTTCTTTCCCCTACCCGAACGTACGCACCGGTTTTGATTGAAGTTTTCAAACAATTGCGCCAGCACATTCACGGACTGGTTCATTGCAGCGGTGGAGCGCAGACCAAAGTGCTTCACTTCATTGATAACCTGCATGTGATCAAGGATAACCTCTTTGAAACTCCGCCTTTATTCAGGCTGATCCGGGAAACCAGCGGAACCGATTGGAAAGAGATGTATAAAGT
>CAZIGG010000224.1:0-3088 GCA_964538575.1 uncultured Roseivirgaceae bacterium
TCTTCTGAAAAAGCTCCTTCAGGTACGTTCCGAATAAGGCCCGCGAAACAAAATCCCCCGGCAAAACACTTTTATATCCATGGGATTGCAGCCAGTGATAAAAATCTCCGCCCGGCAATCCGTAAAGATTCATACCTGCTGCCGGCACGTTCAACAACTGCGTTTCATTGGATGCCCGGTAGGCAATGCCCCTGGACAACTGCTGATAGTCCTTCTCAAAAAGATATACCGTTAGCGCATGGTGGTCTTCCTGCAACAGGTAATACGCAAGCAGCGTTCCGCTAAGCCCTCCTCCGATTATCGCTATATCCATGAAGGCTGCAAGTTAACAATTATCAATACGCGTAGCGCAAGGTAATGCCGTAAGTTCGCGGATCTCCCAGCACACCGGCATAATGTCCTGCATTACCACCGGCCGGCAAAAGCTGCTCATAATAATCCTTATCGAGTAAGTTGCGTGCCCACACAAATACGGATACTCCACTCGATACCCGGAAGCCGGCCCTGGCATTGAGCAGGGCATAACCGTCAATATTGAGAAATGCTGATGGAGACGGGCTGGAAGAGAAATCTGAACGATAATACGTTTCAAACGCGATGAATAATTTTCCTCTCTGGTGGAGAAAGTTTGCAGGGGTTGTAAACTCGCCACCAATTGAACTTGCCCACTTCGAAATACCCGGCAGTTCCTCACCGGAAATATCCTTGAAGGCTACCTGCACCCCGTCCACCGTAGTACCTGTTTCCTCCAGCGGCAGTGGTGCATTTGTAAATTTTACATACTTGCCCTTCGTATAGGCTACCGCTCCATAAAATGTAAAATGTTTGTTAATACTGACATTAGCATCCACTTCAACACCGCGCACATTTACTTCTTCTGCATTAGCGATATAACCCCGGTTAACCCCCAGCTCAGGCGATTGAACATTTGTCTGGTAGTCTTTGATGTCGGTATTATAGATCGTAAGGTTCAGTGAAGAATTATTAGAAGGTGATGTTTTAATTCCGACTTCAAAGTGCTTTACATCCTCGGGTTTTATAACAGCAAGATCCGTGGCAGGCGCACCGTCAATCGTTGGAAGGCCGGCTACGTTCACACCTACGGGTTTATAGCTGGTAGAGTAGGTAGCATACGCATTGATGCGATTGTTTGCCTTGTAGGCAAGGGTAAGGTTATACGTCAGGTTATTCTCATCAGCATCGGCAACATAATACTGGCTGCTGTAAACTCCGTTTTTTAAGTTCTGTAGCGCTATTTTTTCAGCCTGGGTGCCTTCATACGTGGCGGTATCCAACCCACCATAGGTTTTGCGGTCATAGCTAACATCTTTTTCATCATAATTAAAACGAATGCCGGGCAACAGGTGCAGACCGTCTATAATTTCCCAATCGATATTGGCGAATACGGCTGCACTCAATGATTTGATTGAAGCCTTGGTGTTGATGCCATATCCTTCAAAAAGTCCGGGTGTTTGCCACAATGAACTGGTTGAGCTTTGTGAAAAACGCCACTGGGCGGAGCCCGATTCTTCGGTGCCATTTATTTTAACTTCCTGATCGAAATAGAATATACCAATCACACCGCTCAACCGGGAGGATAATTCTCCTGCATAACGAATCTCCTGCGACCAGTTTCTATGCTCAGCCGGATTTTGTGACTTTGAAAGTGCTTGCAGACCGGTAAAGTCGCGGTCGTTGGAGGGGTCCCAATTCCAATAGCGCCAGGCCGTGGTTGAGGTAAGCGTGCCTGGTCCTATCTCCGTATCAATGTTGAGTGAAACTCCGCCCAGTTCGTTACCCGATTGCCAGGGAGTATCATGATCGATTTTCCGGTCGAACGCATTCTCACTGGGTAATGTATAATTAAGATCAGCAATAATGGCATCGAATTGACGATAATCAGCACGCTGTGTTTTCACAACACCCGCAACTACTTGCGCATAACCATCGGGACGCTGGCTGGAAACATCCGCTGACAATGTAATGGAAGTAGTAGCGGAAGGTTCAAATAACAACTGCGCACGAACACCCAGGTTATTGATGTCATTCGTATACTTTCCGGTTCTTACGTTCTCAATCGTACCGTCACGTTGCGTGCCGGAAAAAGATACCCGCGCTGCCAGTTTCTTACTGAGCGGCCCGGTCAGTGAACTCTTAGCCTGAATATATCCATAGTTTCCGTAGCTCAGCTCTGCGTCAACTCCCGGAGTAAAGCTCGGCTTTCGTGAGGTGATGTTGAAAGCGCCCGATGTAGTGTTTTTGCCGAACAGTGTTCCCTGAGGCCCTCGTAAAACCTCAATTCTTTCGACATCAATAAAATCAAGCGTTGCTGCAGCCGGGCGGGCATAGTAAACACCATCTACATAGAACCCTACGCCCGGGTCAAGGCCATCGTTGGTAAGTCCGAACGGTGAGCCTACTCCCCGGATGTTGATTCCTGTATTGCGCGGATTGGATGAATAAAGTTGCACGGATGGAATAAGCTCTTTTAATCGGTTAACATTGAATGCACCGGATTGTTCGACAGTCTCACCGCTCAATACAGAGATCGGAATCGGAACATTTTGTGCCATTTCCTTCCTGCGCCTGGCGGTAATTACAACTTCAGACAGTAATACATCCTCCGCAAGGGTGACTTCAACTGATTGAGAAGAATCTTCCACCTTAATTTCATAGGGCTTATACCCTACTGAGCTGATCCGGATAAAAGCAGGTAATTCAGCAGAAAACCTCAGCGTAAACGACCCGCTGGCATCTGTAATTGCGTGAGCGTTGGTACCCTTAATGATAACGTTCGCCTGCTCGAGCGGTGTTCCCTGGCTGTCTTTAACGATGCCGGAAATGGTGTGCTGCGCATACGCTATACTTGCAACAAAAAGAAGGATGAGGGTAAGTAGAATTCTGTTCATATACTGGGTTCAATTCGGTTGAAAGATCCAAATATATCAATACCCTACTAATTTTATAGACTTAGTATAGATTTAGTTAAAAATAAAACCCTGCACGAAACTTTAACAGGGTTTTGCAAACGTTTACAGAGGCTTTCTCAAATACACATTTCCATATTTGGATTCGAAGCTATACCGCG
>CAZIGG010000225.1:0-3029 GCA_964538575.1 uncultured Roseivirgaceae bacterium
TTGCATTAATGGCCTCCGGACTGAACGGACAAAAGTTTGCCTTTCATGGCTATTTGCCGATTGATTCTAAAGAATCTGCGGAAGCTATCAAAACCCTGGAGAAAGAATCCAGGTCAAAGCGTCAGACGCAGGTGTTTATCGAGACGCCCTACCGGAACAATGCGGTAACGACCAATCTACTTAAAGCATTACATGAAGATACGTTGCTGTGCATCGCCATCGATGTAACCGGGAAGGATGAATCCATCCAGACCAAATCAATAAAGGACTGGAGAAAGCATCCGCCTGAGTTTCCTAAACTGCCTGCCGTTTTTCTTTTTTTAGCCTAATAGCTCTTAACATTTTAAAAGTAGGATCATTCCTATAACTTTGCGCCCGGCTTTACTATAACGATAAACACCTTAACCACTCTATGCCTTACCTCTTCACGTCCGAGTCTGTCTCGGAAGGTCACCCGGACAAAGTAGCAGACCAAATCTCAGATGCGCTTATTGATTACTTCTTAGCATACGATCCTTCTTCCAAAGTAGCGTGTGAAACACTTGTAACTACCGGACAGGTTGTGCTGGCAGGTGAGGTGAAATCGCAGGCATACCTGGATGTGCAGGACATTGCACGCGAAGTGATCCGCAAGATCGGGTATACCAAGAGCGAATACATGTTCGAGGCCAATAGTTGCGGGATTTTCTCAGCCATCCACGAACAGTCAACGGATATCAACCAGGGCGTTGAGCGCAAGAAGAAAGAAGAGCAGGGCGCGGGCGATCAGGGCATGATGTTTGGCTACGCAACAAACGAAACGGATAATTACATGCCGCTTCCGCTGGAACTTGCACATATGCTGTTGCGTGAGCTTGCTGCCATCCGCAGAGAAGGAAAAGTAATGACCTACCTCCGCCCCGATGCAAAATCTCAGGTAACGATCGAGTATGGCGATGACAACAAGCCAAGCCGCATTGATGCGATTGTGATCTCAACCCAGCACGATGATTTCGCTAAAGATGCCGTGATGCTGAAAAAGATCAAAGATGATGTGATCAACGTATTGGTTCCGCGCATTCTTAAGAAACTTCCGAAACGTGTCCAGAAATTATTTGGTAACGATATTCAATACCATGTTAACCCGACCGGCAAATTTGTGATCGGTGGCCCGCATGGCGATACGGGCTTAACTGGTCGTAAGATCATTGTTGACACCTACGGTGGTAAGGGTGCCCACGGTGGTGGGGCATTCTCCGGAAAAGATCCTTCCAAAGTTGACCGCTCCGCAGCGTACGCTACACGTCACATTGCCAAGAATCTGGTGGCGGCAGGATTGTGCGATGAAGTGCTTGTACAGGTTGCTTACGCAATCGGGGTTGCAAAACCTGTTGGTTTATATGTTAACACCTATGGCACGGCCAAAGTGAACATGAACGATGGCGAGATCGCGAAGAAAGTAGAGAAGCTGTTTGATATGCGCCCGTATTTCATTGAAGAGCGCTTCAAACTCAGAACTCCAATTTACTCTGAAACTGCTGCTTATGGCCACATGGGCCGCGAGTCTAAGGTTGTTGAAAAAGTATTCAACAAAGGCAAGCAGAACGAGATCAAAACAAAAGTTGAGCTGTTCCCGTGGGAAAAACTTGATTACGTTGACCAGGTGAAGAAGGCATTCAAGATCTAACTCTTCGCATATTTATCCAATAAAAAAATCCCCCGAACACTCGGGGGATTTTTTTGTCTAACGTTATCTTAAAGATCAGGCTCTCCCCTGCTTAACCCGCGTTTTAAACTTCTTCAATTGGTTTCGCAAAGCTTCTGTCGCCAGATCGGCAGCAGCTTCAAATGACTTGGCCTTTTCCGTTGCAAAAAGTTGCGTTCCGGGCACATTTAACTTTATCTCTACGGTTTTGTTTTCAATGCCTTCGTTGTTAAGTCGTAAGAAAACTTCGCCATCAACCAGGCGATCGTAAAACGTTTCAAGCTTGTCAACCTTGCGTTGAATAAAATTGATCAGCTTAACATCAGCATCGAAATGAATGGATTGAACCTGTAACTTCATAAGCACATAATTTAAATTAAACATCCGTTACGCGGCAGTTTATAGACATACCGTAAGTCTTTCGTAGAGTCTATTCGATAATGTGAGGGTTAAATGGGTTTATCATAAAACATATCTATTGATTGGTCAGGCTTTAGGGTGGGCCTGATCGAACGCTTTTTTAATTTTTTCCATTGAATTATGCGTATACACTTGTGTTGCCGCCAGGCTGCTGTGACCGAGCAGATCTTTCACCGCATTGATCTCTGCGCCTTTGTTCAGTAAATGTGTTGCATACGTGTGCCGCAGCACGTGCGGACTGGTCTTTTGGGAACCCGTATCTTTTAAGTGTTGCTTCACAACCCGGTAGACCATCATCGGGTAGCAGGGTTCACCTGTATCGGTTACTAACAAAAGTCCGTGATCTTTCATGTCCACTTCGCGGTTCCGCACCTTTCGGTATCCCTCCAGTATAGAAACGATGCCGGTTGGAAAAGGGACAACTCTTTCCTTATTTCTTTTTCCTAAAACTTTAATGGTGCGGTCGCGCAGGTTGATTTGATTTTCTTTCAGACCAATCAGTTCCGACAAACGAATGCCAGTTGCATAGAACAACTCCAGGATTACGCGCTTTCTCCAATCCTCAAGCGAGTCGTTCCATTTCACCACAACATCTTTTACATCTTCCTTGTTATCCAGCACCTTCGCCATCTCACCTTCGTTTACAAAAGAAGGCAGACGCTTTTGTGTTTTCAGCACGCGGATTTTTTGCATCGGATTTTTTTCGATGACCTGCTGCCGCATTAAAAACTTATAGAACGTTTTCAGGCTGGCAATCTTACGATTTATAGATGTGGCTTCGATTTTTGCATCTGCTAATGTAATGATCCACGAACGAACCATACCATAGGTCACGGATTCAATCGGGTGATCATCATAAGTTTCTTTTAAAAATTTCGAGAACTGGGCGAGGTCTGTTTTGTACGCGAGTGTAGTGTGGGCGCTG
>CAZIGG010000226.1:0-2984 GCA_964538575.1 uncultured Roseivirgaceae bacterium
TGATTTCAACTTCTTTTTTGTCGCTGAGCTTTTTCACAATCTTTTCAATCTCTGCACGCAAGCCCGCATCTAAAGGAACCGCGGTTGTAACTGTTGCTTCCCCTACGTTTTTATAAACGTTGTAGGCATGATGAAACTCTTCTGCAATCGCAGGCAACAACGGTTCACGGTTTTTGCTTGTAATGATGTCAAAGATCGCCATCGTAAGCTTGTTCACTTTACCGGCAAATATTTTCTCCAGTATCTCGCGCTTCTTGTCGTGCTTGATGATTGGATTGCGGAGCATTAATGCAAAATCACGGTTTGACTTTACAACCTTTGAAAAGCTGAGCATATCGTTGTGAACCTGGTCAAGCGCATTTTGCTCCACCGCCAGTCCAAGCAATGATTTAACGTACCGTGATGCTACCCGTGCATTGGCCATCGCTTAGTTCAGTTTTAAGTCCTTGATGTATCCTTCCACGAGGGTCTTCTGTTCTTTGTCAGAAGCAAGGTTTTTCTTCATCAGCTTCTCAGCAACTTCTAATGAGAACAATGCCACCTGTGCTCTGACATCGCGCATCGCGGCTTCTTTCTCTACGTTGATTGCCGCGCGGGCTTCTGCAAGAATCCTGTCAGCCGATTTTTTAGCATCTGTCTGAGCTTCATCTTTCAAGCGGTTAGCAATATCACGCGCTTCTTTCAGCATTCTATCACGCTCTTCGCGGGCTTCTTTTAAAAGTTTTTCATTGTCAGACTTCAATTGCGCCATCTCGGCACGCGCACGTTCTGCGGTATCAAGTGCACTTTGAATTGAGCCTTCACGCTCTTTTAATGAGTTGATGATTGGCTTCCAGGCGAGCTTGGTTAACAGCAACACCAGCATGACAAACACAATAAGTTGCCAGATGATAAGTCCTTCGCCAGGTATTAAAAGATCCATAATTAAATATGTCTAATGATTTAATGTCAGTTAAAAAGAAGCTTGTCCAAACCTAATGTCTGGACAAGCCTCAAAGACTTTAAGCTAAAGTCCAAATGAGCAGACAGATAACCAACGCGAACAGCGCAGCAACCTCAATAAGAGCCGCAATGATCAGCATGGCACCCTGGATTTTCCCAGATGCTTCCGGCTGACGTGCCATACCTTCCATAGCAGATCCACCGATTTTACCGATACCGATACCTGCGCCAATTGCAGCAAGACCAGCACCAACACCAGCACCTAAAAGAGCCAAGCTCATGTCTAATAAAACTGTTAACAACATATTGTTAAGTATTTAAGTAAAACAACCCTTCTGACAAGTTCAGTCGGGAAATCTTTATTTAGTGATGCTCATGATCCGCAGTGGCCTGCCCAATGTACAATGATGTAAATAGGGTAAACACATATGCCTGGATCCCGGCAACTAATAACTCAATCAGGTTAATAAATAATACGATCAGGCTGGATACGCCTCCCACCACAACACTATGGAAAATGAAAGCAAGACAAATCAAGCTTAATAATACAATGTGACCGGCTGTGATCGCTACAAACAAACGAACAGTAAGCGAGATAGGCTTTGTAAAAATTCCAATGATCTCCACCGGAAGAATAATGATACGCAGTGGAAGCGGAACACCGGGTGTCCAGAAAATGTGTGCCCAATACCCCTTGTTGCCGCTAACATTAGTGATGATAAATGTGAGTATTGCAAGCGTAAGCGTTACTGCGATATTTCCGGTTAAGTTGGCCGATCCGGGAATCAACCCTAACAGGTTTCCAAAAAGGATAAAGAAGAAAAGCGTTAACAGGTACGGGAAGTATTTTTCGTAGTGATGACCAATATTAGGCTTCACAATCTCATCCCGAACAAAAACAATAATAGGCTCGAAGAATGATTGAATTCCTTTCGGAGCTTTACCTTTGTTTTTCTTATAACCTCTTGCCACTGCAGTGAAGACAAGAATTAAAACTACTGCATTAATCAGCAGCATCGCCACGTTCTTAGTAATTGAAAGATCAAATACACGTGCACCGTTCAGGTATATGTGGTTGTGTTCAAGCTTGTAACCATTGTATTCCACTACATTGTGATGCTCATCATAGAAATTCTTTGAAGAGAAAGCTTCCAATCCCCGCTCAGATGAGTATACAATAACTGGCAGAAACAAGGTGCCATGATGGCCATCCCAAAAATGCCAAACATGGTCATCTAAAACGTGGTGCAAAATCACCTCGCTGGCATTAAAATCCTTAGCTGGTTTTTCTTCCGTGTGTTCCTGAGCAAAAGAGGAAGTTCCTACAAAAAACAGCACAATTAAAAAAGAAGGAATTTTTCTGATTTTGCTCAAGAAAAGGCTCATTTTACGCTATTTGATGGGGTGGAAAATCCGACCGCAAAGGTATTAATTTGCAATTCACTATGAAATTTTTCCTGCCTTTTTTCCCTTTTTCGCGGGACTTGGTTAGCGGCTTACAAAGCGGTACAAAAAGACGGTTTCGAGGGCTGTGAAAATGACGTAAGACACCATAAAAAACACCATGTTTTCAGCCCTCATTTCCGGCTGCTTTTTTACCATAAAGAAGATGTAACCCGCATACGCTATAAGCTTAATCGCTATTGTGGCGAGATATAGTTGAACGAAAACTCCGGGATTGTTTTGCCTGGTTTTTAGTAAGAACCGAAACAATCCAACGGTACTGACGAATAATAGAATAAGCGAGGGATAAAAAAAAGCCGGTAGTGTTTCAAAAATGAAATAACCAGTCACTCCAAGTATGATGGCAACAATTGTTGTTGTGAGAATGAATCTGATCAAGAAAGATTAGAGGTTTTTGACTGACTTATAAACCTGATACATGATCGCACCAAAAACCAGAAATCCAAATACCAACATAAACACCGGAAAATTAAGGTGTAAATACTGATCAAGCCTGTATCCAAGCCATCCGAATAGACCAATGCCTCCTAATAATTGAAAGGCGAGTCCGCTCCACTTTAAATAGGTATTTGTTCCTT
>CAZIGG010000227.1:0-2880 GCA_964538575.1 uncultured Roseivirgaceae bacterium
GTAACCTTGCTCAACAACTTCAAGCACTTTGCCTTTCAGTTTTTCTTCGGGCGCAGGAACCTGCGTGATGGCTTCGTGGAAGTCCGGATCGAAAGCATTGCCTTTTGCTTCCATCGCTTTTACTCCGGCCTGATCGAGAATTTTTTTGAATTTATTGTAGATCAGTAAAAATCCCTCCATCTCTTTGCTCTCACTGCCTTTGAATGCTTTTTCAGCGCGTTCAAAATCATCGATGATCGGGAGGAATGCATTCACGAGCTTTTCGTTTGCGCTTTGGATAAGCTCAAGTTTTTCCTTAGCGGTTCTGCGCCTGAAATTTTCAAACTCGGAGTACAGGCGTAAATATTTATCCTTTGCTTCCGCGAGTTCATCCTGGGCTTTTTTCAATTCATCCTGGCCCTTCAATTCTTCCGTAACGGAGTTCACCTCAAAACCAGCCTCTTCAGCAGTATTTTCCGGGTTTGAGTGTTGTATTTCCTGATCCTTATTTTCCATCAAAAAGTCGATTCGTTAATTAACGCGCAGATGTCAATAATACTGCCAGAGCGGGTTTTGCGCCATATTGACATTTTAGCAATGTTTTTATATGCCTCTTGGCAGATTTTATGCCTGTTTGAGGATTAGTGAAGGTTTTTCCAGATCAGGTCTTTCAGTTCTTTGATGCCCTGATTGGTAACGGAAGAAATGAAAATAACCGGCAATTCAGTGGGTACATCCTTCTGCATTTCAGCCTTCAGCTCATCATCCAGCATATCGGTTTTGGTGATGGCCAGTATGCGTTTTTTATCCAGCAACTCGGGATTGTATTTACGAAGCTCGTTCAATAAAATTCCGTACTCGGTTTTGATATCTTTTGCATCCGCAGGAACCATAAACAGTAACAGAGAATTGCGCTCAATGTGTCGCAAGAACTGAATGCCCAAACCTTTTCCTTCTGCAGCGCCCTCAATGATTCCCGGAATATCGGCCATCACGAATGACTTGTCTTCCCGATAGGACACTACACCGAGATTAGGAACAAGTGTTGTGAAAGCATAATCTGCTATCTTCGGCCGGGCAGCCGATACAACAGAAAGCAACGTTGACTTACCGGCATTGGGAAAACCAACCAGGCCAACATCGGCTAATAATTTTAGTTCAAGAATGATCCACTCCTGAATGCCGGGTTCACCGGGCTGTGTATGCGTGGGGGCGCGTTGTGTGGAGGTTGCGAAAAATAAATTTCCTTTACCTCCGCGGCCGCCCTGTGTTAAAATATACTCTTGTCCGTCTTCGGTGATTTCGCAAAGTTTTTCACCGGTTTCTGCGTTACGGGCAACCGTGCCCATGGGTACTTCCAAAATTTCATCTTTACCGGAAGCGCCCGTACAGTTTTGTGATTCACCGGGCTTGCCGTCATCGGCAACCACATGCTTTCTGTATTTTAAATGAAGCAGCGTCCAAAGTTGTGAGTTGCCTCTAAGAATAACATTGCCCCCGCGACCGCCATCACCGCCATCGGGACCGCCCTTTTCCACAAACTTCTCCCGGATAAAATGCAAACATCCTGCGCCTCCTTTCCCGGAGCGTGAATGAAATTTTACGTGATCGATGAAGTTAGGTGACGACATATCAGTTGCCGGTTACCGGTTTCCTGTTGCCGGTACCTGGCAGCCGGAAACCCGGTAACTGATTATTTTTTATCAATGATTTTGCAGATGCTGTGGAAGATATCCTCAATGTTACCAATGCCCTGAACTGTCTTTAATCTTCCCTGCTTTTCATAAAAGGGCAGGACGTGAACGGTTTTGGTAAAATATTCGGTGATGCGTTTGTTTAGCTTTTCTTCTTCATCATCAACCCGGTTTTCAATGCTTCTGCGTTTTGCAATGCGTGCGCGGACTTCTGCTTCTGTAACCTCAAGCG
Source organism: uncultured Roseivirgaceae bacterium (assembly GCA_964538575.1). Taxonomy (GTDB): domain Bacteria; phylum Bacteroidota; class Bacteroidia; order Cytophagales; family Cyclobacteriaceae; genus UBA2336. The sequence goes on from CAZIGG010000227.1 coordinate 1,906, forward strand.
CAATTACGTGATGAATGGCGCTGCTGTTATCTTTCATGAATTTATCCAGCGCTTCGGCCTGTGCCACGGTTCTGGGAAATCCATCAAACAAAAACCCTTTTGCGTCCGGATTTTTATCCAGCTCTTCTTTCAGCATGGCGATGGTAATTTCATCGGGTACCAATGAGCCGCTGTTCATAATTTCTTTTACGCGTTTGCCCAGATCGGTATCATTTTTGGTGTGCCAGCGAAACAGATCACCGGTTGAAATGTGAACGAAACCATATTGCTTGATCAGCTTTTCGCTTTGCGTTCCTTTACCTGCGCCCGGGGGGCCGAAGAGTACAAGATTGATCATGGTGATAATTGCCGGTTTAGAGTCAGTATTGATTTTAGGAATAGCGAAGATAGTACTTTTAGACTATTTCGCGTCCTCAGGTAAAATAGCTTTATAAATGTCTTTCAGGTTGCGGCCGTAGCCGTCATAGTCCAGCCCGTAGCCGAGCACAAATTCATTGTCAATATCAAAGCCAACATACTTAGGCTGAACGGCATGATCACGAGCGGGAGTTTTGCGGATCAGCGTTACAATCTCAACCGACTTAACACCTAATGTTCCGAACTCCTGTACTACTTTGCTCAACGTTAAGCCGGTGTCCATGATGTCTTCAAGGATGATCAGATCCTGTCCGAACAGGCTTTCATTCAAACCGATCAGCGTGTTGAGCTGGCCGGTGCTTTGGGTTCCCTGGTAGGATGCGTGTTTAACAAAGGAAATGCGGCAATCCGCCTTGATCTCCCGTACCAGGTCGGCAGCAAAAATGAAGGAACCGTTCAGTATCGGCAGTAAAAGCGGTTTTTTGCCCTTGTAATCTTCGCTGATGAGAGCTCCAAGCTCTTTCACCTTTTCGTTGATTTTAGGGGCTGTAATGAATTTTTTGAATGCTAAATCCTTGATTTTCATTGTCGCACGTTGGCTCCGAGGGCGCAAAAATA
>CAZIGG010000228.1:0-1570 GCA_964538575.1 uncultured Roseivirgaceae bacterium
AACAAAAATCCATTTCACCCTTGTCTTACCGCAAATCCGTACGCAGTCAACCTTACAAACCAATATCCACCTGCCCCTTAATCAAGTCATCAAACGTCTCTCGTTCGCGGATAAGTTTTGCCACACCTTACCCGAAGAAACAGTGCAGTTTTTAGACCGGCCAAGTAAGTATTGTTTTATATTTGCCCTATGGTCATCCTCCACTTTTAATGCGGAATACCTGAGGGGCATACGTTATTGGGAGAAAATAAATGCGAATTCAAAAAAATCGTACCTGGTCTATTCCGGGCAACAAGGCAAGGTTGAGCACACTCAGCTAATTAACTGGACGGAGCTTTCGAAGATCAGGAATTGAGCTTCACAAATCAATATCCACCTGCCCCTTAATCAAGTCATCCAACGTTTCGCGTTCGCGAATGAGTTTAGCCTCTCCGTTAATCACCAAAACCTCTGCCGGACGTAAACGGGAGTTGTAATTAGACGCCATTGAAAACCCATAAGCACCGGCATTGAGAATGGCAAGAATGTCGCCTTCGGTTACTTCATTGATTTTCCGGTCCGACCCTATCGTATCGGTTTCGCAGATGTACCCGACAACGGTATAGGTTTTTTGCGGTCCTTGCGGATTTGAAACATTGATAATGCTGTGATACGCATCATACATCATCGGCCGGACCAAATGATTCAATCCGGAATTAACCCCTACAAACGTTACAGATGGCGTTGATTTCACAACCGTTGTTTTTACAAACAGATTACCAGCCTCACTTACAATGTATTTGCCCGGCTCAATCCAAAGCTCAAGCTTGCGGCCGTATTGCTGGCAGAATTCCTGGAATGATTTGGTAAGCTTTAGCCCAAGGTCATACACGTTCGTTACCGCATCACCTTCCTGGTACGAAACCTTAAAGCCGCTTCCGAAATCAATAAACTTTAAATCTTTAAACTCCCGCGCCACGCTGAAAAAGATCTCAGCCATTTTAATGAACACATCCGCTTCACTGATCTCGGAGCCGGTATGAATGTGCAGACCAGTTACATTGATCTTATGCTGATCCACAATCTCCATAATCTGCGGAATCTGATAAACCGAAATCCCAAACTTTGAATTACTGTGTCCTGTTGAAATTTTAAGATTCCCTCCCGCCATGATGTGCGGGTTCAGCCGAAGACAACAAGGATATTTATTGCCGAACTGCTCCCCAAATCTTTTTAAATGCGGCAGGTTATCGATGTTAAGCATGAAGCCTTGCTTCGCTCCTTCTACCAACTCTTCATATTCAGCGCAATTTGGGGTGAACATGATTTCAGCAGGCGTATACCCGGCCTTCAGCGCAAGCTGTGCTTCCTGGATGGACACAACATCAATGCCTGCGCCATGCTTCCTTAAAAGTTTAAGGATAGAAAGGTTGGTCAATGCTTTTGCGGCATACTTCACCTTCAGGTCCGCATCCGAAAAGGCCGTCTTCAGATTCTTGAGCTGGCTGATGATCTTTTCGGCATCATACACATAAACCGGTGTGCCGAATTGTGCGCAGATCTCCAGCGCGCTTACATTTTGAATGGTGTA
>CAZIGG010000228.1:1670-2873 GCA_964538575.1 uncultured Roseivirgaceae bacterium
AATTATTCTTCCGCGAATCAGGGCAAGGCCGGCCCTTCATCATCCTGCACGGCCTGATGGGCTCGTCCGACAACTGGCTGCCCCAGGCCAAAATGCTCTCCGATCAGTACCATGTTTACAGTGTCGATCAGCGTAATCATGGCCAGTCGCCCCACGATGAAGCCTTAAACTATAAAGTACTTGCCAGCGATTTAAAAGATTTCATTCAGCAGCATAAGCTGGAAAAGCCCATCATTCTGGGCCACTCCATGGGCGGGAAAACCGCAATGAATTTTGCCATAGCCCACCCGGACATGGTTGATACATTAATTGTGGTGGACATAGCACCTAAATATTACAAGATTCACCACGATGTGATTGTAAAAGGGCTGAAGGCTGTTCCAATCGATACAATTAAGACCCGGGCTGAGGCCGACCAGGTATTATCTGAATATGTTAAGGAAGAAGATGTGCGCCAGTTTTTACTGAAGAATCTTTCACGAAAAGCTGAAGGCGGCTTCTCCTGGAAGATCAACCTGCCGGTAATTGAAAAGAACCTGGAGGATATTGGCCAGGACATTCAGTTTGAAGGAACATTTGAAGGCCCTGCCCTTTTCATCCGCGGAGCGAACTCCAATTATGTAAAGGATGAAGACCGCGACCGGATTAAGCAGTTGTTTCCAAAATCAACGTTAGTTACGATGGATACCGGCCATTGGGTGCAGGCCGAAAAGCCGCAGGAATTTGTAGAGGTCGTCAGGAATTTTTTGAATGCTACGCATAAAGCATGAGCGCTAAAGGCAAACTGTTTCTGATCCCAACGATTATAGCTGAAGGCACGCAACAAGCTGTCATTCCGGCATCCGTTATTGAAGCGCTGAAGCAGATCAATCATTTCCTGGCAGAAGACGTTCGCACCGCCAGACGGTATCTGAGCAGCTTAAAAATCTATGAATCCATAGAACCGTTAGATTTCAAAGTCCTGAACAAAGACACCAAAGAACAGGAGCTTAAAGAATTGTTCGCTCCTCTTAGTGAAGGAAAGAGTTTGGGCATTCTTTCAGAATCAGGTTGTCCGGGAATTGCTGATCCTGGAGCATTGGCTGCAAAATATGCCCATCAGCAAGGTATCCAGGTAGTACCGTTAACCGGACCATCTTCTATTCTGCTTGCATTAATGGCCTCCGGACTGAACGGACAAAAGTTTGCCTTTCATGGCTATTT
>CAZIGG010000229.1:0-2849 GCA_964538575.1 uncultured Roseivirgaceae bacterium
GTAGACACGGGCAATTTTTTATTGAAAACACACTACTCAAATGCCCGGGTGGTGGTTCCGATAGCTATCGGAATGGTAGACAAGGGTAATTTTTATTGAAAACACACTACTCAAATGCCCGGGTGGTGGAATTGGTAGACACGCAGGACTTAAAATCCTGTGGCTAGTAATAGCTGTACGGGTTCAAGTCCCGTCCTGGGTACGAAGCCTGATGTGAGAACGTCAGGCTTTTTTGTTTTTTGTATAGATAACCATTCGCGGCCTTGTGCCGCGATCCCCTTAAGTCGAGCACACATTCGGAAGACCTGTAACATGGCAATCCTTAATTATGAGAGACAAAGCTATAGAAACGTCAGACTTTTTGTTTTAGCTTGTAGTATGAATTTAAAACGAATCATTCCGTTCGTGCTGCTGACACTGATTGCATGCGTTAAGCCAAAAGAAGAATCTTCATCGGCCTCACCTGATCCGGCCGTTGTAACGGCAACATTAGCATCTACTAATGTTTACCCGCCTATACTTGTTCCACACAATCCGCTCCTCACAAAATATTACGATTTTCTTAATACCCTTGATGATAGCAATCCATATAGCATGCGTATAGCTGTAGATAGTTTTCCGGTATCTCTTCCGAATCAGTCAGAATTTAAAGATACAGCTTACTACGTGTTTGAGGTTTTTTATACGCATGTTCATTACAGGTTAAACGAAGATCATAACGGTTGGTCGAACGTATACGATTCCCTAATGCTGGAGGAAGGCGAGATGAAAATCTCCAAAAGATTACAAGCATATGGCGACTCGCTTAGTAATAATGGATTCAGGGTGGAGATGGCCGAAGGCGGCACCTATGTTGCAAAAGATTACAGTTTCGTTTTCAAGGAGATCAAGTCGTACCTATCGCCTGTAATGAACCAGTATCTCACCCAGCTTCATAAAGAAAATGATGAAGGTTTTGAGAATGATGGAGGACTTACGATTGAACCTGAAAATTTAGCTGATCGTGTTGCTTGGTGGGAAAAATTTAATGATGCATATCCTCAATTTATTTTTCCGGGCGGTAGGGTGCTGTACGATGAGTATGTGGAAACGCTAATGACGGGAACCGATAACACACCCCACTATTATATGACTGAAGGGATAAACAAACCAACTCTCAATAGTTATTATGTGACGGCTTACAATCACTTGTTTAGTCACTATCCAGAATCGAACGCTTCACAATTACTTCGCCCCTATTATGACCTATTGATAGAGTATGATACAGCCCGTGCAAAGCGATATAGGCAGATGGATTGGAAGGAGTAGATTAATATGATTATTTTCAGTACATGAAAGTCGACTACTCCGGGTTCTCCTTCCAACTGATTAGCCAACAACCTGTCCGAAGTGCGGCTCGCGTACCGATATTATCGTTGACCGGTCGTACACAAGAAATCAAGCACGTACACGAATCCAACCGCCAGCCGGTACGAATAAAAATATAAGTAAATGAATATATTGTACTCGCAATGAGTGAATCTTCCCTTAAACTTTTCATGATCATGCTGGGCGCCACGCCTCCCGGCCGGCACATCGAGCAGCATGATATTTTTTTCGGCATCGGCACTTCACTGAAAGATCTCGTGGCGGACATGAAAGCTTTCTGGCCGGAGCCTGAACGGATTCACATTGACGTATGGCGGGAAGTGACGGTGGTAGAAAATTACCGTGTGGTGATTGTTGCGAAAGATCAGCCCATCAATCCCGCTGCGATTAATAAAAAGCTTTTTTTCATCAACCTGGGCGGATACCAGGAAAATAAATTTGAAGAGCAGCATTATGTATTGCTCACGGTAAAAGAGGATCGCGCTGCGGCCTTCCGCGAAGCAAAGGACACCCTGTTTTACAAGCACAACAGTTTCGGCAAAGCCGGTAGCTCGCACATCGATGACAAGTTTGGCGTGGATGTGGATGACCTGTACGAGATTGATGATGTGCTCGCGCCCGCGCTGAAAGAAGAATACCGCGTTGAGCTTTATGCAGCGAACGGTGAGCCGGAAGACAGCCTGCATTTAGGGTATGTGAAAATGAGTTCGTTAGAGAAATAAATGCAGGGATGACCACACTTTTTGAACGGCTCGGAGAACAAAACATTAAGATATTGGTCGGACGCTTTTACGATCTCGTGTTCGCGCATCCGCAGATCAGCCACCTGTTTAAAACCGATAAGGAAGTAATCAAAAAAAAGCAGCGCTTGTTTCTCACGCAGTTTTTGGGCGGACCGGATTTGTATTCGCAGCAATACGGTCATCCGCAATTACGCGCACGCCATTTGCCCCATCCCATCGGGGATGATGATGCAGTGGCCTGGCTGGAGTGCATGAATAAAGCAATCGGCACGTTATCCATTGAGGAGAAATTAAAAGACGAGTTGTTCAAGCGGTTTATACCCACTGCAATGTTTATGGTGAATCGCGGAGAGAATGCACCTTAACGTTGTGTGCTTGCCTGGCTTCCGTATCTTTATTGAATGTATCGATCAGGATTTTTTGTTGCCCTTGCGTCACTAATCTGCGCCTGTTCAAAGCCTGTTGAGCCGCCTGCAGCCGTTGGTCCTGTACCCTCCTCCGCCCAGCTCGCCTGGCATGAAATGGAACTCAATGCATTCGTGCATTTTACCACCAACACGTTCACCGATAAGGAATGGGGTTATGGCGATGAAAGCCCTGCGATCTTTAACCCAACTGCATTTGATGCAAATCAGTGGATTACAACATTCAAGGAAGCAGGCTTTAAGAGCGTTATCTTAACATGCAAGCATCACGATGGCTTTTGCCTCTGGCCATCGGAATTCACGGAACATTCGG
>CAZIGG010000230.1:0-2836 GCA_964538575.1 uncultured Roseivirgaceae bacterium
TGACTTTACTTTGAACTTTTTCATCCAGTTGACGCCAGGTTGTGCCCTTCTTGTTAACAAGCTTCTCCCATCCGAGTTGTCCGCTCCAGTTTTTTAGTTTGGCAGGATCAACGCCTTTTGTTTTGTAGTCGTGAAACTCAAACTCAACCTTATTCTTGTTGAGCCAGTCGAGGGCGTTCTTAACGGTGTTGCAGTTTTTGATTCCGTAAACGGTGTACATATCTATATTTTAGATTTTAGATTTTAGATTTTAGATTTTAGATTTTTAACAAATTCGTGAATATCTTCCTCAACGTTATTTGATTCTTTTAAAAGATTGATAAACGCACTTCCCACAATTGCACCTGAAGCAAATTCGCAGGCTTTCGAGAAAGTGGCACGGTCAGAAATCCCAAACCCGATCAGGAATGGATTCTTCAGGTTCATCGCTTTCAGCTTCTGAAAATAATTTTCCTGGTCGCTTGAAAACCCTTTCTTCGCGCCCGTTGTGCTGGACGAAGAAACTGCATACACAAACCCGCCTGATAATTCATCGATAGCCCGGATGCGGTCTTCGGATGTAGTTGGGGAGATCAGGAAGATAATATCAAGCCCCAGCGAGGTTGTTAAGTCTTTATATTCAGCTTTAAATTCATCCAACGGCAGGTCAGGTAAGATTAAACCGTCCGCACCGTTTGCTGCAGCATCTTGACAAAATTTTTCAATTCCATACTGAAGCACAGGGTTAAGATACCCCATCAGAATAATCGGGACAGAAACTTCCTTTCGGATTTCTTTCACCTGCTCTAATAAAAGTTTCACACTCATTCCATTATCCAGCGCAACGTTGTTGCTTGCCTGGATAGTCGGTCCATCCGCCACCGGGTCCGAAAACGGAATCCCGATTTCAATAATGTCTGCACCAGCCCTTTCAAGGTATTTTGCAATGACAACCGTATCATTCCGCCCGGGAAATCCAGCCGTATAAAACACCGATAAAACATCCTTCCTTTTATCCAAAAACAACTTATTGAGTCTATTCATCATTCGTCATTTCATCATTCAATACTTCCCCCAACGAATATACGTCTCCAAATCCTTATCCCCCCTCCCGGAAAGATTAATCACCACAACATCATCCGGATCAGGTTCTACCTGCTTTAAGGCAGCGACAGCGTGCGCGGATTCAATAGCCGGAATAATTCCTTCCGTACGGCTTAATTCAATTCCTGCTTTCATGGCTTCATCGTCCGTCACGTTAACAAAATCAACCCGTTTTGTATCAAATAGGTGTGCATGTAACGGCCCGATTCCCGGGTAATCCAGACCGGCAGAAATTGAATAGGGCTCAGTCACCTGCCCGTCTTCCGTTTGCATCAACAACGTTTTACTTCCGTGCAGTACGCCCGGCTTGCCCAATGCGGTAGTTGCTGCCGATTCACCTGAATCAACACCCTTGCCGGCAGCCTCCACACCAACAAGGTTAACATGCTGCTCATCCAGGAAATGAAAGAACGCTCCGGCCGCATTGCTGCCGCCTCCCACGCAGGCGATCACATAATCCGGAAAAGGATTCCCCTCAGCTTCCTGTAACTGATTCTTCATCTCTTCACTTATTACAGACTGAAATCGCGTAACCATATCCGGGTACGGATGCGGCCCGACTACAGAGCCAATGATGTAATGCGTATCGGAAGGATGGTTGATCCAGTGCCGCATGGCTTCGTTGGTGGCATCTTTTAAGGTCATGTTTCCGCTTTTGGCCGGGACAACCTGGGCGCCCAAAATCCGCATGCGCTCAACATTGGGACGCTGGCGATCCATGTCAACCTGACCCATATACACGGTACACTCCATACCCATCAGGGCACAAACGGTAGCCGTGGCAACGCCATGCTGACCGGCACCCGTTTCCGCAATAATTTTCTTCTTACCCATACGCTTCGCCAGGAGGATTTGACCAATGGTGTTATTGATCTTATGCGCACCGGTATGACAAAGGTCTTCACGTTTCAAATAGATCTTTGTTTTATACTGATCCGATAAGCGCTGCGCGAAATATAACGGTGTTGGTCGGCCTACGTAATCCTTCAAAAGTTTTGCAAACTCAGCTTTAAAAGTTTCCTCACCGAGGATGGAAAGATAGCTTTGCCTGAGCTCCTCCACATTCGGGTAAAGCATTTCAGGAATATAGGCTCCGCCAAACTTTCCGTAAAAACCTTTTTCGTTAACCGCGTACTTCATAATCACAATGAGCTTACAACCCGTTTAAGTTCTTTTATCTTATCTATGTCTTTCACACCCGGAGAATTTTCCACTCCGCTGTTCACGTCTAATGCATGCAGGTTCAGGTTTTTTATTCCCTTCAATCCGGAAACATTTTCAGCCGAGATCCCACCGCTTAAAAAGAATGGAATATGCTGATCATACCGCTGAAGTAACGTCCAGTCAAAGGATGCAGCGTTTCCTCCAAAATACCTACCCTTGGTATCAAATAGAAAATAGCGAACACAATCCGCATACACATGAACAGATTTAAAATCAAAATCACCGTCAACAGAGAAAGCTTTTATGATGTTAGCTCCTTTATCCTGCAATTCCCGGCATTGCTCAGGTGATTCATTACCATGAAGCTGAATAAAATCCAATGTGTACTGAGTTACTTTATTTAAAATTTTATCCGTTTCTTCGTTTACAAACACCCCGACACGTTTGACGGAAGGCTGAACGGCAGGCATCACGAAATCCTTTCCCACATATCTCGGAGACTGCTCATAAAAAATAAAGCCCATGTAATCCGGCTGCAAGGCAGCAACCTCAGCAATATTGGCCGGGTCACGCATGCCGCAGATTTTAA
>CAZIGG010000231.1:0-2826 GCA_964538575.1 uncultured Roseivirgaceae bacterium
TACTTTTCTGCATGGCCATTGTTCTTGCACGCACTCTTTCCAATGCTAATTGAATTTGCGCTTCCCTTGCCTGTGCTTCTGCTTTTTGAAGGTCGAGGAAGCGGGTGTAGGTTTGCTGAAACACCTGTCCGAAACGTTTGAACAAATCTTTAAATTCAGGTTTTGGCTCCAGGGTTACAAACAGAAGATACCCATGAGAAAAGAAAACCACGTTATGCACTTGCCTGTTGGGGGTTTGAATACCGGCTTTTTCTGCGGTAGCAAAAGCCGCATCCAACAAGGGAAAAGAACGCAGGTATTTATAATGATCAGCGATTTTCTTACCGGAGAGATCATCTTCTATAAATTGCTCATTGTTTTTCCATGCCTCATAAAATCTTTTGTGCTGTCCATATTCCTTAGCCGGCATAATGAATGGGGGATTTATCACACCTGATGGATTGCTCATCCACGAAACCAGCACATGACGTTCTTCATCCCAAATATTAAAGCCATTTGTATAGGTTTCAATGCCAAGACTTTTAACCTGCTGAAATAAGATAACTGCGGCATCGGCCAGTTCATTACTTTGCTGCATCGCCATGGTTCTGGCACGAACCCGTTCTAATGCTAATTGAATTTGTGCTTCCCTTGCCTGTGCTTCTGCTTTTTCAATATCCACAAACCTTCTGTATGCCAGGTCAAACACATTACGAAAGCGCTTAAACAAGTTAATTTCTTCTTCATTCAAAGGTGTGTAGGTTGACATGCCCAACACAACCCCGCCTACGGAATGCATGTAATAATTCAGCGATGTTGCCTGTTCCAGGTAAGCGTCTGCAAACTGTGCGGTCGTTTTCTGATAAGCATACCAGTCTTTGAGCTCTTTTCCGGCAAAACCTTGTGTATAAAATGCTTCAGGGCTTTCGAGCATTTTACGAACAAATGCAGTGTGCTCCGGATGAAGGTTATAATTAACTTCCGTAGTAAGGAGCTTATTATGCTTTACATAATACTCATAATTGAGATACGTGCCCTTATTTTCATAAATGATGGCAGTCTGCACATTCCTTACTTCCTTTACCTTCAGCCATTCTAATTGCTCAGCAATTGTTTGACATACCTCCAGCATATCATCCGGCTTCCGCATGCCCATGGCCACCGCTCTTACTCTTTCCAATGCCGCTTCTATTGCCAGTTCAAGGGTCTTATGTTCCAGTTCTACAGTTCTTCTTTTTACAGCTTCCCGGAGTTCCAGATTTTCTTTTTCTATTTTTTCGGCAGCAAGCTGCTGGCCTTCTTCGGTACGATGGTCGGGGAATGAGGCATGTTGGTGTAATGCTTTCCAGCCGTCACCAATGTGTTTCACAACGCAGGAAATCCTGACGTGCCCGTAGAACGTCCACTCGTTTCCAATAAGTACATACAGGTCGCTCTCTTCACGAACAACAACACTATTCGTATCCAACGGCTGCACGCTGATGTTTCTATTGCGCAGTTCGGCCTTGCCTCGCATCTGGTCGGCCGTGGCAGTATAAAACTTCACGGCATCCTGCTTGCTGAAAAATACCTCTCCGTTGGCCGATCCGAAAATGCTGAAATCATCTACCAGATAGGAAGCAAAAGCGTCCATATCCGCTGTGAGGTTGGCAGTCCAAAAGTCGTTATAAGCCCGAAGCAGCTCTGCTTCCGTTTTTTTTGTTAGTCTCACGCAGTGTCCTTTTGCTCTGTATGCTGAAAACCGAAATTAATTTTTCACTTCTATGTCAATCGAAAAATAGAGTCAAGTCCGGTTTTTCAACTTCGTCATAATCTCCTGTAATCTTTCTTGTTTTGACAATTCCCTGGTTGTCTTGCTAAACGTTGTATGATAGCGATGCGATTGCAGAAATGTTCGTTGCATAATGTTCCATTCCCGTTCTGTTTCCACTACACCGGCCTCCAGCATCTCCTGATATAACCTTCCCCCGATTTCATAAAAATCATCGCGGCCGAGATAATCAAGATCAGCATCGCATAATACTTTTTCAAGTCTGGTAACCGGAGATTGTGGCAGCCGCGTAGCCAGGATCATATTACAAATTATCTCTACCTGTTCCCCGTTAAAGCCGTAAGCAGGAAGTACTTCTTTTGCCATCTCAGCTCCTTTCTCTTCGTGATTCCGGGGAGCGTGAATAAATCCGGCATCGTGAAATAAGGCTGCAACCTTAAGAAGTTTAACATCATCTTCGGATAGCTGTTCAGCTTTTGCAATTGCAACCGCAGCCTGTAAAACATCCTGAATATGAACCATGTTATGATACGGATAGGCAGGTAATTCTTTTTCCAGAAGTGCGGTAATATGTTGTTCAGCCCCTTCAAAATCAGCAGACGATTTACTGTTTTGATCTCTGAACCTATTCAGTAAGGGATCAACCGCCCACCAGATAAGGTCAACATCATTGGTTTGCTTTGCCCGGACTAAATAATGTTTCGCAGTGGCCTCATCCCCCATAGCATAAGCAGCATAGACAATATAAATATTGACACCTTTCTCATTCGCATTACTGCGCTTAATCAATTCATCCAGCAGATCCTTCGCCTTACCTGCATTATTTAATCCTGCATACGCAGAGGCGAGATAGGCTACCATCGAGGGTGGTCGGATTGCAGAAGAACGAAGTCCTGAATCAACAGCTTCAATTGCTTCTTCATATTTTCCCATCGTTAGGAATATCCTGGCAAGAAAATCATACAGGCGCACAACGGAAGGATACAATTGAAGCGCTTCCTTGAGCGTATCCAGGGCTTCTTCATACCGGCCTGCCATATACAGGCAGATAGTCTGGTAGTTGAAGTACGCTACGG
>CAZIGG010000232.1:0-2763 GCA_964538575.1 uncultured Roseivirgaceae bacterium
CGTTATGTGCAAGGCGAAAAAAATTAGCATAAACTGACAATTATGAAAAAGACAATTTTTTTGACACAAAACCCAAATGGACTAAGTACGACTGTTTCAAAATGGTTGTTTCTTATGTTGGGACTTTTCAATTCAATGAATGGCATTGATAGACTGACAAGTTTACCTTTAACAAACTGGACATTGTTTCTTGGGATTTTTCTTCTATTAAGCGGACTGCTCATGTTCATTTTGGGGTTGATTCTTTTCAGTTCGACAAATAAATTTACTCCAAGGGTTGTAATTGATGAAGATCAAATCACTATAAGGAAAGACGTTTTTAATCGGACAAAGTTGATAAAGTGGAATGACCTTAAACTTATTGAGTTTAAATCGTTTGCCTTGGACTTTTTATATAATGACAATAAAACTCAACTTATCATTCTGCCGACAACTGGAGAGACCGTAATTGAAATCAAAAAATCAATAAGAGAACTTGCAGACAAGAAACTAATAGCTATAAAAGGAGGATAATAAAATTTAAGGCTCTTTTTACGTGAACTTATAGCGGTCGACAGAAGCCGCCAAGCACACAACGTTTCATACATAAACGTTGTGTGCTTGCACCTGAACATTACTATCTTTGCCGCTGTATTTTTATAAATCAACGTTGTGGCATTAATTAAATCAATTTCGGGCATCCGGGGAACCATTGGCGGTAAAACCGGGGATAACCTGACGCCTCTTGACATAGTAAAATTTGCGGCCGCTTACGGCACCTTGCTTAAAAGAACCAATCCTAAAACAAAAGTTATTATTGGCCGCGATGCACGCATGTCGGGCGAAATGGTGAGCGCATTAGTTTGCTCAACCTTGCAGGCTCTCGGCATTAATGTGGTGGACCTTGGTCTTTCCACAACCCCTACGGTTGAGATTGCTGTTCCGTTAGAAAAAGCTTCGGGAGGAATTATTCTCACCGCCAGCCATAATCCGGCTCAATGGAATGCATTGAAGTTACTGAACGAGCGTGGCGAATTTATCTCCGGCCGGGCAGGCGAGGAGGTTTTGCAAATCGCAGCGAAAGAGGCTTTTGATTTTGCACCTGTTGAAAAGTTAGGCAGCTATTCAGTGAACGATACGTACATTAAAAAGCATATTGATCTTGTTGTTAAATACAAGTTTGTGGATGTAAAGGCGATCCGGAAAGCCAACTTTAAAATTGCCGTGGATGCCGTCAACTCCACAGGCGGAATTGTAATCCCGCAACTGCTGAAAGCGCTGGGCGTAAAAAAAGTAGTAGAGCTTTATTGTGAGCCCACCGGAAAATTCCCGCACAATCCGGAGCCGCTGCCGGAACATTTGAAAAAGATCAGCAGCGTGGTAAAAAAGCAGAAGTGTCATTTGGGTATCGTAGTTGACCCGGATGTTGATCGCCTTGCCCTGATCCAGGAAGACGGCAAACCGTTTGGAGAAGAGTACACGCTTGTTGCCGTGGCCGATTATATTTTAAGCAGAAAGAAAGGCAACACGGTTTCAAATTTATCTTCTACCCGTGCGCTGAGAGACATTACAGAAAAAGTAAAACGAACCTATACGGCAGCAGCAGTGGGTGAAGTAAACGTGGTAACTGCCATGAAAGACACAGACGCGGTCATTGGCGGTGAAGGCAATGGAGGAATCATTGTTCCCGATCTGCACTACGGTCGCGATGCATTAATTGGAATCGCCTTGTTTTTAACGCACTTAGCTAAATCGAAAAAGAAAGCTTCTGAACTCCGAAAAACCTATCCTGCATATTTCATTTCGAAGAATAAACTTGAACTAACTCCGCAAATAAATGTTGATAAAGTGCTGGAAGAAGTGAAGGCTAAATACGCACAGGAGAAGATCAATACAATCGATGGTGTAAAAATTGATTTTGAAGCGGAAAAAGAATGGGTTCACTTGCGCAAGTCGAACACCGAACCGATCATCCGCATTTATGCGGAATCGCAAAATGAGAAAAAAGCCGATGCGCTTGCAAACAGGCTTATAGCCGATATACAATCAATAGTTAAGTAACTACTGCTGAACCTCTTTTTCCAGCACCTGTTCAACAAACTTGTTGAGTGAGATTTTCAGCGTACTGGATTTGATCACCGCAAGCCGGTGTATACTTGGTTTTATGCGAACATTAAAGCTCCCCTTAAATTCTTTTTCAGGATCTTTTGCAAGCTCAAGGCAGGTTTTCAAATAGTCATCTACAGCTTCGCGAAACACTTTTTTAAGTTTGGATACCGAATCAGCTTCAAATGTAACGACATCTTTAATGCCCGATAGTTTACCGAAGAAAATTTCATCTTCAGCACTGAATTCAACAGTGCCCGAATAGCCTTTATATTCTAATACGTTTTTCATAATAGCGAGTGTTCTTTTAAATGCTCCAGAATAATGTCAACTGCATATGATTTAATAATTGATGTGGGATGAGGTTCATGTAAACTAACCAACGCTTTGGTTTTTCGATTTATAAATTTCCTTCGCGAACCGCCCCCTTTCAGTTCTTCGTATCCGAAGTGATTCATAATGGTTTGCAGCTCATGCCAGGTAAAGTCTTTTGGCTTTGATTTTAGCCTGTCCAATGCCTTCTTAAACCTGCTCATATAACAAATGTAACTAAAAATTAGTTGCAAAAACTTTAAAAATCAATTTGTAGATTTGTGTCGATTTTAGATTCTTTTATGCGCATTTACCTCGATAACGCTGCCACCACACCGCTCGACCCGGAAGTTTTTGAAGCGATGA
>CAZIGG010000233.1:0-2759 GCA_964538575.1 uncultured Roseivirgaceae bacterium
TAACACCGCATGTGTACCACACAACCAAAGATATTGACCGGTTTGTGGAGGCTGTAGCAAAAATTTCAGCTTCCTGAAAAAAATAGCGTCCGTTCATAACTTTTTAAGGCGTTCTTTAAAAATAGTTGTGTTATTTTAGTTTTTTAAAGAAACACAACCTATGAGAATTTCACGCTTCAAGGCGCTGCTGCCGGTTTGTCTGGTTAGCATTCTGGCGCTTGTCCAGGTTACCCCCGTAGCTGCTCAAAAGAAAAAAGACAAAGACAAGGATAAAGACAAAACAGCAACTCCCGCAGCCACACCTCCTGCCGATAAAAAAGAAGGTGGCATCCAGCCGTATGATAAAGTCATCACTGCAAAGGCTAAAACCGATAACGGGCTGTTCAACGTACACCAGGTCGATGATAAGTTTTTTTATGAGATCCCGGATTCGCTGTTCGGACGTGAACTGCTTAACGTAACGCGCATCTCGAAAACTGCGCAAAACATCGGTTATGGCGGTGAAGAAATCAATGAACAGGTGTTGCGCTGGCAAAAGCGCGATAAAAAAGTTTTGTTACGCGTGGTCTCTTATAATAACGTAGCAAGTGATTCGCTTCCCATTGCTGAATCGGTTCGTAATTCAAACTTCGAACCCATTATTATGGTGTTCGACATAAAAGCATTCGGTAAAGACTCGGCCGTGGTTATTGATATTACCAATCTCTTTTCCAAAGACGTTCCGGCCCTTGGTTTGGATGATGGCTCGCGCAAGCAATTTAAAGTTACCCAGCTTGATGAAGCCCGCACATACATTGAATCGATCCGAAGCTTCCCGATTAACATTGAAGCACGAAACGTACTAACCTATAAGGCCGGTGAGGCGCCATCCAATTCACAAACGGGTTCAATTTCATTGGAGATTAACAACTCTATGTTATTGCTGCCTAAAAAGCCAATGATAGCCCGCCTGTCGGACAGGCGCGTTGGCTATTTTGGTATTTCCCAAACTGACTACGGCCGCGATGATCAAAAAGCTGCCCGCAGAAGCTACATTTCCCGCTGGAAACTGATCCCGAAAGATATTGAAGCGTACAAGCGCGGAGAACTCGTTGAGCCTGTTAAACAAATCGTTTACTATATCGACCCTGCAACGCCTGTAAAGTGGAGACCCTATCTTATTCAGGGCGTTAACGACTGGAATAAGGCTTTTGAAGCTGCCGGCTTTAAAAATGCTATCGTAGCGAAAGAAGCTCCAACGAAAGAACAGGATCCGGAGTGGAGTGTTGATGATGCGCGATATTCCGTGATTCGCTACTTTTCTTCGGATATTCAAAATGCATACGGCCCACACGTGTCCGATCCGCGTTCAGGCGAAATCCTTGAAAGTCACATCGGTTGGTACCATAATGTGATGAGCTTGCTTCGCAATTGGTATTTCATTCAAACTGCTGCTATTAACCCGGAGGCACGTTCTGTAAAATTCAAGGATGAAATCATGGGCCAGCTTATCCGCTTTGTTTCCTCGCATGAAGTTGGCCATACCCTTGGATTGCCGCATAACATGGGTGCAAGCTTTGCTTACCCGGTGGATTCGCTCCGCTCCGCAAAATTTACAAAGAATAGCGGAACTGCTCCATCGATTATGGATTATGCACGGTTTAATTATGTAGCTCAGCCAGAGGATAAGGATGTGACGTTAATGCCGGGCATAGGTGAATACGATAAATATGCGATCAACTGGGGCTACCGCTATATTCCGGGCACGAAAAATCCCGATCAGGAGAAAGCAACACTCAACAAATGGATCACTGATAAATCAACTAATCCGGTTTACTTTTTCGGCAGGCAAACCGGTAATCCAATTGATCCCCGATCTCAAACAGAAGATCTCGGCAACAATGCCATGAAAGCAAGTACGTATGGTGTGGCCAATCTTAAGCGAATCATACCCAACCTTATTACCTGGACGGCCGAGAACGGAAAAGATTATGGTGACCTGGAAGAGCTTTACAGTAATGTATTGTCTCAATGGAGCCGGTATAACGGCCATGTAAAATCAAACATTGGCGGTGTTTACGAAACATTCAAGTCGTATGAAGAAAAGGGCGATGTGTTTACACCGGTTCCAAAGGCTATACAAAAAGATGCTATGGCATACCTGCAAAAGGAAACGTTCAGCACGCCAACCTGGATGCTCGAACAGTCTATTTTGAAGAAAATTGAGCATGCAGGGATTGTTGACCGTGTTCGCAGCATGCAAACCGGCACACTTAACCAATTATTAGATCCAAGTCGCATTGCACGTTTAATTGAAGCAGAAGCGGTTTTGGGTAACGACACCTACACACCGATTAATCTCTTTACCGATCTTAGAACAGGTCTTTGGTCAGAGTTGCTGACCGGTAAGAAAATCGATACTTACCGCAGAAACTTACAACGGGCACACATTGAAAGGCTTGAGTGGCTGATGAAAGAAGACCCGGCTCCCATGTCTGCAAACATGCGTTCCTTTATGGGTGGAACCCCGATTGATGTGAGCCAATCAGATGTTCGTCCGATTGTACGTGCCGAGTTGAAAGCACTCAAAGCTCAGATTACAGCAGCGGTCGCAAGAACAACTGATACCATGTCAAAGTATCACCTGGACGATTGTATTCAGCGGATCAATCTGATCCTTGATCCAAAATAATTTGCGGGTGATCAGCATGGTTACCCGATAATGGGCATACGCTTAAAGGGCTTGGTTTCATCAAAAAGTTTGCGATAGGTAGCGTGCT
>CAZIGG010000234.1:0-2659 GCA_964538575.1 uncultured Roseivirgaceae bacterium
TTTAACATCAATGACAGCATCCTGCGAGCCATGAAATACCCGGAACGGGATTTTTGAAACACGCTTGTCGTACGCCTCAACATCTGCTCCGCCACAAATCGGCACTGCAGCGGCAAACAACTCAGGGAATCGGTAAACGGCTTCAAAGGTACCCATGCCGCCCATTGAAAGTCCGGTGATGTATATTCTTGATTGATCAACCCCTTCACGGGTAATCATCTCTTGTACGAGTTCAATGGCTGCCTGTAATGCGGGTGTAGCCGGCCGGGTGTAATCGAAACCGAGTGTGAAGGGTGATGTATTGCGGTTGACATCCGCACTTGCCCAATATCCTTCTGCCGGGCATTGTGGTACGAGTACAATAGCAGGGTATGCTTTTCGATTTGCGGGATCAGCAAAGAGTTTTGCTCCATGCGTTAACTGGCTTTCATTGTTATTGCCGCGTTCGCCCGCGCCATGAAAAAAAAGAACGAGCGGGTATTTTTTGCTTTTATCATACTTTTCCGGGAACAGAATGCGGTAGGGCAGTTCCAGCCCGGCTGAAGATGTGAACGTATTTTTCTCAAAAACCGGCAAATCCTGCGAAACCGTTTGCTGAAAGATAAAAAGTGTGATTACGAGGGTGAGAGCCAGTCGCATAGCAATATTTTATTTTTTGTGAAAAGTAAACAATTTCCGTTTTCGGGCAGCGCGTTTCTTAGCGGCCTGAAACCGCCTCAAAAATGCAGGTGCCGGCCTGAAAAACCGGGCATGATGTAGTATTGATGTAGTGGTTTTTTCGCAATTGAAGCCGCAGAAATTTAGTTTGCGCAAATCTTAAATCGTTCGCTTTTATGAGTTTTCGCTTGTTTATAACGTTTGTTGTTATTTCCCTTTTATGTTGTTGCTGTACCGGTGACGAAGCCGAAGCTCCGGATTACGAAATAGAATTTCTGATCGTTGATAAGATCACGGGCCTTCCGGTTAAAGACGCTCAAATAAAATTGCTCGAAGAGGGGCGTACCGTAAAGACTACTAAAAATGGTATTGCCGGGTTTACACAAAAAGACCTGGCAGGCGCATCGGTTCAGGCAATAACCGATTCCGTTGCTTTCGCGTTCTCAATCATACATCCTGATTTTCGGCCGCGCGAAATAAACGCAAGCCCTGGAATAAAAACTGTTGCGCTGATGCCTGACTCTACGGGTACCTATCAATACCAAAAGCCCGTACAGTTTGATGATGGGCTCGCGGTAGGCACCCTGTTCGATGCTGGATTTGACACCGCACAGATTCAGAAGCTGATGAATAAAATTGCAAAACCCGGCTATCTCGATCTTCACAGTATTCTCATTTATAAAGATGGTAAACTCGTGCTTGAGGAGTATTACTTCGGCAACCATGACACAATAAATTTTGAAGGAGGAGTTATCCGGGATAAACGACCTGCCCCGATTTGGTGGACAAGAAATGAGAAGCATTACATCGCATCCGTTAATAAGGCGCTTACTTCAACCTTGACGGGCATTGTTCTGGACAAGTATGCGCTCACTACCGGTGCGCACTTAAAAGATTACCTCCCGGAGTATGCGGCTTATTTTGAAGGTGACGTAAATAAATCCAATGTAACGTTTCATCATGCATTGAACATGATGTTGGGTTTTAAATGGGATGAATGGGGTTCGAACGATCTTACGCTTCTTTGGAAGTCAAACGACTTTGCTGATTTTTTACTGAGCAGAAACAACTCGGGACCAGGTTCAGTTTGGTATTACAACAGCGCAAGCCCGAATGTAATTCTTAAATGTTTAGAGCATATTGTGAATGAACCAATTCGTGGCTGGGCACATGAGAACTTTTATGGTAAGCTTGGCATTACAGACTATAAATGGCAAAGTCAGCCGGATGGCTATCCGGAAGGAGCCGCGCGCATGTATCTGCGGCCAAGGGATATGCTAAAGATTGGAATCACATACCTTGATAAAGGTAAATGGAAAGGCGAGCAGATTATCCCTGAAACCTGGGTTGATAAATGTTTTGAGATACAAAAGGTTACGACCTCGGGCTATTATAGCCATTTTTTCTGGCTGCGGCAGCTAAGTGGAATTAGCTACTTATCCGCGGATGGCGATGGCGGTAATTTCATTAATATTTTCCCGGATCAGAATATGGTTATTGTCATTACGCAGGGAAATTATCTGCAATGGCCCTTATACGTTAACCAGGCTAATGACGTGATGGGGAATTACATTTTCCCGGCTTTAGAATAGGAGTTTTTTATAAGGATCGGAATACTTGCGTGTATAACTCCGTTGTGTCCGGCTTCTAAAAGTTCAAGCTGGTAGTCTTTAACCCGGTGCAGCAGCACATGCATATTTTCAGCCGTTATCACGTTATCAAATTTTCCGATGATCATTACGAGCCTGATGTGATGCTGATTGATGAGCCTGGCGATTGTATCCATGCTGAATGTTAAGTGCCGGAATACAACCCACGAATAATAAACGCGTTTTCTTTTCTCTTCGGTATTCATTTGTGACTCAACAAACCGAAGAATGCCTTTGTCGATTAATCCTGTCCGGAAAGCAAAATCAGCAACCGCGTTCAACCGGTGCGGCTTTTTAATCATGCTTTTAAAGAGATTCCGTAACGCAACGGGATAGGTGGCCAGGCTATACCA
>CAZIGG010000235.1:0-2629 GCA_964538575.1 uncultured Roseivirgaceae bacterium
TGTCAGAATTTTGTTCGTAAAACACTTACGATTTATAATCAACCAGTTGCTGATTTCACAACGCCATTGGTCAGTCCACTATGCACCAATCAAAATTTTGTATTTGATAATACAACGGCTGATGTTGGCTATACGTCTGTTTGGGAATGGAGTATAAATGCAGTGCCTGTTGCTTCAAGTGAAGACCTGACCTATGCGTTTACGTCAACCGCCAACCAGGAAGTAAAACTTAAGGCTTCAATACCTGGCTGCGAGTCGGAAAAGACCATTAACATCACAACACTTATAGCCGGACCTAAACCTGATTTTACCATAACAGGTCAATGTGAAGATGCCAGCATTGTTTTTACCAACACCTCTTCCGGAACCGTAACCGGCTATACGTGGGATTTTGATGACGGCCAGACCTCAACATTAGTAAACCCGGTAAATGTTTTTGCCAATCCCGGAGTGTATGATGTTGTGCTCACCGCATCGAATGCAGCCGGCTGCAACAATACAGCGTTAAAGCAGGTTACAATTTACTCTTCCCCCCAGGTAAACTTCATGGCATTAGCCCCACCGTTCTCATGCAGCGGAACGCCCACACAGTTTAATGATCTTACGCCTCCGCCACCCGACAGCAACCTGAGTTCATGGTCATGGAATTTTGGCGATACCGGAAGCCCCTCCAATACCTCTACGCAAAGAAACCCTCAGCACACGTACGCTACCGCTACGGATTATACGGTTGCATTAACCGTTACAACAAATGTTTCCTGCAGCAAAACTTTTCAAAAAAGCGTAACCATCCATCAAACGCCAACTGCAGCCTTCAATCATTCAGCCTTGTGCGAAGATACCGGGGTAACCTTTTCAGATGCCGCCTCAACGAACCAGGCGTGGAACTGGCAGATTGGATCAAGCTTTTACTTCACCGAAAATGTTGAACATATTTTTACCAACCCCGGAAATTATACTGTTATATTTTCTGCAACCGGTAGTAACAATTGTGTCGGTTCAACAACTCAGCCTGTCGTTATTCCGACTAAACTCAATGTTGATTTTTCAACGCTCAGAACCTGCGTTAATCAGGAAGCTGAGTTTACAGATTTAACGAATGATTCTTCTGATCCCATTACAGATGTTAGCTGGAATTTTGGAGGTCTGGGAACTGCCGCAACCACTCCGGCAACGTTTATCTTTCCTGAAACGGGCACGGTTAATGTTACGCTCACCGTAACAACGCAATCGGGGTGTGCGTATCCGGTAACAAAACCGACAGGCATTACAGAAGGTCCGCTTGCAGCGTTCACCGCTACCCCGAACACGGGTGAAGCTCCCCTCACGGTTCAGTTCACCAATACCTCGCTGGATGCAAATACGTTTAATTGGAAATTTAACGCAGCCGGTTCAGCCAGCACACAGCCGTCTCCTTCTTTTATTTACGTTAACGCAGGAGATTTTATGGCAGAATTGATCGCCAGGGATTTAAAGAGCTGCGCTGACTCTACGCGGCAATTGATTGAAGTGCTTGAGCCTGCAGAGCTTAATCATCCGTCCCCGAACCCAAGTAAGGGAACTTTTACCTTCGAATGGAAAACGAATGAAGCAACCAAAACAGCGATTGTTTTGGTGGATGCAACGGGCCGCGAAGTCCGGAACTTTGAAGTGATGTCAAATGCCGGAATTAACCGGTATATTCTGGATATTACTGGCGAGCAGCCCGGGTTTTATATCCTCAACATCAGGTACTTGAATACCCTTAAAACGTACAAGTTGATGCTTTCCGAATAAAAACTGCTACCTTAAATTATATCCAACCTTTTACCTACTTTTACCAAATATTATTTGGTAAAAACCAGCGCGACCCTATGAAATGAGCATACGTAGAATCATACTTATATGATAATCTGCCTGCGAATTCCATGTGACCTTTAAAAACAATATTAAACACATGAAAACGATCAAGCTTGATGCTACAGACCGGAAAATCCTGGAGCTCCTTCAAAAGAATTCAAACATCACCAACGCCCTGCTGGCCAAAGAGATTGGATTATCTCCCGCGCCAACGCTGGAGCGCGTGAACAAGCTGGAGGCAGCCGGCATCATCAAAAGCTATCACGCTGTTGTTGACGGAAGCCTGGTGGGTCTGGGCGTGAGCACATTCGTCATGGCTTCGTTGAAAGGCCATAATAAAGACAACATTGAAAAATTTGTAAACGCCATTCAGAAGATCGATGAGGTTGTAGAGTGCCATCACATTACCGGTGCAGGCGATTTTATTTTGAGAATTGTTTGTGCCGATATTGCCGCCTACCAGCAGCTCATGCTTGAAAAAGTTTCCAATATTGATGTCGTGGATGGACTACAGTCCATGGTTATTCTTTCAAGCTTTAAAGACAGCAAGGTTTACCCGATTCCGAATGCATAGTCATGGTAGCTGATAAAAACCTGATTCTCGATGCTTCACAAATAATGCAAAAGATCCGCAGGATGGCATTCGAGATTTATGAAAATAATTTTAAAGAGAAGAGCTTAGTGATTGCCGGCATTGACGGCCAGGGTTATGTGCTGGCCAAGCTGCTGGCCAAAGAAGTAGAGGCGGTTGCAGAGATTGAAGTAAGCCTGGTTAAAGTAAGCTTAGACA
>CAZIGG010000236.1:0-2582 GCA_964538575.1 uncultured Roseivirgaceae bacterium
CTGATGTTGGATACGGCCACCGGGGTTCTGCGATCGTCAACCATGTTGGCAAACACTTCAACTTCCTGCAGGCCGATTGCTGTGGTAAGCAAAAGCACTTCACCGATGGACACGGTTTGTCCGTCTGCCACAACGGCTTCCGCTGTTGTTTCCTCGAAACCTACGTATTTGATCCTGACGATTTGTGTACCAACCGGTACATTTTTAATGAGAAACGCTCCGTTGAGATCAGTGATTTCACCTTTTGAGGTTCCGTCTACCAATACGGTTACTCCGATCAGGGGTTCTTTTGTTTCGGGATCAATTACTTTTCCGGATATGCTGCCCGTTTGTGCGAAGGCAAATGAAGTGCATAATACGAAGAGGATACAAAGTAGAATTCGCATCAACGGGTTGTAGTTTAGTGGTTGTTCCAAAACAGGCGCAAATATAGAATTCACAAAGCGCTGTTTCAGATTGCGATATTAACAAATCTTTATCTTTGGCGCTACTGCACAATGAAAAATGAAAAGGAAAACTAATTTTGCGGGCGTGAGGAACGTGCTGGTCATTCTACTTATTCTTTTATTCAATTTTACGCTATCGTTTGCGCAGCAAGCCACCGCTCCTTCCCAGGCTCTTGTAGGATTTTACAACCTTGAAAATCTGTTCGATACAGTCGATGACCCAAAAACCATTGATGAAGAATTTCTGCCAAACGGTGCAAATGCCTGGACAGATGAACGTTATGCAATAAAACTCGCCAACATGTCGAAAGTGATTGCGGGGTTCAGCCCGGATATTTTAGGCGTGAGCGAAATCGAGAACCGCAAAGTACTCGAAGACCTTGTTCAGCACCCCAACATCGCTTCAAAACGATACCAAATCGTACATTTTGATATGGATGATGCCCGCGGTGTGGATGTAGCCCTGCTTTACCGGGCTTCTGTTTTCAAGCCTTTCAGCATTAAAAAATTAGTCATAAAAAACCCGAAAGAACCCGGTTTTAAAACCCGTGATATTTTATGGGTAAAAGGTCTTTTCCTGGGCGATACGCTGCACGTTGCCGTTAATCACTGGCCTTCGCGCAGGGGCGGAAAAGAAGATGCGCGCTTATTAGCCGCCCGTGTTTTAAGAAAGGCAGTGGATTCGGTACTGGCCATCAACCCCAATGCAAATATTGTTATGCTGGGCGATTTCAATGACGACCCCAATAACCGGAGCATAAAAAAAATCCTGCTGGCCAGTGACGATGCGCAGAAAAAAGGCACCCTGATCAATACTGCCGAGCCAACGTTCAAAAAAGGGTACGGATCGCTTGCCTTTAACGGGGCGTGGAATTTATTCGACCAGGTTATTATTTCCGCTGCGCTGAGCGACCAGGCCGGTATTGATTATATACCCGAAACGTTTACCATATTCGCGCAGCGCTGGATGTTTGTGGAAAGCGGTAAATATAAAGGCACACCTAAACGAACGTTCAGCGGAGGTGTATTTAACCCCGAGGGTTACAGCGATCATTTTCCCGTATTCATTCTTATAAAAAAGACTTTAGTTAACTGATGAAAAAGCTACTCGCCTTCGCATGCATTATTCTTCTTATCTCCTGCCAGGAAGAAATTACGCCCATTGTAAGGCTTAACGATCATACTCAGGGCGGAAACCCGGGCGGAAACCCCGGTGAGCAACCGGAAGGTTGTGAACTGCCGGCCTTCACACCCGTTGCCGGAAAGTATGCGAACTGTATTCCGCTGCTCGGAACGGAAACGCTTGACATTGTAACGTGGAATATTGAGCAGTTTCCTAAACAAGGCTCCGGCACAATTTCGATGCTTGCAGAAATTATCCCGACCTTAAATGCCGACATTATCGCAGTTCAGGAGATCGGTACTGCTGCAAATTTTAACTTGTTGATTAGCAATTTACCGGGCTGGAGCGGAGTACTTTCCGGTGGACCACTGAAGACCGGTTACTTATACAAGACATCCGAGATTACGGTTTCCGCAGTTACCTATCCCCTTACAGATGAAAGCGCCTTTCCGCGCCCGCCCATGTTTATCACGGCCACACACATCCCGTCAGGACAGGAAGTTACGCTCATCAACCTTCACTTAAAATGTTGTGACGATTACAGTGACACATACGGGTCTGCTATTGACAGGCGGAAATCTGCATCTGCAAAAATTAAAACCTATATCGATCAAAACCTGTCTACCAAGGCCGTAGTGGTGCTGGGCGATTACAACGAAGATATTACCGAGCCCGAAGGCAATGGTGTTTTTGTTAATTTCAAAAACGATCCGGCCAATTACCGTTTTGCAGACATGACCATTGCCAAGTGCAACTCAGCTTACTGGAGCTATCCCAGTTGGCCGAGCCATCTCGATCACCTGCTGATTACCAACGAACTTTTCGGCAAGGTTAACGATATCCGGGTGCTTCGCCTGAATGAATGTGAGGGCGGTTATTACAACACCGTTTCCGATCACCGACCGGTTTTATTGCAACTCCAGTAAAACTCATCAAAAGCGGAAAAATTCTTCCGCTTTTATTTTGATCCTACTAACTAAAGTTTTAGTTTTAAAACGTAATCATTAGTTAAA
>CAZIGG010000237.1:0-2577 GCA_964538575.1 uncultured Roseivirgaceae bacterium
AAAAATATTTTTCTTAAGCCTTTTCAATCCGTTGGAGCTGCCTGGGAATTCCGGAAAGATGCACCGGATTCAAATACCCTTTACAGCATAGCCAAAGAACTGAACAATAAGGGAAACTTTGTGATTGGTTCTGTAAACATCGGCAGGCATTTGAAAAATGTTTCCACGCATCCCAACATCAAGGATGGTGATTTGTTCGTTATCAGATTTGCGGATGTGCTGTACAACGGAAACCTGTGCGAAGCATTGGGAATTTACAAAGTGGAGAATAAGGAAGTATTTATTGAAAACGGTTTTTCCGGGTCAAAAGCTGAGCTGAAATTCAAACGAGGCATCAGTGGCCGAAAGCTTGACAAAGGCTGTCTGATCCTGTTCACGCCTGAGCCGTATACGGTATTGACCATTGATAACGTACACGTTGACACGGAATACTGGAAAAATGATTTTCTGAAGGTAAAGCTGAAGCAGGACCCGATTAACAATACCAGCAAGCTTCTAACCCTTACCAAATCGTTTATCACCGAATCCTTACCGGAACAATTTGAAATCGAAAAAGCCGATCAGATTGATTTACTGAACCGTTCGGTAAACTATTTCAAAAACCGCGAAGAATTTACCATGCAGGGGTTTGAAGATGAAGTGCTGCAAGACAGGCAGGTAATTGATGCGTTCCAGTCGTATGATAAAGGAGAATTGCTGGGGATCAACCGCGGTTTTGAAATTTCTCAGCAGGCCGTAAAGCGCCAGGCAAAAATTTTTAAAAGTGTGCTTAAGCTTGACCGGAACTTCCATGTTTATATTCATGGCAACCGGGAGTTTATAGAACGCGGTGTGGATGAGGACGGAAGAAAATTTTACAAGCTTTATTATAAAGAAGAAAGCTAAGCGTATGAGATACATAATGCTGGTAAGCTGGGTATTTGCAGGCTTTGTATTAAAAGCAGGCGTGCCTGCGGATACAATAACCTTTTGGACAATCAGTTATGATAAAACAATAATCATTCGGGGTAATGTTATCCTGACCCGGTCTCCCACCTATGAGCTTACGGTAAAGGAGGGATCATTAAAAAATATAGCCGTTTCATTTATATATGATACCGGTCAGCCAAAAACCAGTTTGTTGGAGGTAAAGGAAAAGAATGAGGTGCTCAGAACGATTGCTTCCGATCCTGATATAGGAGCTTACTTTGTAGTTCCCGTGAAGGAACTGATCGGTACGCATCAGCCCGGTGTCCGGTATGAGCTTGATTTTTACTACACAGATGATCGGGGTCAGAAGAATTTAAAACTCGGAACGATTATCTTTATTTTTAAATAGTAACCTTATGAAACTGCGACTCTCTGTATTTTTTCTGCTCACTGCTCTTATCTGCCCGTTGTTTATGGGAGCGGCTCGCTTCACCGATGGATGGGTAAGCCTTTTTGACGGCAAAACATTAACCGGCTGGAAAGCCAGCGAGCACCCGGCAACGTTTACGGTAGCGGATGGAGCCATTGTTGTGTATGGCGACCGGGCGCACTTGTTTTATGAAGGCGCGGTGAACGGTCATACCTTTAAAAACTTCGAGCTGAAACTGAAGATAATGACATTCCCCGGTGCGAACTCAGGTATTTTCATTCACACTGCTTACCAGGAAGAAGGCTGGCCTTCCAAAGGCTATGAAGTGCAGGTCAACAATACGCAAAGCGACTGGCGGAGAACCGCCAGCATTTATGCCGTGCAGGATGTAAAAGAAGTTTTTGTGAAAGACAACGAATGGTTCGACATGCACATTACTGTGCAGGGGAAAAAGATTACGGTTACGCTTAACGACAGGGTTGTTAATGAATACACCGAAGGCGAAAACGGAAGATTGACCGGAGGTACGATTGCATTACAGGGACACGATCCGGGAAGCAGGGTAATGTACAAGGATATAATGATTAAGGTTTTGCCGGATTGAGTCAGAGCTGACTTAGGAAGCCTTCTGTTCCAACAATAAAAGCTGAAACGCCTCAAGCCCGATTTCATTCCTGACAATAAATGACTCTCCGCGGTACGCGATCACAAAGGTGTGGTCGGCACGCCAAAACTGAACGCCTTCATAAACATACACCCGGCTGGAGTGTGCCTCATTGAGTGTGCTAAAAACAGTGGCTAATCCAAACGCATCGATCAAAATTCCCGCTGCAGGTATTTCTTCTCCGTTTCTCACTGAAATTCTCATCGTTGATTCCATGACGCTGTGCATTTATTATTTAAAAGTAAAGTGATTCACTGACAGCTTCTGTCACGCACAAACTATTGTGGATAACTTCTGCATCGGATAGTCTACTTTTGACTATCTGATCTTCATTTTTTAAGCTCTATGACTTCCAAATCCACTTTTTTAACTAATCAAGCTTCTCTCAATCCGACTGACCTTGTACTTAAGCTCCGAAACGACCTGATTAAAGACTTTCTGGATGAACGCAACCTGATCACGTACTTATCCAAAGAATTCCGGATGATGGATGTTTCGCGGGTGAAAGTGGAGTTTATTAAACGTGACCTGAAACTGTTGCTTCAGTCACCGCTGGATGAAGCCCGCTACCGCG
>CAZIGG010000238.1:0-2481 GCA_964538575.1 uncultured Roseivirgaceae bacterium
TTCACAAATATCGTTAAAATTAAAGCTGCATATGGCCATTCAAAACAGGAGGTTTGTGCATCTGTTGCCGTAATAAAGATAGATTTCTTGCAGGCCCAATCAGAACCTCCCGGTCAAAAGTTTTAGCCCGGGTATGTTTTTAGTTTTAGTAAGTAGTTCTTCGGATTTATCCTCACTTATTTCTTCCGTAACTCAATACTCTTTGGTGGAGCAAGCGCCCGGATTTCTTTTAGCCGATTGCTTTCCGTACGGCCGGGGCCACTACGGTTCCGAACAATTCAATTGCGTGCAATAATTTATCGTGTGGCATGGTGCCTACGCCAATCTGCGCAAGGAAACGGGTGTGTTTAAACAATTCGTATTCGTAGAGAATCTTGTCAATCACCTGCTGCGGACTGCCCACCAGCAATGCACCGTGCGGCTCGCGCATCATTTCATACTGCTCGCGCTGCATCGGTTGCCAGCCGCGTTCGCGTCCAATGCGTGTCATCACATCGGCATACGCGGGATAAAATTCATCAGCAGCCTGCTGCGAAGTACCGGCAATGTAGGTGTGCGAATTAATACCCAGCTGAAGCGTTGAGGCGTCATGCCCGAGCTGCTGCGATACATCGCGGTAATATTTTACGTATGGAGCAAAGCGATCGGGTGAGCCGCCAATGATGGCCAGCATCATCGGAAGGTTTAATGTGGCTGCGCGTTGTACAGACTCAGGTGTTCCTCCAATGGCAATCCACACGGGAAGTTTTGCCTGAACCGGGCGCGGATAAATGCCGAGGTTGTCAATAGGTGCGCGATGCTTTCCTTTCCAGGTAATTTTTTCCTGCTCGTTTATCCTGAGCAGGAGTTCAAGCTTTTCTGAGAATAAAGTATCGTAATCATGGAGGCTATAGCCGAACAACGGAAAAGATTCCGTAAACGATCCGCGGCCGGCCATGATCTCGGCCCTTCCGTTTGATAAAGCATCTATCGTGGCGAAATCCTGGAACACGCGAACAGGGTCATCTGAACTCAATACGGTTACCGAACTTGACAAACGGATTTTTTTGGTAACGCTTGCCATTGCACCCAAGATAACAGCAGGGGAGGAGGCCGCGTAATCCGGGCGGTGATGCTCACCCACGGCAAACACATCTAAGCCAACCTGTTCGGCAAGCTTAGCTTCTTCCAGCAATTGATGGATGCGTTGGCCGGCTGTAACTTTTTTTCCGGTGAGCGGATCGGGAGCCACGTCGGCAAATGAAGAGATACCTAATTCCATGCGTACAGATTTGTTACGACTAACGAAATAGTAAGAATGTAAGTTCCTGTATCAGATCATATCGAATACTACCGTAAGCTGCAAGGTTATTGCAATCAAAAGGCAAATGATCCAGCTCCAAAACCAGCCGACCGGCAGAAACGATTGCTTCACTGCGCGGTAATACAGAAAGATCATGATCAGCACCGAGAACGCAACAGAAATTGCTAACGTGCTAAATCCCCAACTGATCGGGAGAAAGTAATAGATCAGCAGCGCGGCTGAGCCGGCCAGGCAAACAAACCCGATATTTTTAATGAAGATCCATCGTTGCTGCCGGAGCAGAATTAATGCTGCCAGTATTTGAATGGCCCACTTTGCGCCTGCAAAAGTTCCGGAAAGGATCATGAGTTCAGCGCTGTCGTACAGCCAGAACTTTCGGGCAATAAACCAGGTGGTAATAATCGTTCCGAATAAAAAATAAAGCGCTGCAAGCGCAATTGACCTTCCTGTACTTTCCGGCTTCATGTGCAATAGTTATGCGCAAGCTACACCGGATTTTTAATTGTTAGTGTACGAAATGAGCCATCCGGATAAAGC
This sequence comes from uncultured Roseivirgaceae bacterium, assembly GCA_964538575.1. GTDB lineage: Bacteria > Bacteroidota > Bacteroidia > Cytophagales > Cyclobacteriaceae > UBA2336. Next base: position 1,841 of record CAZIGG010000238.1, read on the forward strand.
GGCCGCATAGTCGTGTAAATAAAACTGGCTGAAAGCGAAATTTTGTGTTACTTCGGTATAATTCAAAAAATGTAAAATCAATCCCATACGTATGAAAAATATCAGAAATCTCATTCTATTGTTAGCCGTTGTTCTATTCGGTGCAGACTTCGCGCATGCGCAAAAGCTGCCTGTACTTGATCCCAGTCCGGCTGATATTGCTTACCTGCGTGAAAACGGAAGACGGTCAGCCCCTGTAGCAAAAATTATTTATGGTCGCCCGCAGAAAAAAGGAAGAACGATGCTGGGCGGTACGGAGCCCTTCGGAAAAGTCTGGCGTCTGGGCGCGAATGAAACAACGGAGATTAAGTTGTTCAGAGATGTAACGTTTGGCGATAAAGTTGTGAAAGCAGGAACGTACTCGCTGTATGCTATTCCCAACGCAACCGAATGGACAATCATCTTTAACTCCAAGCTTGATACGTGGGGTGCGTATGAATATGATGAAACGAAAGATGTTGTGAGGATTACCGTCCCGGTGGGCAAACCCGATGCGGAAGTAGAGGCCTTTGCCATTTCATTTGATGAGACGAATGGCAGTGGTGCAAGCAATCTGAACATCGGCTGGGAAACCACGCTGGTTAAAGTGCCGGTTAAGTTTT
>CAZIGG010000239.1:0-2445 GCA_964538575.1 uncultured Roseivirgaceae bacterium
AATGAAAAAGCCTTCCGCTTTTCAGCAGAAGGCTTGAACGTTATGAACCTCCGGTTTTGAATCAAAACTCAGCGGAGTTCATCCTACCAACCACAACCCCTTATCACAACCAACCTCACATCCTTATTTATACGCTGTGTCGATGCAAAAAGGCAGCGACACTTTAACTTGAGCAAGGGTAGGAGGACCCTATTCAACCAACCTCACTTCCTGTCCTCCCAGCCGTATTGCTCGCGATCACATGTCAACCTCCTTAACCAAACCCCACTGATCATGTGTATCGTACTGGTATTAACGCGGGTACTACCTTGTCGTTATTGTCTTTTTCAGACATATATTGTTATTTATGGCCGTTGATCAAAATAGTACGTTTTAAGCCTTTTCGCTTGTGGAATTGAACTTCTCACTATCTTAGTACTACTAAGCGTTAATTGTGTTGTGGGATATCGGCAAATCAATAAGTAAAAATGGCTAAGCGATTCAGGTCAAAAAGTATAATCCCAAAAATCTCGCTTTGGAATATTGCGGACGAACGGCCCTTTAATGCATTTGTATTTGAATCAATTCCGCCAGCGGACATGATTCAATACAAGGCGCACCGGAAAAACCATTTTGTGGTTTCTTACTCCCTTAAGGGTTCATTCAGGAGTTACATCGATTTTAAAGAAAAAATTGTCAGTCCGGGCGATGTTACATTGATCAACCCTAATCACATTCATTTCATTCAGCCGGTTGATAAGAAAGCGGTTAAGGTTGTGATCATTGCTTTCAACCGGTTATTTTTCAACAAGCTAAACCTGAGCGCGAAGGTTAGCATGGCCGCGAACGCCCCGCAGGAAAACCTCATCGTACGGCATCAGCGGTATGATGAAGACGTTATCCCACTTCTGTTCCGGTCAATTGTACAGGAGTATCAGGAACATCTCAAAGTAACCCCGGCTATCGTTTCGCTGATGTCGCTTTTGGTTACCCGGCTGTGCGAGCAAAGTGATAAGCGCGGGGGGTTACCGAAGGACAACTTTATATATTATTCTTTTTTGAAGCTGCTGGACGAAAAGCTTCCGACCACACACCGGGTTACGGAGTATGCAGATTATCTTAAAATATCAGAGAAAAGCCTGAACCGGGCATGCCAGGCAACAGCCCAAAGTTCTGCGCAGGGCATTATCCATCAGAAAATTAATTTCGAAGCAAAGCGGCAGCTTGTGCATGACCAATCTTCGGCCAAAGAGATAGCCTACTCCGTGGGGTTTGGAGATCCCGTTCAATTCTCTAAATTTTTCAGGCAACATAACGGCTTTACACCCCTGGAATATCGCAGGAAAGCCCGTTCCGGACAGTTGTCCTAACTGTTTGTGGTAGCGTAAATTATCAAAACAACACCTGGATGTTGCGCACAAGCTTTGTCCTTAAATGACAATACCTCTTCTTCTCAACGGGCGTTTATGCTATTATAAATTACTACGCATTGAGATTCTGCTCTGGTAATTTGAAAAAAGTTGACAGTATGGACGGTAAAACTAAATGATAACGATATGAAGAAGGTAAAGATCGCATGTCCGGAGTGTAAGCAGGAGCTTTCACCTGCCCCGAAGCACCAGTTGGAGCATATAATGAAGGAAGAACATGCAGCGTTAATTGCCAGTTTTCCTGAAAATGAAAAAGCTATCCTGAAGCAGGAGATAGAACATAACAAGAACTCAACCGCAAAAATAAGGCACATTATATTATAGAAAAACCTGGCTTTATTGAATAAAGGTGAAGTATGGTTGTGAGGGGGGTACGCTGTGGGGTTTAGCAATAACGCAGCAGAGTTTTTTAGATCCTGAGAAACAAGCGCAAGCTTTGTCTGTAAATGACAATACCGCGTTCATTTCAAGGGCGTTATAGTAACAAACAGCTTATACATTGGAATCAATGAAATAGGCAACAAAGGGATTTATTTTTATTCAAATAAAGTACAATATGATCTGGTTAACGGTAATAATAGTTTTCGTAGTTGTGACAGGCCACCTTGTTCATAACCTGTATAAAGCTGCAAGGGACTATTAGAAGTTAAATCATCGGGAATCAATAAATTTTTGAGTTATGGAAAAAGTAAGATTAAAATTCGAACCCCAGGGACAAGCTGTATTTTTCATTGCTGATCGTAACGGAACGCAATTGGCTAACCTGATCGCTGATATAGTAGAGAGCGACTTAGTTGTAAATGGAATGGCAACCTTAAAAGGAAAAAAGGGATCATTGCGTTCAACACTCTTTAATGCAATGATCAGTTATGCGCGGGAGCACTACCTTAACATAATTGCGCTCAATCGTTTTGTATATAACAGGCTGAAAGGCAACCCTGAACAATTTGCAGATGTATGGGATGAGAATAGCAACTATAAAGAATAATCAGACAAAATGATTGCTCTTATTTTTGCTCACTTCCCGATGCAATAT
>CAZIGG010000240.1:0-2442 GCA_964538575.1 uncultured Roseivirgaceae bacterium
GATAAAAAATGAAAAGCTTGCAGCCCGGAAACTGCGTGTTGATGTTTACCTGCCGGGCGAAAAGTTTACACTCCGGTAACCTACTTCTCCGGAGTTTTTGATTCCATCGAAAGCGCCAGCTTCACGGCTTCATAGGCGTTTACCAACCCGCCTGAGCTGCTGAGGTCGCTGAATTTTACTACTCCGGTTTTTTCCGATTTGCTTACCGTCAGATCATCAAACTTCCGGCTTGATTTAATCAGGATGTCTTTCACTTGTAAATACGTAAGGTTCGGGAAATACGACATCAGCATAGCCGCAACACCCGAAACCGCGGGCGAAGCAAAACTTGTTCCATCCATCGCTTTATACCCATTGGCAGGCGTTGTCGAATATAATTGAACACCGGGCGCAAAAAAGTTTACGGACTTCTTTCCGTAGTTTGAAAAATCAGCAGCCAGCGTACTGTCAGCGCCCCAGGCCGATGCGCCCACTTCAATCCAGTTGCCGGCTTCTTTGCCATCGTTATAGTAGCGTGTCGGGAACGAGGGTTTGATATCGTTGTTATCATCGTCATTGCCTGCTGCATGCACGAGAAGCACACCTTTTGCCTCGGCATACTTCACAGCCTTATCAACGGCATCTTTTTGCGGTGAATAATCTTTGCCAAAACTCATGTTGATGATCTTCGCGCCATTGTCAACTGCGTATCGGATAGCGTTGGCAACATCTTTATCACGCTCATCGCCATTCGGTACCGCACGAAGCGCCATGATCTTCACATTGTCGGCAATACCATTGATTCCCAGGTTGTTTTTCCGGTTGGCAGCAATTACTCCGGCTACGTGGGTTCCGTGAACCGGAAAGGTGCCTTTAACATCGTTATTCCCGTAAAAACGTTCTTCGGTGTTGTTGTAATTATCACCCACAATGCTGCGCGGATCAAACTCGGGATTATACCCGTATTCTATTCCGTTTTTATAATTATCGCAAACTTCCGTGTTGTGATCAATAACATCCTTCAGTTCTTGCGCGAACGCATCAACATCTGCATCACGGCCCTGGCTTTCATAAACAAAACTCAGAATTGATTTTGCTGCCCGGGTTTTAGAACCGCCCCGCAGCGTGTCCACAAACTGAGCCGTAATAACCGACACCTTGTACTCGGTCTTCACAAATTCAATTGCAGACGCAAGGCCTCTGTGGAATTGACTGTACTGACCGGTCGTTTCAATGCAGGATTTATAATCTGCCTCATTTTTTTCTTTTGCTTCTGTAAAGGCAGTTTTGATTTTTAACCAGTATTCATATTCCGGCTTGTCTTTTTTCGATACAGCCGGTTCAGAAAGGTTTTCATATTTGCTTCTGAGCCTGGCATACTCGCGCGTAAGCTCATAGGTATCGCGTTTTACGTTGCCGTTTTTTCCGCCAATGAAGCTCCAGCCGTGGATGTCATCGATGTAACCGTTTTTATCATCGTCAACTCCGTTACCGGCAATTTCTTTGGGATTGATCCACATCACGTCTTTGAGATCTTCGTGCTCAAAATCAATTCCTGAATCGATCACGGCCACCGTAATGGTTCTTGAGGGCCTGCCTTTGAGCAAGGTTGCGTAGGCTTTTTCCACACTTAATCCCTGTACTTTATCAGTTTCGGGATCGCGTAAGAACCAGTCTTTCAGAAAGTCGGTGGTATCAGCAGTCTGGGTGGTTTGAAACGAGAAAACGTGGCTGGAAACGCTCAAAACGAACAATCCGGTCAGGAGAAAGTATTTAGATTTTATCATCCGATAGGGAGTAGTAAAAATTACGGCTGCAAAATAACGTCAAAAACAGGCATTTCATGCCCGATTCTGACCAGCGGCACCCTGAAATTGTCAAAACCATGCCAAATATTACCTCTGTGCTGATCAAACCTGAATAGGCCGGTACAGTCTACTGAAAAATGGCTGTTTTGTATTGTCAATTTAAACGGGGAAGGAGTATGATTATGATAGCTGTAACAACAACCATTATGTTTTTTACGCTGTTTTTTTGGAGCGTGACCAAATTGTACAAAAACTCTGCTGGCGTTGAGCTCGTGCATTGGGCCTGGTTAGATAAAGTAAGAGTTGATTGAATATTTTTAATATTCTCTACCTGCCCATAAAGTTGCAGTATTTACACCGATCCGTGTGAGCGTACTGCCTTGTTAATACCCCTAAAGCTTATTACATTTGTCGCCCTGTTTGGACAGAAAGGGCGATTTTTCTTTTTATGCCCGTTCTGAAACCAGTCAGAAATGCCCAGGTGGTGAAATTGGTAGACACGCTACTTTGAGGTGGTAGAGCCTTAACCGGTGTGCAGGTTCGAATCCTGTTCTGGGCACTTTAATTGTTTTGCCGAAGTGGTGGAATTGGTAGACACGCACGTTTCAGGGGCGTGTGTCGCAAGATGTGCGGGTTCGAGTCCCGCCTTCGGTAC
>CAZIGG010000241.1:0-2410 GCA_964538575.1 uncultured Roseivirgaceae bacterium
TACAAAGGATTAATCATTTCACTTTTCACAATAACCGCGATGATCTCACGGCCTTTCAGCGGCAAAATTGCTGATAAGGTTGGACGCATTCCGGTTATGCTGATCGGCATTTCAGTTTGTGTTGGTATAAGCTTGTTGTATCCGTTGTTAACTTCGATAACGGGTTTTTTAGCGCTACGGTTAGTCCATGGATTTTCCACCGGATTCTCTCCGACAGGGGCAACCGCCTATTTGTCGGATATCATTCCTCACAACAGGAGAGGCGAGGCAATGGGTTTGTTAGGCACGGCAGGAACGGTTGGTATGGCAGCCGGGCTGGCTGTCGGGCCAAGCATTGCCAATGATTTCGGGCTGGATGTAATGTTCTATTGCTCTTCGGCCATGGCAGCATTGTCGATCGTTGTATTGCTGGGAATTAAGGAAACACTAAAAGTCCGGCAGGGATTTTCAACCCAGGTTTTTAAAATTCATAAAAGGGATCTGCTGGAGCCTAAAGTTTTGGTACCGTGTCTGGTGATGCTGCTCTCAACGTATGCGTATGGCGCGGTGTTTACGGTAGTGCCGGATTTTTGCCTGCACGTAGGAATTAAAAACGAGGGATTACCCTTTGTTTTCCTGACGATATTTTCATTATCAGTCCGACTACTTGCCGGAAAAGCTTCTGATAAGTATGGCAGAAAGAAAATTGTTCTTCTCTCCACATTGATCATCGCTGCAGCGATGCTTGTGCTGGCGCTGAGCACAACACCTGTAATGCTCATTACCGCCATTGCCATGTACGGCCTTGCGCAGGGAATGACTTCGCCAACACTGCTTGCATGGGCAACAGACCTGAGCGATGAGAAACACCGCGGCCGCGGAATTTCCAGTCTCTATATTTTCATGGAACTTGGGATTGGAATAGGCGCCTTTATTTCCGGGTTTATTTATGCGAACGATCCGGAGAATTTTTTTGTAACCTTCTTAACCTGCAGCTTGCTGGCCATCACCGCTTTTCTTTACCTGGTCTTTTTAAAAACACCTAAGCCGCCCAAGATTACGCACGAGCTTACCGAACCCATAACCGAACCGATATGAAAAAAATATTTCTGTACCTGTTTGTCCTGGTAAGCGCGGGTGTTTTGCTGGCGGAAGCTGGTGATGCAGATCTTGTGTACCTGCTTTGCAAGCCGGCTATCATGATTACCTTAGGATTGCACTACTGGATAACGCAACGCGATCAGGGTGAGGTTCTTTCAAAATCGGTTGTGCTGGCTATTATCTTTTCGTGCGCAGGCGATACGCTGCTTATGTTTCAGGGCAAGGATGGAAATTTTTTTATGTACGGACTGGGGGCCTTCCTGGTAGCGCACATCTTTTATATGTTTGCCTACCGGCAGCGCCAGTCATCCGACACATCGAATGAATTGCAGGGCTTGCAAAAAATCCGGTACGCGTTTCCGATTATCTTATCCGGTACGGGATTGGTAGTAATTCTATACAATCGTCTGGGTGGAATGAAAATCCCGGTTTTGATTTATGCGGTTGTGCTTACCGGAATGGTGCTGGCTGCGCTTTTCAGGTTTGGTAAAACCAATACCTCCAGCTTTGCGCTGGTATTTGGCGGAGCAATTTTGTTTATGATCTCCGATTCGCTGATTGCGATTAATAAATTTCTTGAACCCTTACCGATGGCGGGGATTTGGATAATGGTAACCTACATCGTGGCGCAATACCTGATTGTTACCGGGTTATTGAAACATAGAATATAAAAAACCGTCATGCTGAGGCATCAGCCGAAGCATCCCGAAATACAGAACGCGATCTCTATCGTTTCTCCAATTACGGGATTCTTCGCTCTCGCCTGTCTGCCGACAGGCAGACTCAGAATGACGGTTAAATGTTAAAGTAACGTTGCTGTTGATGTGATCGGCACACTCAACGCACGCGAGATAACACAATTCTGTTCCGCACCTTTTACAATTTCTTCAAATTTTTCTTTTGAGATGCCGGGAACCGTGCCTTTAATCTCCAGGTGACTTCCGGTAACGGTAAGATTTTCAAGTGTAATCGTAGCAACCGTATCCAATGAGGTTGGCGTGAATCCGGCCTGACCTAAAGCAGCGCTAACCGCCATGGTAAAGCAGCCTGCGTGGGCAGCGCCCAGCAATTCTTCCGGGTTGGTTCCTTTTCCGTTTTCAAAACGGGTGCCGAATGAATATTGTGATTTATCGAGAACAGTGCTCTGGGTTGAGACCGTGCCTTTACCTGCTTTTAAATCTCCTTCCCAATGTGCGGATGCGGTGCGTTTCATATAAATCTGATTTTAGTTTGAATATTGATTTGTTGAAGATAACCAATATCCCGAAAGGTTCGTTCGCCTGATTTGTTACAAGTCATCTCAAAAATACTCATAATGCGGTCATCCCGA
>CAZIGG010000242.1:0-2409 GCA_964538575.1 uncultured Roseivirgaceae bacterium
ATGATTATTATTTATCAGGATCGGTTGAGTAAGAATAAGGAAAAGATTTTTTATCGGTACCGCGCTTCGTATTTGGTTTAGCTATCATATCAAAATTCAGTGTTGCTCCTTTCAATAAATCAAAATGCCCCAGCCAGTTATTCTCGTAAGCTTTTCCATTCAGCTTTACTGAATTGACATATTTGTTTTCACCCGAGTTCTTTGACGCATTGATTATAACCTGTTTACCATTTTCAAGTGTGACGGTAATCTTTTTGAACAACGGAGCTCCTACCACATATTGATCGGTGGCCGGACAAACCGGATAAAAGCCCATCGATGAAAAAATATACCACGCTGATGTCTGGCCGTTGTCTTCATCTCCGCAATATCCATCGGGTGTTGCCTTATACATTCTGTCCATTGTTTCGCGGACCCAGTATTGCGTCTTCCACGGAGCGCCTGCATAGTTATAGAGGTAGATCATGTGCTGAATCGGCTGATTACCATGTGCATACTGCCCCATGTTGGCAATCTGCATTTCGCGGATCTCATGAATTACACCGCCATAATAACTATCATCAAAAATTGGCGGGAGCAGAAAAACTGAATCAAGCTTATTCACAAACAATTGATTGCCACCCATTAAGTCAATCAAACCCTGAACATCATGAAACACCGACCAGGTGTAATGCCAGCTATTGCCTTCCGTGAACGCATCTCCCCACTTGTAGGGGTTGAAAGGAGATTGAAACTTTCCGTCTTTGTTTTTGCCGCGCATCAGGCTTGTTTGCGGATCAAAAAGGTTTTTATAATTCTGGCTGCGCGTTGCATAGCGATCAATCTCTTCTTTCGGCCGGTTTAATGCTTTGGCTAATTTCCAGATGGCAAAATCATCGTATGCATATTCAAGTGTGCGGGCTGCATTTTCATTAATGCCTACATCATACGGAACATAACCCAGGGTATTATAAAACTCCACTCCTTTTCTGCCCACCGCGCTCATCGGGCCTTCATTGTTAGCTCCGTGAAGCAAGGCTTCGTAAAGCTTGTTAATATCATATCCGCGCAAGCCTTTTATGTACGCATCCGACACAACGGATGCAGAGTTGTTGCCGATCATGATATCCGCAAAGCCAGGGCTTGACCATTCCGGTAAAAATCCGCCTTCGAGGTAATCGTTAATCAGTCCTTCCTGCATCTCTTTATTAATGGAAGGGTACATGAGATTTAAGAATGGATACAAGGCCCGGAACGTATCCCAGAAGCCGGTTCCGCCAAACATGTAGCCCGGCAAAACTTTTCCATTATACGGACTGTAATGAACAATCTTCCCCGCTGCATCGATCTCATAAAGCTTATTGGGAAAGCAAAGCGTCCGGTATAAGCATGAATAAAATGTTCTTACCTGGTCAATGCTTCCGCCTTCAACCGAAATTTTACTCAGAGCCTTATTCCATACTGATTTTGCTTTTGCTTTTGTTGTTTCAAAATTATCATTGCCAAGCTCACGCTTTAAGTTCAACTCTGCCTGCTCAATGCTTATGAACGAAGATGCAACTTTCAGCGATACTCTTTCTCCTTTTGTTGTTTTGAAACCTATTATTGCCCCGGAGTGATTCGAAGTAATTTCCAATGAATCTTTTATCAACCGGTTTCCTTTCCAGGTTTTAGAAAATGTAAACGGCTTGTTGATGTAGATGACGAAATAATTCTTGAAATCAATCAACGTACCGCGTGCATATCGCGTGCTATAACCAATAATTTTGTTCTCAGAAGGAATAATCTTTATATACGAGCCTTTATCGAACGCATCGATTACGATAAACGAACTATCGTTTTTCGGGTAGGTAAATTGAAATGAAGCTGCCCGTTCCGTAGGCGCAAGCTCGGCCGTTACATCTGCATCCGCCAAATAAACACTGTAGTAATAAGGTTTTGATGTCTCAGACTTGTGCGAGAACCAGCTTGCGCGTTCATCCTGGTTGAATTTCACTTTCCCGGTTACGGGCATAATCGCAAACTGCCCATAGTCATTCATCCAGGGCGAGGGCTGATGGGTTTGCTTGAACCCTCTGATCTGATCCGCATCGTATGTATACATCCAGCCGTTGCCCATCTTCCCGGTTTGAGGCGACCACAAATTCATTCCCCACGGAACTCCGACAGCGGGATAGGTATTACCATTCGACATGGAAGGTTTTGAAGCCGTTCCCATCAGGGGATTAACCCATTCTTCCGGGTCTGTAATTTTAGAATTGACTTGTTGCGCAGAAAGTGCCAGCGGAATGCAAACCAGAAGTAACAGCAGGTATCTCATATTGATTAGTAAGGGGCTAAAAATAACGCTTGAAACCGAAACATCAACAACCGATGCAAGTCTGACACTTTTATTAAATTTGTGCCATTATTTGGTTTTTCCTGCGAAAG
>CAZIGG010000243.1:0-2340 GCA_964538575.1 uncultured Roseivirgaceae bacterium
GGTGTAAATGTAAAAGGCATGTTTTTTAACTCTGGGTTTCCCAATACCTGGAACGGAAACGGAGTTCCGCGACCCAGGCTTATTACCGTACCTTCAAACAAACAAATTGACGGGTAGAGTCGGATGGCCTGGTTGTTTGGAAGATTGGGTGAAGGCCCAACGGGCAAAACATATTCGTCAGCGTGTTTCCAGTTTTTTACTTTAATAATTTCAATATCGCATTGCAGCTTGTTTGTAAGCCAGCCCTCGCCATTAATCATTTGAGCCAACTCGCCAACAGTTAATCCGTGTGCAATGGGGATGGGGTGCATGGCTACAAAGGATTGAAACGGTTTTTCATTCATGGGTCCGTCAACGAAATCATTTGGATTAGGACGGTCGAGAATGATCATTTTTTTATGTGCTTCCGCGCAGGCCTCCATCACATAGTGCATGGTGCTGATGTAGGTATAGAACCGCGTGCCTACATCCTGAATATCAAAGATCACTACGTCAACATTTTCGAGCTGCTGTTGGGTAGGTTTTTTATTTTTTCCGTACAACGACACTGACACAATGCCCGTACGTACGTCAACACTGTCATTTACATGCTCACCATCTGCTGCATTTCCACGAAAGCCATGCTCGGGGCCGAAGATTTTTACAATATTCACACCAAGCGCTTTCAGGGAATCGGCAAGATGGGTTTTGCCAATCCGTGAGGTATGGTTTACAACCAATGCAACACGCTTCCCGGTGAGTGTTGTATAGAAACTCTCAACCTGATCAGCGCCCGTTTCAACCTGAACGGTGGTTGTTAAAACTGACGGCTTGATGGGCTGTTGTTTGGTTTTAATCGGTGGCGCCTTACACGCTGCAACGAAGAACAAAAAAAATCCGAATGCCAATAACCTGCTCATTTCTTTTTATTTTGCCATGGTAAGCCAAAATTAAGCCATTCCTTGAACCTTTCGTATTTCATATCCAAAAGAATAAGCCGCGGCCAGCAGGAAGGTTTTTCATCTACGATTCATAAGATCGCGATTGTCATTATAGGCATAGGATTGGGTGCTGCTATTGTTTCATTCCTGATCATGAACGGGTTTCAGGAAACAGTAAAGAACCGCATCTACAGCTTTAGCGGACATCTCCTGATTACAAAATTTTCAATGGATAACTCTGTTGAAGAAGTTCCGTTCGATATCAATTTTGATGTTTACAACCAGCAAAAGGAACTGGATTTTGTTGATCACATGCAGGAATATGCCCATAAAGCCGGGCTTATTAAAACAAGCACGGAAGTTTTAGGCGTGGTGCTGAAAGGTGTGGGTAAAAGTTTTGATACCGCATCGTTTAATGCGAATATGGTGGAAGGAAGATTCATACGTTTTCCGGACTCAGGTTATTCAAACGAGATTGTTTTAAGCAAATTAATTGCGAATAAACTGAGCGTAAAGACGGGAGACGCGGTAACCATTCATTTTTTTCAGAACCCGCCCCGCTTCCGCAGGCTAAAGGTTAGCGGTATTTATGAAACCAACCTGAGTGAATATTTTGATGGCAAAGTTGTGATTGGCGACATCCGCCTGATTCAGCGATTGAACGGCTGGTCGGACAGTATTGCCGGTGGAATTGAAATCTATTTACGTGAGAACATTTCTGTGGCAGAGGCTCAGCAGAAGCTGGAAACCCTCCTGGAGAAAGACATGAAGAAAAATTTTGATAAAAATGCAGAGACCATACGCGAAAAATATATCCAGGTTTTTGAATGGCTTGATCTGCTGGACCGGCAAGTTGACATTTTGCTCGTCATTATCCTTTTTGTGATTTGTGTGAATATGATTTCCATTATCTTGATTTTGGTAATGGAGCGAACACAAATGATTGGAATGTTAAAAGCAATGGGCGGATCAAACGGTTTAATTCGCTCTATTTTTATTTATAACGGTATCAGCCTGATTGCCAAAGGATTGCTCCTGGGAAATGCGCTGGGTATTGGCTTTTGTTACCTCCAGGATAAATTTAAACTCATACCGCTCAACCCGGAAGATTATTATATGAAGTTTGTTCCCGTAAGCTGGCATTGGGACGTTATCCTGCTGCTTAACCTGTTAACCTTCCTGGTTGTAACCAGCGTTCTGCTTTTGCCAACAGCCATCGTTGCACGGATCACTCCGATCAAAGCAATTCGCTTCGACTAAATCCGTATTATTTTTTCTTAAATAGCCAATCGAAACTTTGAACCTGAACAGCCCGGTTAAAAAGCTCTTTCAGGTATTTGTATTCCCCTGAAGCATAAATAGGCTTGGTCAATGTTAGGGAATATGTCATTGTGGCCTTGCTGCCATTGTCGGTAATGTC
>CAZIGG010000244.1:0-2339 GCA_964538575.1 uncultured Roseivirgaceae bacterium
TGCAAGTATAGTAAATTTGAAAACTTTCTGCATAATATTTAAATCTTTTGCACATTCGCGTATGCAGGTTCCCATCCCCACGGTTAATCTTTTTCCCAAGCTTGATGAAAAGCTCCTCGGGCTGCTGCGATCGCTTGGCCCTGACGACTGGTCGAAGCATACGGTAGCTAAGCTATGGACTGTAAAAGATGTTGCCACACACCTGCTGGACGGAAACATCCGGATGCTGTCGGTTGTACGGGATAACTTTTTTGGCGATCCTTCCGGGGCAATTCAATCTTACGAAGAACTGGTTGATTTCCTTAACCGGCTGAATGCCGACTGGGTTAAGGCCACTAAACGCATGAGCCCGGCCGTGTTAATTGAATTATTAGAGATTACGGGGAAAGAATACTGTGCATGCGTAGCCCGGCTTGATCCCTTTAAGCCAGCGGTGTTTTCCGTTGCCTGGGCGGGCGAAGAGCAGTCGCTTAACTGGTTCCACATTGCACGGGAGTACACCGAGAAGTGGCATCATCAGCAACAAATCCGGGAGGCTGTAGGTAAACCGGGAATTATGGTTCGTGAATTTTATTATCCGCTGATCGATACGTTTATGCAGGCCCTGCCGCATACCTATCGGAACATTCCGGCAAAAAAAGGTCAGTCCATTAAAGTAACCGTAACCTCAGAATCCGGTGGTGATTGGTTTTTGAGTAAGGGAGATTCAGGGTGGACGTTACAAAAAAATAGTCCTGTTCAAGTCGATTCAACGGTTAGTATAGACCCGGACACTGCCTGGAAGCTTTTCACAAAAGCATTAAGCGGAAATGAAGCAGAGGAAAAGATAAAATTCACGGGTGATGCATCCCTGGCTAAACCAATTCTGGCGATGTTATCGGTTATGGCGTAATAAAAAATTTGCTTTAGCAATTGCTTTACAGAATCGCCTTGGTTCTATTCCAACAATTCAGAATAAACAATAAGTCATTACTTTCTACAAAAAATAAAAGTTCGTTTGTAACAGCGGTTTTCTTAAATATCTTTGCACACTCGGGGGATTAGCTCATTTGGCTAGAGCGCTTCGCTGGCAGTGAAGAGGTGATCGGTTCGAATCCGATATTCTCCACAAAGTCCGTTTCAGAACGGACTTTATTGTTTTTGCATGTTTCTGCAAGTGAATTGTCTTTCAGGCCATCCTCACAAAAGCCAAAATTGCCTTTCAAAGGGTTTTATGGCATTTGAAAAAAACGTCCCCAATCGCCCGGCAAATAAATCTACCTTTGCGCGCTAATCCTGAAGCTTTAAGGTTAATTAACATTGATCCTGCAACAAATCATTACGTTTTTGGGTTGGCATGAAAACAGTTATAAAATCAGCATGAAAAAGGCATTATTCTTATTTCTTGGTATCGGCACACTCTCTCTTACCGTTGTGGCTCAACAGCCGGCAGCCGGGATTCCGAAAGGAAATGGCAAAATTACAGGCCAGGTACTTGACGAGGAGACCAACCAACCCGTTGAGTTTGCCAACATTGTGTTGATCGACCCTGCCACTACCAAAGCCGTAGACGGAACTGTTTGTGATATGGAGGGAAAATTCACCCTCGCGAAATTAGCGGAGGGAACATACACCATGAACGTGACTTTTATCGGCTACGAAACAAAAACGATAGAAAACATTATAGTTGATAAAAGAGGTGCAATTGAATTGCCCGCCATCAAATTATCCACAGGCTCAAAAGTATTAAACGAGGTTGTGATAGAGGGCCAGCGTTCTTTAATTGAAGAAAGGGTTGACCGTACCGTATACAATGCCGAGCAGGATGCAACCACCCGGGGCGGTGATGCAACAGACGTTTTAAAGCGCGTGCCGATGCTTTCAGTGGACATGGATGGAAATGTATCCATGCGGGGTAACTCAAATATTCTTGTACTGATCAATAACAAACCGTCAACTATTACAGCCAGCAGCGTGGCAGATGCGCTTAAGCAAATTCCGGCTGACCAGATTAAAAGTGTAGAAGTGATCACCTCACCTTCTGCCAAGTACGATGCCGAAGGTTCTGCCGGTATTATCAACATTATTACCAAGAAGAATACATTACAAGGTGCTACGTTGAACATCGATTCAGGTATTGGCTTACGCGGATCAAACCTGGGATTGAATGGAAATTACCGCAGAGGCAAGATGGGCTTTTCGCTTGGCGGATATGGAAGAGCAAGTTATAATGTGAACGGTAATTTCATGAATGAAACTATCACTCTTAAAGATAATGGAACTCCAGATGACCAATCCGATGATTACCCCGAAACCATTACACAAACTGCAGATACCCGAAGCAACAATTTATTCGGGCG
>CAZIGG010000245.1:0-2323 GCA_964538575.1 uncultured Roseivirgaceae bacterium
GAAAATATTCATGCCGGGGGAATGACATAAAACTCCGTGAATCGGTCAGCATGCCGATAAAGCAACTCAACTGCCCCAGGTTTGACAAGGCATTCAACTGTTTTTCCATCCCGTCTTTCTGATCGAGAAACCACCAGGCCGATCCGAATTGAATTTTTCCTTTTACCGATCCATCGTTAAAGTTCCCGGTCATGGTAGCGATTACTTCATTGTCGGCAGGGTTAAGATTATAGATAATTGTTTTGGCAAGCTGGTTTCGGGAATCCAGCTCATCCAGGAATTTTGCCAGCAATACGCCTTGCGGAAAATCCCCGATGGAGTCGAACCCGGTGTCGGGTCCCAGGTTTTTAAGAAGCCGCTGATTGGTGTTGCGTAAAGCGCCCAGGTGGAATTGTTGCGTCCAGCCTTTTTTATGGTACATTTTACTCAGCTCAATCAGCACGGAATATTTATAGAAATGGGCTTCTTCCTGTGTGAGTGAAATGTTTTGCTTCAGCTTTTGAAAAAGTGCTTCCGGAGTATACGATGAATTTGCCGCAGGGTAATACATATGCTCCAGGCCATGATCGGAAAGCCTGGCGCCTGCCTCATCAAAATACTCAATTCGCTGCCGCAATACTTCCAGTAGATCGTCAAAGCATTTTACCTCCCGGTCTGCTACAAGTTCAAGTTTATTCAGGTATAGATTATAAGCCCTGACGTCTTCAACTGCATACGCGCGATCCGGCCTGAAAGTCGGGAGAACAGCGGTTCCGGATTGCTGCAGGCGAATCGCCCGGTGATCATCCAGCAAATCGACAGGATCATCCGTTGTGCAAACTACTTCAACATTCATTCGTCTGAGAAGAGATTGTGTTGAATAGCGTGAAGTTTTCAAGAGATTATTGCACGTCTGGTAGATGCCATCCGCGGTCGCTGGCGTTAACAGTTCATCGATCTCAAAATACCTGAGTAGTTCAAGGTGTGTCCAATGATAAAGCGGATTCCTTACGGTATACGGAACGGTAAACGCCCATTGACCGAACTTGTCGCGGTTCGTTCCGTTACCCGTAATAAATTTCTCCTGTATGCCAAGGGTTCGCATCGCCCGCCATTTATAATGATCTCCGGCCAGCCAAAGTTCGGTAACCGAATTGAACGAATGATCTTGTGAAATGTGAGCAGGCGGCAGGTGCGAATGATAATCGATAAGCGGAAGATCTTTTGCATAGTTATGATACAGGCGCTGTGCAAAATCTGAACGCAGGAGAAAGTTATCTGTGATAAAGGTTTTCATGAGTTGCATTTTCTTTTACATGGCCATCTGATCACAATTGTTTACTGTTTCGTCTCCTGTTGCTGTGAATGTGACAGCCCGCGTTCAAGCCCTCTTAACTCGGCAAGTCCGCGCAGTCTGCCGATCGCTGAATAACCCGGATAGGTTGTTTTGTTAAGATCATCCAGCATCTGATGTCCATGATCAGGACGCATCGGCAGCGAAACTTTCCTGCGCTGCATTACTGTAAGAATCTCCGTTACAATGCTGCTCATATCTGCATCACCTTCCAGGTGATCGGCTTCGTAGAAGTTCCCTTCCGCATCCCGCTTGGTATTGCGTAAGTGAAGAAAATTAATCTGATCTCCGAATTTTTTCACCATGCCTACCAGATCATTGTCGGCCCGTGCCCCGAACGACCCGGTACAATAACAAAGCCCGTTGGCGGGAGAAGGGGCGCTGGCCAGAATCATCTCTACATCATGGGCGGTGCTGACAATCCGCGGCAGTCCTAAAATCGAGTAAGGAGGATCATCGGGGTGGATGGCAAGTTTGATGTTCTGCTCCTGGGCAACCGGAACAATTTCGCGAAGGAAGAAAAATAAATTCTGCCGGAGCACATCCGCGGAAATTCCATCATACGTCTTCAACGCTACATGAATTTCTTCCGGAGTAAACGCAACTTCACTGCCGGGAAGTCCAAGTAGTGTGTTTTTATAAAGCGTATCTTTTTGCTCCTGCGACATGGCGTTAAAACGTGCGCGTGCTGCCTCCACCTGTGCTGAGGTATAATCCCTTGTGGCATCCGGCCGCTGCAGGAGAAAAAGATCAAAGGCGATGAAGTCAAGCTTGTTGAAGTAAAGCGCGCGGCTTCCGTCAGGCATTACATAGTTTACATCGGTGCGCATCCAGTCGAGGATCGGCATGAAGTTGTAGGTTACTACATATATGCCGCAGTTTGCCAGGTTTCTCAGGCTTATCTTATAATTTTCAATGTATGCTGCAAAGTTGCCGGTGTGCTTCTTGATGTCTTCGTGAACCGGGAGACTTTCCACCACGGACCACCGC
>CAZIGG010000246.1:0-2243 GCA_964538575.1 uncultured Roseivirgaceae bacterium
CGCTGTGGAATTCAATCATCAGGATGTTTTAGAAAAGTTCAGAAAACGGTACAACACCGAACCTGTGCTGGTGCGCGCACCAGCACGCATCAACCTCATCGGGGAGCATACGGATTATAATGAGGGGTTCGTCATGCCCGCTGCCATTCACTATGCAACGTGGTTCGCTTTTGCGGAAGCGACTGATAACATTTCGGAAATCTACTCCATGAAGTATGAAGAATTGTTTACGGTTGATCTGGCAAACGTTAAGCCGGTAAAAGAACCCATGTGGGCGAATTACCTGTTAGGTGTTATCCGCCAGCTATTGGATAACGGGCATACACTTAAACCTTTCAAATGTGTTTTTGCAGGGAATATTCCGATTGGTGCGGGACTTTCATCATCAGCCTCGGTTGAGTGCGGGTTTGCCTTCGGGCTGAATGAGTTGAACAAACTTGATATTGACCGGCAAAAGCTTTTGCTAATGGCGCAATGGTCGGAGCACAATTTTGTGGGCATGAAATGCGGCATCATGGATCAGTTTGCAAGCATGATGGGAAAGAAGGGGAATGTAATTCTCCTCGATTGCCGGTCGCTTGCCTATTCTTATTCACCGCTTGAACTTGGAGATTATACATTGGTGCTGTGCGACACGCGGGTGAAACACGCATTGGTGGATTCGGATTACAATAAACGAAGAGAAGATTGCGAACAAGGTGTTGCGATCTTAAAAAAGCATTATCCTCACGTAACGAGCCTTCGTGATGCAACTTTGAAGATGCTCGAAAAGCATGCTTCGGAGTTTTCTGAAAAACAATGGATGCGGTGCAAATATGTAATTGAAGAGATTGAACGCGTACAACGCGCCAACAAAGATCTTCAAAAAGGTAATTTGAAGGCTTTTGGAAAGAAAATGTTCGAAACGCACCAGGGCCTTTCCAGACTTTATGAGGTGAGCTGCCCCGAGCTCGATTTTTTTGTGGAGATCGCGAAACAATTTCCCGAAGTAATCGGAGCGCGCATGATGGGCGGGGGCTTTGGCGGATGTACCCTTAACATTGTGCATCGGGATGCGGTTGACCGCTTTGGCTCCGCCATCCGTGAGTCGTATAAAAGCAACTTTAACCTGGAGGCATTGATTCATCCGGTTAATATAGAAGACGGGGTTTCACGGATGAGTTAATAAAAATGAGAATCATAAATTTTCATTTTATTTTAATAAGCAGCGTACTTTACACAGCATGTTCAACGGCAACTTCAACAAAGGAAACGGCAGAAAATTCAGTATTCATGGAAGCTAAAAAGAAACTTTTCGGACGAATGCCGGACGGGCAGGAGGTATTTGAATATACGCTCGTAAACGCAAATAATATTGAAGTGCGCGTGATTAACTATGGCGGTATCATCACGGCCTTACTAACTCCGGATAAAAAGGGTGTTCTTGAAGACATTGTACTGGGGTATGATTCTCTGTCGGGTTATTTAAAATCCAATCCTTATTTCGGGGCCATTGCGGGGCGGTACGCCAACCGGATTGCAAACGGAAAATTTGTTCTTGCCGGTAAGGAATATGCTGTAGCGCAAAATAATAATGGACAGCACCTGCATGGCGGAGTAAAAGGATTTGATAAAGTGCTCTGGAACATTGAACCCCTGGACGATAAAAGCCTGAAACTTACATACCTCAGCAAAGATATGGAAGAAGGGTATCCCGGAAATCTAAACATTGAAGTAGTGTATACACTGACCGATACTAACGAACTTAAAATTGATTATAAAGCTGCTGCCGATAAAAAAACCATCATTAACCTCACGCAGCATTCCTATTTTAACCTGACGGGAAATGTTAAGCGTGATATTCTGGATCACGAAGTAACAATCTATGCGGATCAGTTTATACCGGTGAATAACGTTCTTATTCCGACCGGAGAACTTAAAGACGTGAGCGGAACACCTTTTGATTTCCGTAAACAGACTGCCATCGGGCTGCGAACAAATGACAAAGATCAGCAGCTTGAAGTTGCGGGAGGCTACGACCATTGCTGGGTATTGGCTTCAAAGGATTCCATCAGGCACGCGGCTAACGTTTATGAACCGGTATCCGGAAGGGTAGTGGATGTTTACACGACTGAGCCCGGTATGCAATTATATTGCGGTAACTTTTTAGACGGATCAATCACCGGAAAACAAGGCATTGTGTACAAACATCGTTATGGATTTTGCCTGGAAACGGAACACTTCCCGGATTCTCCGAATCAAAA
>CAZIGG010000247.1:0-2243 GCA_964538575.1 uncultured Roseivirgaceae bacterium
GCCCGGCTTCAACCGTTAAAGATCCTTCCCATACGTATGCGGCAGGCGGAACCTATACGGTAACCCTAACGGCTACCGGTGCCGGTGGCAAAACTTCAGTGAAATCAGAAGCAGTTACGGTTGTCGATCCGGATGACGCGCTTGCTTTATTGGCAGGTGAAACCTCTAAAACCTGGAAATTGCTAAGACAGGGCCCTGCTATTGGTATTGGCGGTGGCGCTGCTACATGGACAGAGTGGTGGAGCACAAGCAATAACGGGGCACGACCTTGTCTCTACGATGACTCCTTTACATTTCACCGCAACGGAAATTTTGTTTACAATGATCTCGGAACCTTCTGGGGCGAAGGCGATGTGTTCAACGGAACCGATAAAGAATCGCTTTCAGAATCTTGTTTTGAAGCGAACGCTGATAACTTAACTATTGATGGCAACAACTACAGTTCATGGTTGTCGGGGACACATGCCTATACGTATGATATTCCTGGAAACAAAATAACCTTAACCGGTACAGGCGCATGGATGAGCCTTATCAAGCTCGGGACAAATGGATATGTAACTACACCTCAGGCCAGCACAACATTTAGTATGAGGCTTGGCGCTGGCGCTGGAGGCTCAACAAATGTTGATACATTGGAGGTGATTTTCAATTATGCCGAATTGGGCCACTACTGGAAAGCTATATATGTAAGCTATGCTAATGCTCTCACTGAGCCTGCACTGGAAACAGATGCGCCAACGTTCGGAGAAGATCTTCCTAATATCGAGCCAACAGCGCTTGGTCATACGTTTGAATCGGCCGGTAGTTTTGATGAACTGGGGCTTATCGTAGGCGGCTCTATCATAACAGTAGGTGAAGACGATCCCGATGGTGGCGCTACCAAAGTCGGAAAATTTGACCGCGTTGCTACCGAACTTTTTCAGGAAGCTCAGTTGAGAACGAGTCCTGAATTGTCTGATATTGTGTTCACAAACTTTACAACAGTTTCAGTGGATGTATATCTGCCCAGCTCGAATACATACGATCCGTTAACTAAGAAAGTTTTTATTGGCTTCGGTGATAAAAGTCACACAACAGAGTGGTGGAATAGCCTGACTCAATACGAATCAGATGATGTAGCACTGGATACATGGGTAACTATTACTTTCCCGTTGAATGCTCCTGATGTCGGAACATCGGTATTGGAGAGAACCGATCTGGATATGGTATTCATACAAATCGGTGGTGGCAGCCACTCTACTGCAGCTACTTTTTATGTTAGAAATTTAATATTCGAATAACCTGTCAAAAAATAAAGGAAGGTCCCGTAGTAACGGGCCTTCCCTTATTTTAAAAAATATATAACAGGAGTTTTAGAAATAGCTGATCTCAACTTCCGGTCTGTCATTTTTTAATTCAGCGCTTAAAATACTTCATGAGAACTTTCTTCCATCATATACGCTCTATCTTACTGCTGCTTTCTTTTGTCTGTACATACACGCTGGCTTTTGCTCAGTGCGAAGTATTGGTGTGGAGTGATGAGTTTGAAGGAACAGGAGTGCCTAATTCCGCATACTGGAATTATGATTTAGGCAATGGTTGTCCGAACAACTGCGGCTGGGGTAACAATGAAGTTCAAACGTACACAAGCAGCACAACCAACGTCCGCCAGGAAGGCGGAAAATTAATCATCGATGCAATCAAATCGGGCGGAAACTGGACCTCCGGCCGTATTAAGACACAAAACAAAAAGACTTTTACATACGGCAAGGTAGAGTTCAGAGCCAAGCTGCCTACCGGAGTTGGCACCTGGCCTGCGCTATGGATGCTGGGACAAAATATTTCCTCTGTCGGCTGGCCTGCCTGCGGTGAAATTGACGTGATGGAGCACGTTGGGAAAAATCAAAACGTAGTACAAGCCGCGATGCACACCCCGTCCAGCAATGGAAATACAGTAAACAAAGGCGCGATCACTATTCCTACCGCAAGCACTGAATTCCATCGGTATGCCGTATCCTGGAATGCACAGCGGATTGCCTTCTACGTGGATGATGTTCTTTACTACACCTACAACCCTCCTGTAAAAAATGCTCAGACGTATCCCTTCAATGCCGATCAATTTATCATTATGAACATCGCCATGGGCGGTAATTTTGGCGGGCCGACAATCGATCCTGCGCTTACCTCCGCCCGTATGGAGGTTGACTACGTAAGACTTTATGAAGAGCGCACTGCTCCGATGATAACAGGCCCTCTGTACGTTT
>CAZIGG010000248.1:0-2221 GCA_964538575.1 uncultured Roseivirgaceae bacterium
TAGGTAATACACATTTGAAATATATCAAAAGTTACCCTGTAATCAATGGGAGTGTAATGCTGCATGCTAAATATATAGTGCGGTACATGAATTGGCCTTAATAAATCCAAAGCATCACCGCAGCCATGCCCACCATCAGCAGATCTTCAATAATCGTTACCGTGCTCATCGGCAGGTTAAAAACTGCACCCAGGCAGGCACATTGAATTTTCTTTTTGTTCAGCACGCTTTCAATCACGCCAATGCTGCTGACGCCCATGATGATGATCGTTGCCCAGTTGGTGACTACGGGATTAAAATTTATTAAATAGGCGATTCCCAACCCAAGCTCCAGGAACGGATAAATAAATCCGTATGCAGGAATTTTCTTCGCCACAACATCATACATCGCGTAGCTGTTGGCAAATCCTTTCAGATCAAGGAATTTGAAGAAAGAGAACACTAAGAAAAAACCGGCCATAAATACGCTCATGAACTGCATGCCATGAAAGATTTCATTTTGGTAAGCTGCAATGGCTGAAACACCTGTGATGAAAGCGAAAATCAACAGAATAGGCTTATAGGTTGAAAGCCAGCTTATGTTTTCCATTTGCGTATCGTGAGCCTGGTGATTTTCCGAGATCGTATATTTCGGGTTGCCGATAGCGTTTTGAAGGTCGGCCGTGCTGATGTGCCTGCTCATTTCTATTACGGCCTGCTGCGGATCGAGTGTTACCTCGGCCGCCAGAACATCCGGGTGCATGAGCAGCTTGCTTTTTACGCTGGCTACGCAGCCGTTACAGGTCATGCCGGTTACTGTATAGGTGTGTTTCATAAAATTATTGCTTTCCAATCCAGCCGAGGTGGGTGTGCTTAAAATCATCGGCATATTTTAATCCGTATCCGAACACGCGATCCATCGAACTGTGCGCAAATAACACAACTCCGGCTAATGTTAGTTCATGAATCACCAGAAAAAACCCAGCGAAGTATAGTACAATGCCCAATCCTTTGTAATGAATGAGATTGTAAAGAACTGCGCCAACGCGCGTGTTGATGAGATATCCGAGCATGCTCAAATCAGGTGCAAGCAAGAGCGCCCAGAAAACCCATCCGGCAAAGGGCAAAAATGAATTCAGGTAGATGGCAAGTGCGAACATGCAGGCTTCCTCAAGGCGGAGCAGGTTTTTCATACTGTTATTTGTTCATGTATTTCTTCCACCAAAACTGAAAAACAATCAAGCCCCAGATGCGTGCGTGAACATCACCCGGATTAGAAGAGAACAATTGAGCTTTTAATTTTTCTATTTCAGTATAATTAAAGATCCCTTGTTCTTCAATGAGTTTTTTCGAAAGCAAATCGTCAGCAATCATCGATTTCATTTCCTTTCGGAACCATTTTAATAACGGCACTTCAAAGCCTTTCTTGGGCCGGTTGTAAAGCTGTGCGGGAAGAATGTCGCGGAACGCATCCTGTAAAATCCGTTTCCGGATGGTTGACTTGATCTTGAAATCTTCCGGCAGCGAGAAAATGAAATTCACTACTTCAACATCTAAGAAAGGCGTGCGTACTTCCAGCCCGTTGGCCATGCTCATCAGATCAACCTTGGTGAGCATATCGTTCGGGAGAACAAGCCTTGTATCGGTACGCAAAATTTCGTTCATGCTCCCGGCTGAGCTTATGCTTTTCAGGATTTCGGATTTTGATTCCTGATATTGCTGTTCCGAAATTTTGGCTTGTGAATCTGCATTCAGCAGACTTCTGCCTTCAGTTTCATCAGCAAAAGAAGCCCAGCGCCAGTAACGTTCCTTAGGAGAAAGCTTCATACCTTCTGCAAACCGGTTGAATTGCCGCACTTTGTTGGCCAGCGGATTGCTGCGCGACTGCGGGATTAACTTCCATAACGGATTTAATGCGCTCACTGCTTTCTCTTTAATCCCGGGATTAAATGACCGGTAAAAGGCTGCGTGTTTATTATAGCCTGCTAATAATTCATCGGCTCCATCTCCTGACAGAGCAACGGTGGCATGCTTACGTGTTTGTTTGCTGAGAATGTAAACGTTTATGGCCGATGAATCCGCAAAAGGTTCATCGAAATAGTTTAAGATGCTGTGGACGTGTTCATATAAATCATCATTGGTGAGCGAAAATACTGTGTGTTCTGTTTTAAAATGACCGGCTACGAGCTTCGCATAATGCGTTTCGTCAAAGAATTTTTCGTCCTTAAAGCCGATGGAAAAT
>CAZIGG010000249.1:0-2189 GCA_964538575.1 uncultured Roseivirgaceae bacterium
AATCTGGCCATCTTGTACTGGAAAACCGGCAAGCTTGAGCAGGCTTACATGGCATACCGCGATGTAATGGATAAAACCATTGAGTTCATCAACCTGTATTTCCCGCCTATGAGCGAGGCTGAAAAAACGAGTTATTGGGATATAACCGCTCCGCGCTTTCAGCGCTTTTACAGTTTTGCGCTGGAAGCCAGTCCAACGATGAATTATGTAACCCAGGACTTCTACGATTACCAGATGGCAACCAAAGCATTGCTGCTGAACTCAACCAGCAAAGTCAAGGAATCAATTCTCAAGAGTAATAATGAAGCATTAATTAAAGATTACCTGTCGTGGCTTGATCAGAAGGAGCAATTAGCCCGACTGTACACCTTATCCAAGGAAGAACTCAAGCAGCAAAAAATAAACCTGGCTGAGCTTGAGCGCGCGGCAAATGCAACGGAGAAATCATTATCCGAAAAATCAACTGAATTTTCACAAGGATATTCAACTCAAAAGACGAGCTATAAACAGATATTAGGATTATTGAATGACACTGAGGCTGTAGTTGACATCATCCGGGTGCGGGGCTTCGTTCAGGATTTTACAGCCGATTCAAAGTACGTTGCGTTGGTGCTGAAGAAGGGATCAGAGATGCCCAAGCTCGTTGTCATGGAGAATGGGGCAGACCTTGAAAAGAAATATGCAAAGTTCTACCGGAATGCCGTGCAGCAAAAAGTAACGGATGATTATTCCTACGAGCAATACTGGTCGAAAATCGAAAGTGAGCTGACTGGTAAAAAACTGGTATACATTTCACCCGATGGCGTGTATAATCAAATGAATCTGAACACACTGAAAAGGCCGGATGAAGATTATGTGATCAACCGGTATGATCTTGTAATCATCGGTAATTCAAAAGACCTGATTGCACTCAAAGCGAGGAAGGCGGTTGTTCCTAAAAAGAATGCTTTCCTGCTCGGTTTCCCGGATTACGGTACAACGGATGTCTCTGCGCTTCCCGGAACGAAAGTTGAAATCGATGGAATTTCAAAAATCCTGAAAGCATCCGGCTACCAGGTCAGCCAGGTGATGGCTGCGGATGCCACTGAGAAAAATATTAAGGCGCTTAAAAGCCCCACACTTGTTCACATTGCCACGCACGGATATTTTTTACAGGATGCCGGTGAAGGAGAAGGTTCGGTGTTTGGCGTAAATGCAGAGAGCGCTTCGCGTAATCCATTGCTGAGATCGGGGTTGATTTTAGCGGGTGCCGGCAAATCTATTACGGGTTCGGGAGGTTCGGATATAACAAGCAATGACAATGGCGTACTCACGGCTTATGAAGCTATGAATCTCAACCTCGAAGGAACGAATCTCGTGATCCTGAGCGCGTGCGAAACGGGTTTGGGCGATATTAAATCCGGTGAAGGTGTCTATGGATTGCAGCGCGCGTTCCAGGTAGCCGGTGCCGAAGCCCTGATCATGAGCTTATGGAAAGTTGACGATGCCGCCACGCAAATGCTGATGACCAATTTTTATACCAACTGGATCAAGCTGGGCGACAAGCAAAAAGCATTCAAGCAGGCGCAATTGCAATTAATGGCCAAATACAAAGACCCGTATTACTGGGGGGCGTTTGTGATGATGGGGATGTAGTTAATGATGCTGTTTAACGTTTGCCTATAAGGCATTGCTTGGCCTTTAAAAATAATTAAATAAATGCCTTATAGCCTTTGTGCTTGTTGCTCGACCGCCATTCTCCCGTTTGTTCACTTTACTGTCTTCGAATTCATTCAAATTTTAAAGACTATTTCTATCATGTGACGGAATTTCTTAGCTGTGCAACAGCCACCTTTGTTAGGCACAGTTATGATTTCACCAAAACGTATTCAAGGTCACCGATCCTGTGATTCATTTCGTCCCAGTCGGGTGTAATTCTGTATAATTTTATCGTGTCAGATTTTATTTTGAAGTGAAATAAATTGCCACGAGTCCAAAGTCCTGAAGAGTCTTGGCTTGGATAGAATATACTGACGTCATAGTTTATTCCTTCTCCAAAGTCGTAGACTAGTTCAAAGTACTTTTCTTTATTCAGTCCTTTGATTTGTCCTTCTTTTGTGAATTCAATTGACCGATTGTCGTGAATTACATTTTTGAATTTCCCTTCGAATAATAGTCGTCTTAATTCTGTCTGTTCGTCAGACACCTTC
>CAZIGG010000250.1:0-2138 GCA_964538575.1 uncultured Roseivirgaceae bacterium
GGGGATTATTGAAGCCATAACTACTGATTTTCTTCTGACATCAGGTGGATATAATCACGTTGCACCTGCTCTAACACTTCATTGAGATCAGGCAACAAGCCCTGCTTTTCCATTTGCCTGATCCTGCCCCGGGCTTGCTTGCAATTATCCTCTGCCTGCCTGATTATATCAATAAACCTTTGATCCTGCCAAAGGTCTTCAAACAGGGGATTGATTTCCAGGTTTCGCAATCCATACGATAAAAACTTAACCTTTTGAAGCTCTTTAACAGCCAGATCAGCTTCGCCATCCAGTATATGGATTCGCGCACGTGTGAAATGATCTGAGCCTTCAAGAAAAGACAATTTTAGTTTGCTCAACTCCTCTTTTGACTGCTTCAGCTTTCCTGATTTTTTCAATGCATACACATAATTGAATTTATAAAACCTGACGGGCCTGGCAGCCTGGTCAAAATACTGCCTGTAAAGCTTCTCAGCGTTGGCAAAATCTTTCATTGCAAAATAAACAGTTGCCTTATAAAGCAGGCTATCGTGTCTAAAGCCTACAGCCGTTTGTTCCAGCGCTTTCTTATAATCCCTAGTTTTTAAGCATATAAAATATTCCAAAGAGGATGCCTGATTGGCATCAATACTCTTCAATATTTCCAACACCGAAAGAGCCTTCTCCATATCGCCAATGCTCCGGTATAAGTGGCCGATTTGGCTCAGTGTTCCACTTAGATTATCCCGATCAATATCCATGGTAAGCACTTTGTAATGATGCTGCAAAGCAAGGGCATATTCATTCTTTGCACCATAAATCGTTGCCAGTTGATCGACAGGGTGCGGGTCGTTCGGGTTCAACTCCATCGCTCGCTGCAGGTAAGGAAATGCCTCCACAAACCTGGCATCCTGGTTCCATTCTTCCCCCGGTATCTGACGATAAAAATAATATGCCGCCAGGTTTGAATTGGCCAACGCGGAAGCCGGGTTCAGCTCAACAGCCTTTTGAAAATAAAACAGCACCGAATCATTTTCTAACAAATTGTTATCAGCATTCCCAAACCACAATGCAACACCTAATTCGCTGTAAGCGTCAGCAAATAAAGGGTCTAATGCAATTGCTCTTTTGAAAAGATCAATTGAACGCTGAATTTGTTCATCCCCGAACCTGCCCAAATCTTCTCTTGCTTGTAAATAAAGATTATAGGCTTCAACACTCGTAGTGGGCGTTTTAAAAATTCTTTCAAGCTGCCGGGGAGTGAGTTTTGTTTTTAGTTCACCGGCTATCTTCCTGGAAATTTCACTTTGAATATCAAAAATATTTTCAAACTTGTTGTTGTACTCCCTGCTCCATACCGGGGCGTCCGTCTTAATGTCTATCAGCTTAACAAAAACACGCAGGTCATCGCCAAATTTCTGGGCGCTGCCCTCCAGGATATAGTCCACCTTCAGTTCCGAAGCTATTTCAGGAAGGGTTTTCAGCGTTCCCCTGTAAGCCTCCACCGTAGTGCGCGATTTAACACGCAGTTCCGGGAACATGCTTAAATGAGAAAGAATGGCTTCCATCATTCCATCGGCCAGGTACTGCCCTTCTTTCTCATCCCCGATCAGGCTGAACGGAAGAATAGCTATCCGTTTAACGGTAGGCTCTTCGCGTACGGCCACAGGCGGATAAAAATACCCGTAAAGGAATAGTGCAAGAATAAAAAACGCAACAAAAGCGATTGCGGAAAATATTTTTTTTCGTGAATACCGGGGAACCCCTGTATCCAAATGCCGGCTTTCAAAATTATGCACGGCATTTCCATTCTGAAGGGCAGTTACTATGTCCTTAACGGCATTGGCCACTTTATTAACCTGGTTCCGGTAATCGGTTTTATTTTGGTTTTCGCTCCTGCTGTCTGTTGGCTTTAGCGAACGGTTAACACCGGGTTCCCTGTAAATAAATTCAACTGCCCTGAGCGCACCGCCCAATTCGTTTTCCAAAACCGTTTTGTCCCCCGCATCCAGGTCATGTATTTTCACGGGAAGAACCCGTCCGGCCACATTGCCATTCGCCAGCTTTACCTTCAGCCCAAACCCATCTTCTGCCGCCAGCTTTTTAAAAGCCAGGAACTCATGGTTCCAGGCAAAGCTTTTCGGGTCGCAGTAGGTTTG
>CAZIGG010000251.1:0-2119 GCA_964538575.1 uncultured Roseivirgaceae bacterium
TATATGAAAACCGTAATCCATAAAGCCGAAACCCGTGGTCATGCAAACCATGGCTGGCTTGATTCACATCATACCTTCAGCTTTGCAGGCTATCACGATCCTTCGCGTGTAAACTTTGGCGCACTGCGTGTGCTCAACGATGATATTGTTGCCGGAGGCAGGGGCTTCGGCCAGCATCCGCACGATAACATGGAGATTATTTCCATACCGCTGAAAGGTGCATTGGAACATGGCGATAACACCGGAGGTCACGGCATGATCAAATCAGGCGAAATACAAATTATGAGCGCTGGTTCAGGTATTGCACACAGCGAAAAAAATGCGTCACCGACAGAAGCCGTTAATTTTTTACAAATCTGGGTTTTCCCGAAAGTGAGAAACATTCAGCCGCGGTATGATCAGAAATTATTCCCGGCTGAAGAACGCATCAATAAATTTCAACCTGTTGTTTCACCTGAAAAAGACAGCAACGGACTTTGGATTAACCAGGATGCGTGGTTCTCGCTTGGAAAATTTCATGCGGGGGTTTCGACCGAATATACGTTGAACAAAAACAGCAATGGTGTGTATGCTTTTGTGGTTGAAGGCGATGTAACCATCAGCGGCCAGAAGCTGAACAAACGCGATGGACTTGGTGTTTGGGAAACGGACAAACTTTCAATCATTGCCGACACGGAAGCAGAAATTTTATTAATGGAAGTACCAATGAATTAAATCAGTCGATAGTCCATGGTCGATCGCTGGCCATGGACTATCGACCATCAAACTATTGACTATTTTATGAAAACAAGAACAGTATCACATTTATTATACGGAGAGGTTGTAAGCATGGGCGGCATGCCTATCCGGCAACCATTTCCAACTCAACATGTTGAGCAGATCGATCCTTTTTTATTGCTGCATCACCATAAAACAACAGCGGGTGAACCGTTTGAAGGCGTAGGCGCGCATCCGCATCGTGGATTCTCACCGGTGTCGTTCATTTTTGAGGGATCACTTCGTCACCAGGATAGCCGCGGCAACGACAGCGTTATTTCAGCCGGGGGCATTCAATGGATGAATTCCGGAATGGGAATCATTCATAGCGAACGGCCAGTGGATACAGAAGCAGATCTTGAATTGATCCAGCTTTGGATTAATACTCCCGCTGCGCACAAAATGGATCAGCCGGTTTATATTCCGGTTACAGCAGAGGAAGCCGGATCATTTAGAAGTGAAGATGGATTGGTATCCGCAAGAATATTTTCAGGTGAAATCCTGGGTGCGAAAGGAAAAGTTAAATCATTAAGTCCGGTTAATGCAGCAACCTTTGAAATAAAGAAAGGCGGAAAGATCTTTATTCCAATGCCTGCCGATCATAACGCATTCATCTATTTATTAGACGGAGGGATCAACCTGGAAGGCTATGGATTGGTTGAAGGAAAGAATGCGGTTGTGTTTAAAATGGACGGTGATGGAATTGCAGTCGAGGCAACCGAAAATACCCGTATCTTGTTCATGACCGGGAAGCCATTGGATGAAAAGGTCGTTTCGTATGGACCTTTTGTAATGAATTCACAAACCCAGATCATGGAAGCCATGCGTGATTATCAGATGGGAAAAATGGGCGTATTAATAGAATCTTAAAAGATCAGTTTATTATGGTAACAGCAATCATTGGCGCAGACCGCTATCGTACGGAGATCACAACGGAAAATAAATTGTTTGCAGCCGATGAACCCGGTGAATTAGGAGGAGCAGACACCGCTCCTTCACCACCGGAGTATTTAATGAGTGCGTTAGCCTCCTGCACAGCCATCACCCTTCGCATGTATGCAGATCGTAAAAAACTTGAGGTAAGTAAAATCAAGGTTCAGGTTACATATTCAAAGGAAGAATTTAAAAGTCTGTTTACCGTTGAAGTTTCGTTTGAGGGGAAAATGGGAGCTGAGCAGGAGAAGCGCTTTTTAGATATCGCGAAGATGTGCCCGATCCATAAAATTTTAAACAGCCCGATTGAAATCGAAACAAAACTATCCATCTATTGATTAACTTTCTTGTGTGAAAGACATCACCAAAACATACTCGAACGGGGAAGTTATCATTGTCTGGAAGCCTGCGCTTTGTATTCATTCGGCAA
>CAZIGG010000252.1:0-2037 GCA_964538575.1 uncultured Roseivirgaceae bacterium
GATAATCACCCCGCTCGTGAAATGCAGGATACATTTTTCATTGAAAAAAATCCTGATTTACTTCTACGCACACACACCTCAAACGTACAGATCAGGCTGCTCGAAAAACAAAAGCCTCCGGTTAGAGCCATCATGCCCGGAAGAGTTTATCGTAACGAAGCAATCTCTGCACGAGCACATTGTTTCTTTCACCAGGTAGAAGGGTTATACGTTGATAAAAACGTTGGCTTCGCAGATTTAAAGCAAACACTTTATCACTTCGCGAAAGAGATGTATGGAAAAGATGTTAAGATCAGGTTCCGCCCGTCTTTCTTTCCGTTTACGGAGCCCAGTGCAGAAATTGATATCACATGTCTGATCTGTAAGGGCAAAGGCTGCAACGTGTGTAAATACAGTGGCTGGGTTGAAATAGCCGGCTCGGGAATGGTTCATCCAAATGTGCTGAAGAACTGCGGTATTGATCCCGAAGAGTATACCGGTTTTGCGTTCGGTATGGGCATTGAGCGGGTTACCATGTTAAAATATCAGGTTAATGATCTTCGTTTATACTCTGAAAATGACATCCGCTTCCTGAAGCAATTCCAAACTGTTATCTAAAGCATGAGTGCAGAAAACATTAAAACCGCAGGCATAGCAGGCGCAGGAACGATGGGCCAGGGGATCGCCCAGCTTTGCGCCACTTCCGGTTTTGATGTTTTGTTGTACGATGTGAAAGCTGATCTGATTCAGAAAGGCATCTCATCCATTGAAGTCTCGCTGCAAAAAAGTGTAGAAAAAAATAAGATCAGCTCAGAGGTTAAAGCCCAGTCTTTAGCACGAATTAAAAGATGTGAAAACATTCATGAGTTTAAGGCCGAGCTGATCATTGAAGCTGTAATTGAAAAGCTCGATGTAAAAAGAGAATTGTTTCAGGCAATTGAAAAAAATAATCCGAACTCAGTTCTTACTACAAACACTTCCTCCATTCCCGTAACACAAATTGCTTCAGGAATTAAAAATCGCGATCGCTTTGCCGGCTTGCATTTTTTCAATCCCGCACCTGTTATGAAACTTGTTGAGGTTATCCAGGGGGTTGAGACGTCTTTGGAAACAATTGAGACGTTAAAATTATTTTCAAAAAAACTTGGGAAAACACCCGTTGTTGCAAAAGATTCGCCTGGGTTCATCGTTAATCGTGTGGCCCGGCACTATTATGTTGAAGCATTGAAAATGCTGGAAGAAAATAATGCTGACCTTCAAACAATCGATAAGCTATTAAAAGCTTCAGGTTTCAAAATGGGTGCATTTGAATTAATGGACTTGATTGGAATGGACGTAAACTTTTCGGTAACAAGCTCGATGTTCAATGCCTTTCATCAGGATCCGAAATTCCGCCCCAGCCGGATTCAACAGCAAAAAGTGGATGCGGGTCACTTGGGCGTGAAGAGCGGTAAAGGTTTTTATAATTATTAACAGGTACGTGAAGAGGTTTTTAATTTTTTTACTCTGCATATCATTATGGTCGTGTGGAGCGGATGACCGGGTGGATGATCCTATTCCTTTTCAATCATTTCCAACCATTGTGTTTAGTATAAACTTACCTGAATACAGTGCCCTTCAGGTTGACGGTGGGCATACGGTAATCAGTTCATTTAATGGTCAGCAGGCAGGCGTTCGCGGAATTATTGTCTACAGGGAAAACGCAACTACGTTTCGGGCTTTTGAACAAACATGTTCTTTTCAGCCTTATGAGGCTGCTTCAAACGTTCAGGCCCGTGCGACTGATATGCAATGTTCTGGGTGTGCCTCTAATTTTAATTACGAGGGAACCCCGGCCGGAAACGGTCCGGCCTGGCGACCGCTCGGGCAATATAAAACCAGCATTAGCGGCTCAACCGTCACCATCACCGATGAAGTAATCAATTATTAATCTCCTGATTTCAGCTTGAAAAAGCTGAGAAAGTAAAGGCAATAAAAAAGCCTCATATTTCTATGAGGCTTAGTTAATAAAATCAAGGCAACGACTTACTCTCCCGCATGTTATTGCAGTACCATCAG
>CAZIGG010000253.1:0-2023 GCA_964538575.1 uncultured Roseivirgaceae bacterium
GCGAAACGGGGGGGTTTAATTTTCAGGCTGCGTGGACGACTGCGTATGTTGCCGCGAAGGAGATTGCGCATTCCCCTCACCCAACCCAGACTCAATTCACTACTGAAATACAACTGCCCTCTCCCCGGGGAGAGGGCGATAGAGATTAGGTCAATTGTTGTTTTGTATTTGGGGTGAGGGGAGCCCGAACTGATTTAGTCCTGTTCTTTATGTGTGCTGGGCATTTGTTTAATACACCAAACTTTTCTCCAGCATAAATTCAGCAATCTGCACAGCATTCGTTGCAGCGCCTTTGCGGAGGTTATCGGCAACCACCCACAGGTTTAAGGTGTTCGGCTGGGATTCATCCCTGCGCAAGCGGCCAATAAACACTTCGTCTCTTCCGTGTGCCGTGATGGGCATCGGGTATAAATTATTTTTTGGATTGTCCTGAACGATGATGCCCGGAGTGTTAACTAAGGTTTCACGAACTTCGCTTAATGAAAAATCATTGTGGAACTCAGCATTCACCGCTTCGGCATGGCCGCCAATGGTTGGAATACGAACCGTGGTTGATGTTACGCCAATGGTTTGGTCGCCCAGAATCTTCCGGGTTTCATTTACCATTTTCATTTCCTCTTTCGTGTAGCCGTTTTCGGTAAACACATCAATATGCGGCAGCGCATTCATGTCGATGCGGTGTGGGTACACTTTAGAACCCTCAATACCTTTGCGTTCATCCATCATTTGCTGCACGGCATCTTTACCGGTACCCGTAACAGACTGGTAGGTAGAAACAACAATTCGTTTCAGCTTATATTTTACATGGAGTGGCGCTAAGGCCATTACCATCTGGATGGTCGAGCAGTTCGGGTTGGCGATGATGCGGTCGTCAATTTTCAATTCATGGCCGTTGATTTCCGGAACGATCAGCTTTTTGGTCGGATCCATTCTCCAGGCCGATGAGTTATCGATCACGATCGTGCCCATTTCGGCATATTTCGGAGCCCACTCCAGCGAAGTGTTTCCACCGGCAGAGAAAATGGCAACATCGGGCGCAAGCTTGCAGCCTTCTTCGATGCTGATAACTGTATAATCCTTGTTTTTGAAACGGATTGATTGCCCAACCGATTTGGCCGAGGCAACTAAGTACAGCTCATCAAACTGGAATTTTCTTTCTTCGAGAACCCTCAAGACCTCCTGGCCTACCAGGCCGGTGGCTCCAACCACTGCAAGTTTCATTCTTTTTACCAATCTTTTATAAGTGCAAAAATAGTATATTTGGTTATGCCCCGATTCAACCGAACGCAAATATTGTGTTGGATTAGCTTCGCTTGCCTAACGCTTGTTCATGCTCACGTTTGCACGGCTCAGTTTACGGATAATTTTTCCGATGGAGACTTTACGGTTAACCCGACATGGAGCGGAACGGACAGCAAGTTTGTGATAGAGAGTGGTCAACTCAGACTGTTTGACTCATCACCAGCGGCAAATAATATATCTTACTTGTCAACAGTAAGTCAGGCAATAGAAAATGCGAGTTGGGAGTTTTTCGTCCGATTAAACTTTGATCCATCAACAGCCAATTATGCCGATGTTTATCTTGTTTCTGATTCTCCTGTTTTAACAAGCTCACTTAATGGATACTTCGTCCGTGTTGGTCATACAGCTACCGACAACATAAGCCTGTTTATACAAACTGGAACATCCAAAACCCCAGTTCTCACCGGAACAATTGCCTCAATTACAACGGCATCAACGCCCTTAAGAGTTAAGGTAACACGTGATCAATCGGGCAATTGGGAATTATTTTCTGATGCCAGTGATACTGGAGTGTATCTGTCCGAGGGGATTGTGAACAATCTTAACCATCGCACATCTCAGTATTTTGGTGTTGTGAGTACATACACAACTACGCGCAATCAACATTTTTACTTTGATGACATTACCGTTACCGGAGATGCTTACGTTGATCCATCACAGCCGGCCGTTTATAAAGATGTAATCATCACCGAAATCTTTGCCGATCCTTCACCCGTTATCG
>CAZIGG010000254.1:0-2020 GCA_964538575.1 uncultured Roseivirgaceae bacterium
GGCCTCGCATTTTTTCTTGGCAAGCATGGCCTTATTTCAGGAGATGTTGAATTTGTTAACTATGGCAAAGCACGGTACGATTCCGATACCCCGGGCGTTTCTTTCAAACCCGATAATGATGATATTCGATACTACTATACCAACGTTGTTAATTACCGGATTGGCGCTGAAAGCCGCCTGGGAATATACAGGCTCAGGGCCGGGTACAGCGTTCAGAATAATCCCTACAAAAGCAATTTTGAGGTGGATGGAAACGTAACAACGTTCAGCGCTGGCGCTGGCGTTAAGCTGGAAAAGTTTTTCTTAGACGCAACCTGGCTGAATACAAACTACAATTCATTCTATAATCCTTATTTTGTTCAGGATACAGAGGGCAACACGGTAGGCCCTGTCGCCCGGCTGAAAAACACAATCAATAGTGTTATGTTAACAGTCGGCTTTACTTTTTAATCCTGGAAAGGATTTCAGACGGAGAATCAATGTCTGTAAGAATAAGAGCAGCCTGAGTATAGAAACTCAGTCGTTTCTGAAGCAAAGCCTTTACTTTATTTTCCAGGGATTCGGGGGAAGTATCGGCCAGTAACGGACGGGTTTGTTTTTCCATGGCATTCAGCCTTTTCACAATTTCCGCTACCGGTATGTTCAGGAAAATACTTTCCCCGGATTCATTGATAAACTTCATGTTATCGTGAAAGCACGGTGTGCCGCCTCCGCAGGCCATTACAAAATCCGGTGTTTTGCTTTGCTGACGCAAGACAGCCGCTTCCAGGTTTCGGAAATAGTCCTCACCCTTATCTGAAAAAATTTTACTCACGGAAACTCCTGCTTCCTGTTCGATAGCCTGATCGAGATCGATGAAAGGAATCTTTGCCTCCTCTGCAAGCTTCTTTCCGAGAAAGCTTTTGCCCGAACCCGGTAAGCCAACGAGGTAAACCTTCATGCGCGGTTAGTTAATCAGTCCGGTTACTTCCGCAGCATCGGGTGTATCATTGTGATGCCACATTCCCTTTACGGTTCCGTTAACCCATAGTGTAAGCCCCGGATTAGAACGAACAATGGTTTTTAAAACCGTGCCATCCGTAAAGAAATACGGTACAGCCAGTTGATGCCGATGGCGGAAAGCATCAATCTCATCGCCTGGTGATGCCGTCAGAATCATGACCTCCACCTTTCCATCCAATGCTTTTGACAGGCTTACGATTTCCTCCATGTTCTTATCGGATGCCTTTTTAACATCGTACAGAATGATCAGCAATTTGGCCCCTGTAAAGGTTTGCCCGGTTACATCTTCTCCTTCCGGACTGCTTACCGAGTAGTCTGTAATTTTGGCGATCGCTTTGTCAGAATTCAGGACGCGCGAACTTTTATACGTGTAGCCGTCCATTAAAAAAGTTTGTGACGCAACCTCTTTTCCATCCTTCTCGAATATGTATTCGATAACCGGCTGCTCCTGCGGTTTCATTTGTTCCGGAATATTATTACCGATCCTGTATGCCCGAAAGTCAATAAAGGGCAAATGACGGATTGCATAAATGCCCAGAAACGTACTGATGATGGTAACGCCCGCAACTACCGCATGGCCTTCACGCGTCCGCAGCAAAGGCTCAAACCGTTTGTGATGCCATAGCAGGTGAAGAACAAATACCATTAAAATCACGTCTTTCGTAAACGACTCCCACGGAGTAAGCTTAATGGCATCGCCAAAGCAGCCGCAATCCGTAACCTTATTAAAGTAAGCAGAATAGAACGTCAGGAACGTGAAAAACAACAACAATGCAAAAAGCGCCCACGTTGTGATCTTCATTTTATAATTAATCAGCACGGCAACACCGAGCACGATCTCAAGCACCACCATGATAAACCCGATCTCCAGTGCATACGGAATAAAAATTGTAAAAAACGAGCCGAAGTCTGCCGCGAACACTTCAAAATATTCGTGCATTTTGATTTCAGTCCCGATCGGATCATTCAGTTTGATCAGGCCGGAGAAAATGAAAAGTCCGCCTACGAAGAACCGGGA
>CAZIGG010000255.1:0-2017 GCA_964538575.1 uncultured Roseivirgaceae bacterium
CCCGCCATAAAAATTGCGAAGCGGAGCAGCGTTATAATACCGGCCGCCAAAAGCATTGATATCGTTGCCCAGGCTATAGTTCTGATTTAGAATATTATCCGCGCCTGCAAAAAACTCCAACATCAGCTTATCTTTTTCTACACCTGTCCAGCCGACCTTAGCCTGCAGCAATTCGTAACGTTCGGCATATACTGAATTTGCATCGTTAAGCGGAATGCGTGAAGTGAATATGGATTGAACAAAAATATGTATGCGCTGAGCCAGGTTAACCGAAAGGCCGGCAACTGTATTGTTCGCGGGAACTCCGGTTAACGGGTTTCCGGAATAATCTTCAGAACCTACAACATAATCATCAAACGTAAAGCGGCTTTGAGTGTAACTCAGGTTAACCGACATGCTTCGCATAAATCCCGAACGCTGCTGCGGAATAAGAACTGTATTCAGCAAAACCTCGGCTCCTATTTGTTTGGTGCCTCCGGAATTCAAAAAGTATTCTGTATCATTCTCATCTGTCCTTCGTACGATGGCATTTGTTAAATCATATCTGAAAACAGAAGCATCAGCCTGCAGTCGTCCGTTCCAAAGTGTAAGCCGGGTTCCAATTTCTTTACTCCAGCCGGATTCGGCCTCCAGCGTTTCATTGATCACTCCTCCGGACGGCCTGATCTCCGCAATGGTGGGCGGTGAATACCCTCTGCTTACGGATGCCCGTACTGCAAGGTCAGGGGTAAATCTGTAGCTCATCGCTATACGCGGCATCCACTCGTCTGAAAGTTTCCGGTTGTCTGTTTCGTTAAAGGTGTATCGGTATTGATTCAAACTCACGGCTACTTCCGTGGTGAGGCGATCTGCAACATCGATTAAAAGCTTCGAAAAACAGACAGCTTGAGAAATGTCGACTTCATCGCGGGCCATTAACGAACCTTGCGTTCCTCCGTTATTTTCATAATTGGAGATCTCCTGGAGTCCGGATTGACTTTCCACTCCTGCATGAACTTTCAGGCCGATCAACTTCTTTCTTAAAGAATATTCTATAAATGTTCTCAGCCCTGCATTCTTTTCAGTTCTGGTCTCGTAGTTGGTAATGAATGGGTTTTTATAATCGGTTATTGTGCCGGAAACCGAAATTACATGTCTGAGGGATGATGAAAGGTTAAGTTCGTTCGTAACACCGCCAAAAAAAGTCGTGTTATAAATACCGGCATGCTGCTCAACTGCGCCTGGCGCAACTCCGGTCGCAGGACGGGCTTGCTTAGGATTTTCCTGAAATTGCGCAGCGGTCAGGCCGCCCGGGGTTTCATACCGGAGATCCGAAAAAAGTGCGGTTAGCTTTATACTGTTAGATGCTCCATACCTGAGCTTACCAAAGCCGATTAAGTTTAATCGTTTTAGTGCAGACTGATCACGATACCCATCGGAACGCTGGAAAGCTTCACCAAAATTCCAACTTATTTTCTTTGACGCGTTACCGACAATCACATGCTCACGAAACAACCCGTACGATCCGCCTGAAATACTTCCCGCTACAGCAGAAGAATCATGTTGGCTCATATCCAGCAGTACAACGCCACCCGAATTTGCTCCGAACAAACTTCCATCCGGACCTTTCAGAATTTCAATGCGCTGAAGTAAAGCCGGATCGATCAAATTGAGATAGGTATTTCCGCTGGCGTCCGTAAACGGTAAATCGTTTAAGTAGATTTTCACATTGCGTACGCCAAAAGGCGACCGCAGCAAACTCCCGCGAATGGATAACCGATAACTGCCGGGCGAGCGTTCTTCCATGCGTACACCGGGTACAGTATTTACAACAGGCAGCAACGATTGCTGCGAACCATTTAACAACGTTTTTGAATCCAGCACGGCTACTGATGCAGGAACCTGTACAATGGGTTGCCGGGACAGATATCCGGTAATAACTACTTCATCGAGCTGCTGCTTTAGCGTATCAATCTCCTGGCTCCATGCCTGGTAGGAATAGCAAATAATGCAAACGATGAAAGCAAAAAGCTGAAGT
>CAZIGG010000256.1:0-2000 GCA_964538575.1 uncultured Roseivirgaceae bacterium
ATGGGACATCTGCCTGACTTGATTCGTGACCTGGCATTGATACTGATTGCGGGTGCTATAACAACCTTGATTTTCAGGAAAATAAAACAGCCCTTGGTGCTGGGCTACATCATTGCCGGGTTTTTGGTTGGCCCGCATTTTCACCTGCTGCCGACAGTTGCCGATAATGCGAATATTGATATCCTGGCTGAAATCGGGGTAATTTTTCTCCTTTTCAGCCTTGGTCTTGAATTTAGTTTCAAAAAATTGATGCGTGTTGGTGGCGCAGCGTCCATCACTGCACTCGTTGAGATTGCCTTTATCACAATGGCAGGGTACTACACCGGGAAATGGATGGGCTGGTCTACCATGGATAGTTTGTTCCTTGGCGGTATGCTTGCGAGTTCGTCTACAACCATTATTATCCGGGCGTTTGATGAATTGGGTGTAAAAACCAAACAATATGCCCGTATTGTTTTCGGTGTGCTGGTGGTGGAGGATATTGTGGTGATTTTGCTGATGGTGCTGCTTTCTACCATTGCGGTTACCAAGCAATTTGCCGGTACTGAAATTTTATACACCATTTCAAAGCTGATCTTCTTTTTGGTGTTGTGGTTCATTACGGGAATTTTCCTGTTACCCACCTTGCTGAAGAAAGCCAAGGCGCTCATAGATGAAGAAACATTGCTTATCCTCTCCATCGGTCTCTGCCTGGGGATGGTTGTATTGGCCACGCAGGTAGGATTTTCTGCAGAACTGGGCGCATTCATCATGGGTTCTATCATTGCCGAAACCCGGTCCGCTGAAAAAGTTGAGCATGTAACGAAACCTGTTAAAGATCTGTTTGGCGCAGTATTTTTTGTGTCGGTCGGGATGATGATCGATCCGCAGGCCATTGTACAATACGGGTGGCCGGTAGTTATTGTCACCTTGCTGACGTTGTTTGGGAAGCTTTTCAGTACAACGGTGGGCGCGTTGCTTTCCGGTCAGCCGCTCAAGCAGTCCGTACAGGTAGGCATGAGCATGGCGCAAATCGGTGAATTTGCATTTATCGTGGCCACGCTGGGGTTATCGCTTGGTGTTATTTCAGATTTCCTGTTCCCGGTTGCTGTAGGCGCTTCTGCCATTACAACCTTTACCACGCCCTACCTCATTAAATTTTCAGAACCCTTTTATCTTTTCCTGGAGCGTGTGCTTCCGGCCAAATTGGTAAAGCGGTTGAATAATTATTCTTCCAGTACGCAGGCTATTCAGGCTGAAAATGAGTGGAAGATTGTGCTGAAATCCTACATTACCATTGCGCTGACGAATGGCATAATATTGTTAGCCCTGATCGCTTTCTCGTTAAATTTTCTGAAACCCTTTTTGAACCAACATATCGAGAACGCAACCGCGCAAAGCGTAATCGGGCTGATCATTTCTTTGATTTTTGCCTCACCGTTTTTGTGGGCGCTGATGGCCAGGCGGCCCAACAACATGGCATACAAGGAAATGTGGCTGGAGAAAAAATACAACCGCGGCCCGCTTTTGCTGCTGGAAATTGCCCGGGTGCTGATCGGCATCGTGCTCATATCTTTTTGGGTATTCCGGTTATTTGATACGCAGGTTGCCATCTTTATCGCAGTGCCGGTTATCGTGATCATCCTGTTTGTTTTAACGAAGCGGATCCAGGTGTTCTATCAGCGCATTGAAGGCAGGTTCCTGGTTAATTTAAACGCACGCGAGGATTATGAATATAATTCACTTACCGCAAATGTTTCCCGTAAGAATGCGGCCATCGGGGAGAAATTAATACCCTGGGATGCACACATTATTCAGCTTGAAGTTTCCCCGGAAGCAGAATACATCGGCAGAACATTGCTGGAGCTGGCATGGAGAGAAAAATACGGGATCAATATTGTTTACGTTAAACGCGGGGAAAAACTAATCCATGCCCCGGATCGCCACAGCATATTATTGCCGTTTGACTATGTCGGTATTATTGCCACCGATGAGCAGATTCAATCCTTTAAGCCGGTCTT
>CAZIGG010000257.1:0-1970 GCA_964538575.1 uncultured Roseivirgaceae bacterium
GTTTTTTACTTCCGCAACTTTATCTAAATTTTCATGATTAAAAAACCTCCAACCATGATAACAGTGCTTAACCGGCAGGATTCTGTCGCCAACCAATACCTGCTTGAGTTGCGGGACAAAAGCATTCAGCAAAACCGGACGCGCTTCAGGAAAAACGTGGAACGGCTGGGAGAACTGATGGCGTACGAGATTTCGAAGAAGTTTCAGTACAATTCAAAAAACGTTCAAACCCCGCTGGGTGTATCTGCTGTTAAGGTTTCGATTGATAATCCGGTGTTGATTACCGTGTTGCGTGCAGGACTTCCGTATTTTACCGGCTTTCAAAACATTTTTGGCGAGGCCGATTGCGGGTTTATTGGCGCGTACCGAAAAGAAAGTGAGGCAAATCTTACCATAACACTGGACTATTTAGCGACTCCATCGTTAGAAGGCCGTACCGTTATCTTAGTTGATCCCATGCTGGCGACAGGTCAATCGGTAATCAAAGCTGTGAATGCTTTGCTGAAACACGGCAAGCCGAAACACGTACATGTAGCTGCGCTGGTAGCTGCACCGGAAGGTGTTGAATTCCTTAATAAAAATTTAACGATTCCTTATGATGTGTGGACCTGGGCATTGGATGAGAAGCTTAATGAGCTGTATTATATCGTTCCGGGGTTAGGGGATGCGGGAGATTTGAGCTTTGGAGAAAAATTATAAAATGGGTGCAGACCTACAGCTTGCAGCATTGAGCAGAAAACATCGATCAGGATAGTTGGTATTATGACAGAAGAGATAGTAAAAGTTGTAACGGTTTTTTTATTCACGATGCTTAAGGTCTTTTTCGGGCCAACCATGGGCTACGCTTTTAAATTCCACATGGTTACAACCATACTTGTTACGATAGGCGGAATGATGGCCAGCGTTGTGTTGTTTACTTTTTTCGGAACATGGCTGCGGGAGAAAATCCTGCATCGTTTTCAGAAAAAGAACCAGAAGAAGTTTACCCCCGGCAAACGAAAACTTGTTACACTCTGGAAAAAGTACGGGTTGGTTGGCGTTGCTGTACTTACGCCTTTATTATTAACCCCGATTGGCGGAACGATTGTTGCCGTGAGCTTTGGCAGTCCGAAACAAAAAATATTGCTCTACATGCTCATCAGCGCGACAATTTTTGCGATTGGCATGACCTATGCGATTTATGAGTTTGGTGACTTGGTGATGCCGTGGCTGGAAGAATATTTCGGAGTGGGAGGGTAGTGTGGTGAGGATAAGTCTGAATTTGTAAATGTGTGTTAAAACAGGAAAAAACCTGTACAAGATCGGTAAACCGAGGATCTGCAAAAACTGGAAGAAAGTTTGCACGTTATCTTCCGGCATAAACGGATACTGCGGCATGATTTATATTAAGCCGTAGCTCACCGGAAGCTATCCTTCCATTTTGTGGTAAAGCCTTCCCGTAATGTGCCCATATCTTTCAAGCCTTCAGGCAGGTCAACTTCTTCGGTTACCTCGGTGGCAAACCAGTTCAATGCGCTTCGCATAAGGTGCTTTGAATCGGACACTAAAAAAGTATTTTTATCTGTCAGTAAATTCCCGGCAGCATTCACCTCCTCGTATATTTTGGGGTCAAGAACAATCTCAAGCTGAACAGGCTTTGTACCGCTTATCCTTCCCGGGTTTCGCACATCTAACCGCAGTTTGAACAACTCAATCAGGTCAATTGACTGCCATGTTTCGGGATTAACTTCAATGGTTGCGCGTATGTGATTGTTAACGTGCCGGTATTCGAGTAAGGCTGCACAATACTCCGTACCGGCAGGGATGGTAAAGCAAACGGAGTCGGCTGAGAGATTCATAGGCTGGGCATAAGACCAGTTCAAACATACGAAAAACTGTACTGCGAAGTATATCAACTTAACTTTCTTCATATTTTCTCTCGAATAGTAACTTCACCTGTCCCGTGTATTCGATTCTGTGTTTGAACACCC
>CAZIGG010000258.1:0-1943 GCA_964538575.1 uncultured Roseivirgaceae bacterium
GATGCCTCGCAACTCAGTTTATCGTTTTGCTGAAAGTTTTGACGCTCGGCATGACATCCACTGCCATCCTATTACACTGTCATTCCGAGGAACGAGGAATCCGCGTATACCTTTAGGCTTGACAGCACTACATGCGAAGATGACTCGCAACTCAGTTTATCGTTTACTGAAAATTTCTCCGCCCGGCTTGAGTTCATATCTTTGAGATGATCTCTACAGCATCATGAACCCAACAGATCTCGAAAAATTAAAAATACTTGATCACATGACCGAAGGCGATTACGAAGCCTTCCTTTACGATTGTGACGGAACCCTGGCCGATAACATGATGGCGCACAAGCTTGCTTATCAGGAAGTTGCAGCGAATTACGGAATTGACCTCGACCTCAACATTATCCACGAAACCGCAGGCTGGCCAACCGTTCTGGTTGCGAAGGAAATCAGCAGACGATACAACGTAGCGCTGCCCGATACATTCGCTGCCGAAAAATCAGCCGTGTTCATCAGCAAGCATATTCAAAAGACCCTTCCGATTGTTTTTGTTTATGAACACCTTAAAAAAAACGCTGGCCGGGTTAAGATTGGTGTGGTTTCGGGCGGAACACGTTCCACGGTTTCGATAACGCTTTCTGTTTTAGGGTTGACCGATCTGATTGACGTATTGGTGTGTGCTGGCGAAACACCCAATGGTAAACCCGCTCCCGATCCTTTTCTGAAAGCCGCCCATGATCTTAACGTTGATCCGAAAAAGTGTCTGGTGTTTGAAGATGGTGATCCTGGAACGAAGGCTGCCGGGGCTGCCGGGATGAGGTGGATACGGGTGGATAAGATTTAAATACTACCTTAGATTGATGTCGCCCTATACTAAAAACTTCCTTCTCGCCCTTGCTGCAACCGTACTCTGGTTCTTCATCATGCGGCCGTTCACTCCGCCAAACATTGTAGCATTTGAATTAGCGGGCAATGTTACAACCGCACAAGAAATCATTTCAAGCTGGGGGCAGGAGCAGGTTGATCGCGTCAAAACAAGTATTTACTTAGACTTCGGATTTATTCTCGTTTATTGTTCAGCGTTTATGTTTGCCTGCCGGGCAGGGGCAAATTATTCAGGAGTTCAGTTCTTCATCCAAACCGGTAAGCAGCTTGCCTGGATTGTCTGGTTAGCCGGACTCTGCGATGTGATTGAGAACATCGCCATGTTGAGAACGCTGAGCGGGATTTCACAACCCAGTGTATCGATCGCTTTTTATTTCGCAACGATTAAATTCGGCATTCTGCTGATCGCCTTGATCTTCGTACTGATCAGTCTGGTGACGGGCATCTTTACAAAGATCAGGAGTTAAGCTGCTCCTCTTCTTTCTGCGTAATAATCCGCTCCTTCCTGATATCAACTTTAATGAGCACGTAGATGCTCATGTACAGGTTAGCAATAAACACCAGGGCAAAGCCTGCAAGGATGTAGCCGCGCCAGTCGTCAATCAATAATTTGAAATTGGTAAGAAATAAA
Organism: uncultured Roseivirgaceae bacterium; assembly: GCA_964538575.1. Lineage (GTDB taxonomy): Bacteria > Bacteroidota > Bacteroidia > Cytophagales > Cyclobacteriaceae > UBA2336. The sequence goes on from CAZIGG010000258.1 coordinate 1,508, forward strand.
AAGAAGATCGTTACATAGTGACTGAAGCAATACTCGCACGTAAAGAGGTAAAAGAACTTCCGCCCGAAAATAGTTTTGTTTTTCTTTGAGCGCTCAACACAATATTCATGAACTTCCTTAAATACCTCTTCGTGCGTAAATGTCCAGGCTACGCACGCAATGGGTATGGCTAATGTAAACAGCCAGATTAATTGTTGGGTTAAGCTTATCATGGTTTATACGTGTGGTGCTTTAAATCCTGGTGATTATCACCGCCCAGGTTATGACTGGTATTCTCTTCATAGCGCAGGTCGTTTGATTCTGTGCTGGTAATCAAAATTCCATGCCATGGAAATTCAGGCTTAAACGCCTGAATCACACTATTTCTGCGGAAATGGATTCTCCCAGTAAGTGAGGATTATTGTCCTGGTTGGAAATAATAAAAAAGGCCGGCTCT
>CAZIGG010000259.1:0-1802 GCA_964538575.1 uncultured Roseivirgaceae bacterium
GGCTGATCAACATTACAGCCCCGCATAACGGCAATGTGGTAGGAGAGTAGCTGCAACGGGATTACCGATACAATCGGCATCAGCGTTTCCTGCACGGCCGGAACTTCAATTGTAAATTCAGCCATGCCCGGGATAAGCTTGTCGCCTTCGGTAACTACGGCAATTACTCGCCCCTTGCGGGCCTTTACTTCCTGGATGTTGGAAACAATTTTTTCGTATGAGCTGTCGTGTGTGGCAATGAACACAACGGGCATTTCTTCATCGATCAGGGCAATCGGGCCGTGCTTCATTTCGGCAGCCGGATAACCCTCCGCGTGGATGTATGAAATTTCTTTCAGTTTCAGCGCGCCTTCTAAGGCTACCGGGAAATTAAACCCGCGGCCGAGGTATAAAAAGTTTGAAACATCTTTAAACGTTTCCGCGATCTCCCGGATCTGATCGTTGAGCTTAAGCGTGCGCTCAACCTTTGCGGGAATGTTCTCCAGCTCAACCAGCATTTCATGGAATTTCTGGTCGGTGATGGTGCCTTTTTTCTGGGCAACAATCAGGCAGATCATGCTGAGCACGGTTAACTGTGCGGTAAATGCTTTTGTACTCGCCACGCCAATTTCCGGGCCTGCGTGTGTATACGAGCCTGCATGGGAAGCGCGGGCAATGGAGGAGCCCACCACATTACATACCCCGAAGATTGTTGCACCTTTTGATTTGGCTAATTCAATGGCCGCCAATGTATCCGCTGTTTCCCCGGACTGTGATATGGCAATAACCATATCGCCTTCGCGCACTACCGGCTTGCGATACCTGAATTCGGAAGCGTATTCTACTTCAACCGGAATCCGGCAGAATTCTTCAAACATGTATTCAGCCACGAGACCGGCATGCCAGGAGGTTCCGCAGGCAACGATAATAATGCGGTCGGCATTGGCAAGCTTGTTCACGTATTCACGAATGCCGCCCAACACCAATCTTCCGGATTGCGAATCTAAGCGTCCGCGCAAGCAATCTTTAATAGAGCGCGGCTGCTCGCAAATTTCTTTCAGCATGAAATGATCGAAGCCGCCCTTCTCGATTGTCTCAAGCTCCATTTCCAGCTTTTGGATATACGGAGTCATGGGTGCGTCTTCAATAGTCTTGATTTTCAGCTCACCGCCATCGATAACAGCAATTTCAAAATCATTCAGGTAAACAACCTCGTTTGTATATTCAATAATGGGCGTTGCATCGGAGGCGATGAAGTATTCATCTTTGCCAATCCCGATAACCAACGGGCTGCCTTTGCGGGCCGCAATCAGGAGTTCGGGATTTTCCAGCGACATGATGACAATCGCGTAAGCGCCAACAACTTTGGTGAGCGCCAGGCGTACAGCTTCATCTACTGTGCAATGGTTATTGTCCTGAATGTCTTCAATAAAGTGAATAAGAACTTCCGTATCCGTTTCACTGGTAAAAGAATGACCCTTGTTGATAAGCTCCTGTTTCAGCGAACTGTAATTTTCAATTATGCCATTGTGTATAATGGCCAGTTTTTTTGAAGATGAATAGTGCGGGTGCGCGTTGATATCATTAGGCTCACCGTGTGTCGCCCAGCGGGTATGGCCAATGCCGATGGTGCTGGCAAGGTCTTTCCCGTTCAGGTAAGCCTCAAGCTCAGAAACTTTACCTTTCTTTTTATAAACGTTCAGTCCTTTGTTAAGCAGGGCAATACCCGCGCTGTCATACCCGCGGTACTCTAATCGCTTAAGACCTTTAATAATAACCTGCTGGGCATCGCGATGGCCAACATAACCAACAATTCCGCACAT
>CAZIGG010000260.1:0-1685 GCA_964538575.1 uncultured Roseivirgaceae bacterium
TTGTGATACCAGACAAACGCTTCTTCCGCCTGGCGTTCACCCGTGTGGAGGATCAGGTACGGAACTTCGCTATATAGATTTCCGGTAGTCGCAATCAGGTCTTTGCGATATTCTTCAATGAGCTGCTTATCAATGCGGGGGTGAATTCCATAAAGACCTTCCGTAAATCCAAAGGAACTTAGTCTGATCAGATTCTGATAGCCGTTCTTATTCTTGGCGATCAGCACCTGGTTGTAACGCCTGTCGGGATTGTCTTTTGTGAATTTATTTTTCTTGCGTTCTTCCGAGATATAAAACTCGCAGCCTACAATCGGTTTAACGCCCTGAGCGATGGCTTCCTGTACAAACTTGAAAACTCCGTACATGTTACCCAGATCAGTAAGTGCAACCGCAGGCATGTTTGCTTCTTTGGCTTTTGCGACTAACGATTTAACATCGGCTGTAGCCTGTAAAACGGAATATTGCGAATGAACATGAAGGTGTGCATACGCGCCTTTGATCGATTGACCCGTGGTATCTCCAATCGTATAACCCGCGCCTTTCTTCTTTTCCTTTTTGGCAAAGTTTGCCTCATCTAAGTCCGGTTCTTCGTATTCAATTTCAACAACCGGTGTTGAATCGAACGGGTTAACAACTTTCTTTTTAACCAATCCAAAAAACGAACGGGCTGTTGCGGCTACGTCATGCGAGGCATCGTGTGCATCGCCAAAATCTTTCCCGAAAAGTATTTCGTGCAGTTCAACCAGGCGCGGCATTTTTAATTTACCACCGAGTCCGCCTTTAAGCTGACAGAATTCAGTAGAAGCAATGCCGGTATCAAGCCTGGCAAGCGCAAGAAATTTGTCTGTTGATAAAGTTTTCCGTAAGAACTCAGCGCCTATAATATTGACATCAAACTCAATGTTATGACCTACTAATTGCGCAGTCTTTTCAAGATCATCCGCAAATGCGGTGAGCACGGTTTGCATATCATGACCTTCTGCTAATGCGCGCTTTGTAGAAATGCCATGTACTTGTTCCGCTTTATAAGGAATGTCAAAGCCTTCAGGCTTGATAATATAATTGTGCCGGGAGATAAGCTTACCCTTATTGTCATGCAGTTGCCAGGCAAGCTGTACAAGCCTCGGCCAGTTATCCAGGTCAGTGATAGGGGCAGTCTTATTGCGCGGAAGCCCGGTGGTTTCCGTGTCAAAAATCAAATACATCGAAACGAATTAGTGGTTGTAAAAAGGTAAAAATACATCCTTTGAGAGTCTAAAGCCATTCCCATTATGGGATAATAAGTCCGGATTTGAATAAAAAGTTCAGTGATTTTTAGAATAAAATTCTGCTAAATGACTGATTTTCAATATAAATCAAAACCCGGAGCGCTTTTCGCAACATCTTCTGCAAGCAGAACAAAATGATGCTCCCTTATGAAACGCTTAATTGATTTTTTTAAACGAGAATGGTTCTTGTTTGCCATGATCGCAGCAATTGCGCTCATCTTCCTTCTCTTCGAACTGTTGTAATAACTAAAACTCTTATGTTGTAATAACTAAAACTCTTATTTAGAATTCTTTTAAAGTTCAGGAGCAGTTTTGGTTGGTAAACGATCGGGAAGTACATTGTATGCGTTTTGCATAACCTCCTGAATCTATTATTATGAATTGGTTCACCAACCTGTTTACAAGCTCGATCGGCAA
>CAZIGG010000261.1:0-1670 GCA_964538575.1 uncultured Roseivirgaceae bacterium
TGGCTTGACAGTCCGGTAATCGACAGCGATACAAAACAAAAGGTAAAAGCGCTTCTTGAAAATTCAGACACGAAGGAATTAGTTGACAATTTCTACAAAGACCTTGAATTTGGAACAGGCGGACTCCGCGGAATTATGGGGGTTGGCTCCAACACCATGAATAAATATACCGTGGGTGTAGCAACTCAGGGATTGAGTAATTATTTATTAAAGACTTATCCAGGCAAAACAATTAAAGTCGCACTCGCGCACGACAGCCGGAACAACAGTCCGTATTTCACACAAATTGTGGCCGATGTTTTTTCAGCTAACGGCATTGAAGTTTATAAGTTTGCAGAACTGCGGCCAACCCCGCTCCTGTCGTTTGCGATCCGGTATTTAACATGCGATTCAGGAATTGTTATTACAGCCTCTCATAATCCAAAAGAATACAACGGGTATAAAGCTTATTGGAATGATGGCGCCCAGGTGGTGCCCCCGCACGATAAAAACATCATCAGGGAAGTAAATGCCATCACTTCCTTTGAACAGGTTAAGTTTACGGCTGATACGTCAAAGATTCATACAATCGGTCCGGAGGTCGAAGAAGCTTATTACAAAGAAGTAAAAAAGATTATTCCCAACCAGGATAAGATTAAAAAGCATCACAACATCCCGTTAGTTTATACAAGCCTTCACGGAGCCGGGATTACGATGGTTCCCGAATGCCTGAAACAAATCGGCTTTACCAACATCCAGGTAGTGGACGAGCAAAAGAAACCGGATGGCAATTTCCCCACGGTCGCTTCACCCAACCCGGAAGAACGTTCCGCGATGGAATTAGTCATTAAAAAAGGAAAAAAAACAGGCGCTACGATGGTGATGGCCACTGACCCGGATACAGACCGGGTGGGTATTGGCGTTCGTGATACGTCTGGTGAATTTATTTTACTGAACGGCAACCAGGCCTTCAGCCTGATGATGTGGTTTATCATGAAGAATTTGAAAAACAAGTCAAATTCCTATATCGCTAAAACCATTGTTACCTCCGAGCTTGTAGACCTGATGGCTAAAAACTATGGTATCGAATGCTTCAACACATTAACCGGTTTCAAATACATTGCCGAACTCATGGGCAAACTTGAAGGCAAAAAGAAATTCATCGCAGCCGGTGAAGAAAGCTATGGCTACATGGCCGGTGATTTTGTGCGCGATAAGGATGCCGTTTCCGCGTGTGCATTTTTTGCGGCCATGGCGGCCAGCGCAGCCGATGAAAACAAGTCGCTCTACGAATGGCTGATTGAAATGTATGCTGAACATGCCTGTTATAAAGAGGCATTGATCAACGTAACCAAAAAAGGCCAGCAAGGCGAACAGGAGATCAGGGCGATGATGGAGAAATTCAGGAATAATCCCCCGGCTGCGATTAATAATTCCAACGTTGTACGCTTATTAGATTATCAGTCGCTCACGGAAAAGGATCTGAAATCCGGAAAAACCTCCGCATTGGATTTCCCCAAATCAGATGTTATACAGTTTTATTTAGAAGACGGAGCCAAAGTTTCCGTGAGACCGTCCGGTACAGAGCCGAAGATCAAGTTCTACATCAGTGTGCATACCACGCTTGCTTCTGAAAATGAATTTGAAGCGGCAACTCAAAAGCTGGATGAAAAGATCAAAGGTGTTGAACA
>CAZIGG010000262.1:0-1634 GCA_964538575.1 uncultured Roseivirgaceae bacterium
AGCAGCTTCAATAACCTTGTTCCAAACCCTGAAAACGTTTTTAGAACAGATTTTTTCAATATCCTCCGGGCTATACCCACGCTTTAACAGCTCAAAAATTAAATTGGGATATTTTGATACATCCTCCAGGCCGGTTGGAAGATTGCCATCCACACCATCGTAATCCGAACCAATGCCAACATGATCAATGCCGGCAATTTTAACTACGTGATCGATGTGGTTGGCCACCATCTGAACATCGGTTTTTAACGATGGGTTGTCCTTTTCAAACTGAGCAATGATCGGTTTTGCAAGTGAATCCTTAAATGTCAGCTTCTTTTCTTCGAGTAACGCATTCAGTTTTTTACGATTAACAGCATTTTGATTCACCACGGCTGAATCAAGAAATGCATTATAAAAATTGATCATGATCACGCCACCGTTTTCACCCATCTTTTTAATCATGTCGTCAGTCATATCTCTTTTTACGGTTGGGGCAAACACGCGGCATGAAGAGTGTGAAGCAATGCAGGGAACTTTGGTAAGCTTCATTACCTGGTAAAACGTACTGTCATGCACATGCGAGATGTCCACCATAATCCCTACACGGTTCATTTCTTTGACAACCTCAACCCCAAACGGACTTAATCCGCCCCAGGTGCGGGTGGTATCTCCGCTGGAATCACCAAGCTGGTTGTCTTTGCTGTGTGTTAATGTGATGTAGCGAATTCCCCGGTCATAAAAATACTTTACGTTAGCCAGATCGTTTTCAATCGGTGCGCCATTCTCCATCCCGAGAGGAAGTGAAAGTTTTCCTGCTTGGGTGTTGTTGATAATGTCATCAGGCGTAACAGCAGGGGCAAACTTGTCTGGATTTTCTTTTTGGATTGCGTTCACCATGTCAATCAGTGAATCAGCGAGTTTTTTTGCAGCACCAGGCTCCTGTCGTTCAGTAGGAATATAGATCGACATAAACGGAGCATCCAGTCCGCCCTTTTTAGCGCGTACATAATCAAAGTCACCCTCATTTGAACTTACGGGAATGCCCAAAAATTCTTTCGTGAGCCTGAAACGCTTTACCGTGAGCCTGTAAGGCAAATCAACATGACCATCGACAAGGATATAGGCCTGCGCAAGCGAATCTGCTACCTGCATAAGCTTTTCATCCGATAAGGATGTATAATCAGTTTTCTTTGATGTGCAGCCGATAGAAACTGCTATTAACCCGATAATAAAGTATTTACTTTGCATGACGTGGATTTTGGCTCAAAGTATCCAAAATCCCGTGCGTTGCAAAACCATCTGAATGGATCAGCATACTCCCGATACAAAAGATTTACCGCTCTATACGCGCAATCAGTTGGCGTTGCGCAATGGTCAGGATAAGCCGCAAATCTGGATTGCGCTGCATGGAATTATATACGATGTAACAACCTCTCGTTTGTGGCGCGATGGAAAGCACTATGAACACTGGGCCGGGCAGGATTTAACGCATGAACTTAAGGACGCACCGCATACGGAAAACGTATTTGATAAGTTTAAGCCCATTGGCCGCTTGAAAACGGAGGGTTAGAGAGCAATTCGTAATTCATCATTCGTAATTAGAACTCATCTCAAAAATAGTCTGGTCATTCCGATCCCGCCAAAGCGGGAGA
>CAZIGG010000263.1:0-1618 GCA_964538575.1 uncultured Roseivirgaceae bacterium
ATCCTGCCGACTATGAAGTCAAAACAAGCAGGCGATGGACTTTGCCATGCAAGAAATAAAGCAGAATACCTTCCTGAAGGAGAAAGACAAGCTGTTGGGGTTTATCCGCAACCGTGTGTCCTCATCCGAAGAGGCTGAAGACATTTTACAGGATGTGTTCTACCAGTTTGTGGCCGGCTTTGAGACTATTGAGTCGCTGGACCGGGTAACATCCTGGCTGTACAGTGTTGCACGCAATAAGATTATTGACCGGTACAGGCGGGATGCGGCAAGACCCAAGAAGACTGATTTTGAATTGGTTACCGGGAACGATGATGATGTTCCGCTTACGTTACAGGACATCCTGCCGGACCTGGACAATACTCCCGAAGCAACCTTGCTTCGCGAGGCAATCTGGGACGAGATCACCGATGCATTGGATGAGCTTCCGGCCGACCAGCGGGAGATCTTTATCCTGAACGAGCTTGAGGAGAAGAGCTTCCGGGAGATTGCTGAGGAAACGGGTGTTTCCATAAACACGCTGCTCTCGCGCAAGCGGTATGCAATCCTGGCCTTGCGCAAACGCCTGCAAAGTTTTTACGATGACATCATTAAATAAGATTGATAAAACATTTAAAATAATTGAATTATGAAACGCGGTTGGTGGATTTTAAAAGGTATTGTGTTCGTGGCGCTGATGGTTTTGATTTTTGGCGTTACAACCCAAACCCTGTGGAATTGGTTAGTACCTGTATTGTTTAACGGCCCGGTAATCACATTTGTCCAGGCAATCGGGTTGCTTTTACTCATCAAGATTCTCCTTTTCTGGAGTGTGGGTAAGGGCAGCCATCATCACCGGGGTCCATGGCGGCCGTACTGGAAGAAGCGCTGGGAAAGCATGACCCCTGAAGACCGCGAACGGCTGAAACGCAGAATGAAAGAAAAATGGTGCGGAACCAAACCGGATGAGTCAGGCCCCTCTGCAACCGTTTGAAAGTCAAGTTTTCGATAAAACTCACAAAAAAGTAGTAATAAAACCCAAACCCTGAGCCGTTTTGGGCGTTCAAGGAAACGTGGGAAACTTTTGAGATTATAAAAGTTTCCATAGTTTTACAGCCATGATTGAAGAAACAGACATAAAAGACAAGATTTTGAACGGGGCGGAAGAGCTGTTTATGCGCTATGGCGTGCGCAGCATTTCCATGGACGACATTGCCCGGCACTTATCGGTATCGAAGAAAACGCTTTACCAGCATTTTGCCGATAAGGATGATTTGGTGCTGAACATTACCCGGCACTTGCTCGAAAAGAATTACAGGGAGTGCGAAGCCATTCGCCTGAAGGCCGGCAACCCCGTGGAGGAGCTTGCGCTCATTTCCCTTTGGATGAAGAAGAGCATGGAAGAAATCAATCCGACCATGCTGTTCGACCTGCAGAAGTTCCATGTAAAAGCCTGGAACCTGTGGCTTGAATTCAAAAACAAGTTTATCCAGGAAGAAGTGATCCGTAACCTTATTGCCGGTATGGATGCGGGTTATTTGAGACCTGTTAACAAAGAGATCATGGGCATCCTGCGCGTTGAATTCGTGCAGATGGCCTTTAACCAGGATATTTTTCCGCGCGAAAAATTCAGTCTTGC
>CAZIGG010000264.1:0-1617 GCA_964538575.1 uncultured Roseivirgaceae bacterium
TTATTTAACCGCCTGCCCGGGGTGGTGGTTCCGATAGCTATCGGAATGGTAGACAAGGGTAATTTTTATTGAAAACACACTACTCAAATGCCCGGGTGGTGGAATTGGTAGACACGCAGGACTTAAAATCCTGTGGCTAGTAATAGCTGTACGGGTTCAAGTCCCGTCCTGGGTACGAAGCCTGATGTGAGAACGTCAGGCTTTTTTGTTTTTAAAGCACTGAACCATCACCGAGTATTCTTAAAAACAATTGAATATCTTATGCCCTGAATAGGATTGACTTTGAAAGAGCAACTTAAACTTTTCATGATCATGCTGGGCGCCACGCCTCCGGGCCGCCATATCGAGCAGCATGATATTTTTTTCGGCATCGGCACTTCCCTGAAAGATCTCGTGGCGGACATGAAAGCTTTCTGGCCGGAGCCTGAACGGATTCACATTGACGTATGGCGGGAAGTGACGGTGGTAGAAAATTACCGTGTGGTGATTGTTGCGAAAGATCAGCCCATCAATCCCGCTGCGATTAATAAAAAGCTTTTTTTCATCAACCTGGGCGGATACCAGGAAAATAAATTTGAAGAGCAGCATTATGTATTGCTCACGGTAAAAGAGGATCGCGCTGCGGCCTTCCGCGAAGCAAAGGACACCCTGTTTTACAAGCACAACAGTTTCGGCAAAGCCGGTAGCTCGCACATCGATGACAAGTTTGGCGTGGATGTGGATGACCTGTACGAGATTGATGATGTGCTCGCGCCCGCGCTGAAAGAAGAATACCGCGTTGAGCTTTATGCAGCGAACGGTGAGCCGGAAGACAGCCTGCATTTAGGGTATGTGAAAATGAGTTCGTTAGAGAAATAAATGCAGGGATGACCACACTTTTTGAACGGCTCGGAGAACAAAACATTAAGATATTGGTCGGACGCTTTTACGATCTCGTGTTCGCGCATCCGCAGATCAGCCACCTGTTTAAAACCGATAAGGAAGTAATCAAAAAAAAGCAGCGCTTGTTTCTCACGCAGTTTTTGGGCGGACCGGATTTGTATTCGCAGCAATACGGTCATCCGCAATTACGCGCACGCCATTTGCCCCATCCCATCGGGGATGATGATGCAGTGGCCTGGCTGGAGTGCATGAATAAAGCAATCGGCACGTTATCCATTGAGGAGAAATTAAAAGACGAGTTGTTCAAGCGGTTTATACCCACTGCAATGTTTATGGTGAATCGCGGAGAGAATGCACCTTAACGTTGTGTGCTTGCCTGGCTTCCGTATCTTTATTGAATGTATCGATCAGGATTTTTTGTTGCCCTTGCGTTACTAATCTGCGCATGTTCAAAGCCTATTGAGCCGCCTGCGGCCGTTGGTCCTGTTCCCTCCTCCGCCCAGCTTGCCTGGCACGAAATGGAGCTCAATGCATTTGTGCATTTTACAACCAATACGTTTACGGATAAGGAGTGGGGCTATGGCGATGAAAGTCCTGCGATTTTTAATCCTACTGCATTTGATGCAGATCAATGGATTACAACATTTAAAGAAACAGGCTTTAAAGGTGTGATCTTAACGTGCAAGCATCACGATGGCTTTTGCCTCTGGCCATCGGAATTCACGGAACATTCGG
>CAZIGG010000265.1:0-1564 GCA_964538575.1 uncultured Roseivirgaceae bacterium
TTTCGCGATCCGCGAAGGTGGCCGTACCGTAGGATCTGGTCAGGTAACTGAAATCCTCGACTAAGAGAATAACTTTAAAAAGTTAAAAGTAAGAAGGCCACCGCGAGGTGGCTTTTTTATTTTCTATCGGCAGACATATGAATAACCTTCAATGGAAGGGCGAATTGTTCTGAAATTGCTGAACTTTATGATGGCAATATACCAGATGACAAATATTTGGTTTACAGCAGCCTGATGCATATGACCAATAATCGATTAGGTATTCACATTAGTGATGAAGCTTTTATAGCCTTTTATTTTCAAGGGATTGGAAAAGGAAATTAATTGATTTGATTAACGCAAGCTTTCAGCGGCTTGGTCAGGGTTCCTCACCCTTGTACACCCCCGCTATTCTTCCGTTATTTGTTTGAACTTTTGTTATCTCAAACACATGCGAATGCTTCTCCGGTTAATCCTTGCTACGCTGCTCCTGGCATCTATCAATTCCTGCTCCGATGATCATGATGATGAACCCGAATTGGAATGCGATCAATATTACCTTGATACCTACAGCGGTACGCAGGTGTTTTATTATGCGGATAACAAGGTTTCGGAATATGTGTTTGAGGGGGACACCATTGTGCACTTTACCTACAACGCCAGCGGGAAGCTGGAATGGATGCTTACCCAGCACGGATATAAAGAGCATTACGTGTATGACGAAGCCAATCGGCTAGGCTATGTGATCAAGTATTTTACGGACAGCTCGCCAGATTCCCTTGCGCTGGAATACAACGGTGATGATCTGATCTCACAAATAACGTACTACACTTTTGATAATGTTATGCGTACGGAGCAATACAGCTATACCGGGAGCAATGCCACCGAGGTTATTATTCATAACATGGGTTTCGATCCGGGCACGTTCCGGTTCGAGTACGACAACAACCCGGTACCCTGGCCGCACGAAACACTTCCGTTCAACTATGTGTTCCAGGATGGCTCTCTCGGGGAGAATAACGTGACGAAGCAAATCGTTATCACGGCCGATGGCGAGGAGTATGCAACGAAATATTCGTACCGCTACAATTCAGACGGATACCCAATGCGTTTAGTGCGAGCGAGTCAGACGTTTACATACACCTACCGGTGTACACCGCGCCTGCGGGGAACCCTGGAGTGATTATTCATACACGCTCTCGTAAGTATCTCTTATACTATTTGTGCGGGTGATACGGGGTAAGTAATATGCTCCCAACCTGCCGTAAGTTTAGTCCCCAAGGTTTTGCAAAATATTCAGCCACAAAGCTTGCGCCAAGTCTGGTTTTACCCGTCCTCAACACGACCCGCTTTTAATCTATTCTTTCCCAGGATTCTTGTAATTACCTGATAATCAGAGCTACCCCGCTACGGATTTTTTTTATACCCACTTCATTTTTACCAAAAATTCTTCTAAATTTGCAGTCCTTTTTGGACTTGGAGTGGGTGGATAGCATAATTTGATGGGTTCAAGGGGGTTAGGGGCCTGAAGCGAAATCTGCCTTAAATGCGCCCGGAACCAACAAAAACGGGCGTAGTTCAATGG